>JAGOZX010000072.1 GCA_018058425.1 Sebaldella sp.
GTAAAGAACTATCTTGGAAATGCTAAGTTCAGACCTGATAAAATGAAAGAAAAAGATGGTAAAATCGGGGTAGTTAATGGATTAGCGTGGACATCAGTTGGTGGAACTACTTTAGAAGTTCAAGCTGTAAAGATGGAAGGTAAAGGAAATCTTTTATTAACAGGAAAATTAGGAAGTGTAATGCAAGAATCTGCAAGAGTAGCGTATTCTTATGTTAGATCAATAAAAAATAAACTAAAAATAAAAGATAAATTTTATGAAACAGATGATGTTCATTTACACTTTCCAGAAGGAGCTGTACCAAAAGATGGACCTTCAGCTGGAGTATCAATAACTACTGCAATTATTTCTGTATTAACTAATAAAGAAGTTAGACAGGATATAGCTATGACAGGAGAAATAACAATAACAGGTGAAGTTTTAGCTGTTGGAGGAATAAAAGAAAAAGTTATTGGTGCACATAGAGTGGGAATCAGAGAAGTTATATTACCATTTGATAATAAAATAGATACTGAGGAATTACCAGAAGAAATAAAAGATGAAATGAAATTTTATTTTGCTAAAGTATACGAAGATGTAAGAAAAGTAGCTTTTAAAAAATAATTAAACAGGGGAATTAAATAATATTCCCTGTTTTTTTATATGAAAGTTATAAAAACATCATTTTTTTTTGAATTAGTATTGTTTTATGGTATAATAATGTTAACATTTAAAATGAAAGGAAAAAAACATGGATACTAAAGAAAAAATTTTAATGGGTATGTTAGAATTAATATGGGATGTAAGCCTAGAAAAAGCATCAATAGGGACACTTGCTAGAAGAATAAAAGTAAGTCCTGGTAACATTTATTATTATTTTAAAGATAAAAATGAAATATTAAATACTCTATATTATCATTGTCTTGATATGGTTATAGAAGCTGTTGAACCTTATGCTTATGAAAAATTACCAGATCGTAAAAAAGAAACTGTTAAAAATTATTTACATTCATTTATAAAGAAATTTTTAAATTATTATAGAGAAAATCCGCTTATACTAAATTATATGGTAACAGCTAAAAGTTCTTCATATTTATCAGATGATATAAAAAAAATAATGTATAATAAAATAGATGCTTATGGAATATTTTTTGAAGATATGAAAAGAAATAAAGTAACAAAAAATGTTTCAATAGAAATTACAATTTTATATATGATATCAATAATGTACGAATTTGCTAAACAAGAAATTTTATTAAAAAATATAACTTTTAGTGATGAGAATGAAGAAGAGATGTTTGAATTAATTTGGAGTGGTCTTTCATTCTAAGAGAGTGAAAGATTTAAATAACATAATAATTATTTTTATACCTTATTTAGTTAAGTTGTAAACTTAGTGAGTGACAATAAAATAGGACAATTTCATATGTATTTTGAAATTATCCTATTTTTATTTCTTTAAATTATCATTTTAATTTTTTCCACTCTCAATTTTTTCATTATTTTCCAACTCTACAGATTTAAGTTCGTCTGATAGAAGTTTCTTTTCATATAGTTTAAAGAATGGAAAATAAATAACAATGGAAATAATAATATTTATGAAAACTAATATTATAGCTCTTGGATCACCATTAGTAGCTAAATATGCACCTAATGGAGCTGGAAACGTCCATGGTGGAAGAGTAGAAACTCTAGATACCATATTAGTAGCCATAGCAAAGTAACTTAAAAGTGCAGTTGTTATAGGAGCTAACATAAATGGTATAATCAAAAATGGATTTAACATAATTGGAGTTCCAAAAATAATTGGTTCATTTATATTAAAAATTCCAGGTAAAAAAGCTATACGTCCTAAGCTTTTAAGCTGCTTTGATTTAGAAAATACCATTAAGAGCATCAAGCCAATAGTACAACCAGAGCCGCCAATCCATATAAACCATTGATAAAAAGGCTCTGCCCCTACATTAGGTAGTATTTTAGCACCTGATTCTAAAGCTGAACCATTTTGTTCTAGTAAAATTAACCAAATAGGTCTGGCAACTGAACCAATAATAGCAACACCATGAATACCGCAAGCCCATAATAGAGTTATTAATAAGACTATTGCTATGACTCCTGCTGGATGATTAACTATTCTTATTAGAGGATGAAACAATCCATAAAGAAGTTTATGAATATCAACTCTAAAGTGAATAGAAACAAGATATATAACTATAACAACGAAGATTGTAGGAAATAGTGATTCAAAAGAACGTCCTACTGCTTCTGGAACACCATCAGGCATTTTAATAACCAATCTATGATTCTTGAAAAATCTTAACACTTCTACAGAGAAAAATGCTATTAATATTCCCCCAAAAATCCCAGCAGAACCTAAATTTCCCATTGGAATAAACCAAGCTTTAGTTTGTACAGTTCCATTAGTTATGTTCATAAGAAGTGGTATATGTGTCATCATAAATGCTAATAATGATAGAGTTCCTGCTGATACTCCATCCAAATTATATGACTTAGCCAAATAATATCCTATATTATAAGTAGCGTAAACTGCAATTATACCCATACTAAGTCTGAATACTAATGCAAAATTTGCTCCAAACCTTTGAGCATAGTGAATTTTTTCTAAATATGCTGGATCAAGTGGCGGTGCTGCAAGTATTAAAAAGAAACTTCCTATAATTGTTAGAGGAATAGTGGAAATCATACCATTTCTAACTGCCATTAAATGTTTTTGATTTGCTATTTTTGACATTGGTCCCATGAGATGCTGTTCCATAAAAGTAAAAAAGTTAATTTTCATTCATTCTCCCTTCAAAATTCAAAATTCAATATAATATTACTACATAAAATCAAAAATGGCAAATACAATTCTCTAATAACAATTAATATTATGAATTAATGAAAGGAATCATCAGATTTATAAGAGAAACTTTCATTTGTTGTGAAATGAAATGGCATAATAAAGCTTGACATTTAGTGCAATATCAGATATCATTATGTCATAATAGATAATAAAATTAGGTTTTATAGAGGTAGCGATGAAAATAAGTAACACACTGAGTCGGCAGACTTTGAAGTGTGCAAAAGGTAACCATCGCCGAACAATATATATAGGCATGTATATATTGTGGGGTCAAAGAAAATATCTTTGACACTCATCCCATTATGGATGGCACTATTGAACAACTATATATAAAAAGGTTGTGCAAAATAGTGTACAATCTTTTTTTATTAATTTAAGGAGGAAATATGAATAAAAAATTTAATTTATTGCTAGTTTTATTAGTACTTTTAACATTAGTTGGGTGTTCTAAAACTAAAGAGGAAACAAATCAATTTAAGGTAGGAATGGAATGTGGTTATGCACCATTTAACTGGTTTCAAAGTGATGATACTAATGGAGCAGTTAAAAATTCTAGTAATGGATACTGTGGTGGATATGATGTGGAAATGGCAAAATTAGTTGCAAAAGGTTTAGGAAAAGAACTAGTAATAGTACAGACAGACTGGGATGGATTATTAGGACCAGCACTACAAGCAGGAAAAGTAGATGCTGTAATGGCAGGAATGTCTCCTACTAATGAACGTAAAGAAAGTTTAGATTTTACAAATCCTTATTATAAATCTGATTTAGTAGTGGTAGTAGCTAAAAATGGAAAGTTTGCAGGAGCTAAAGCTTTAGATAACTTTAATGGTGCTAAAATAACAGGACAGCTAAATACAGTACATTATTCTGTTATTGACCAACTAAAGGGTGTTAATAAACAAACAGCTATGGAAAATTTTCCTGCTATGATTGTAGCTCTTAATTCAGGTAAAATAGATGGTTATATTTCAGAAAGACCAGGAGCAATGGCAGCTGAAATGGCAAATCCAAATTTAACATATATAACTTTTGAAAAAGGAAAAGGTTTTGAGTATTCTAATGATGAAGTAGATGTGGCAGTAGGATTGAAAAAAGGAAATACTGAATTAGGAGAAAAAATTAATACTATATTATCAGGGATTTCAGAAGAACAACGTCAAAAAATAATGGAAGATTCTATAAAAAATCAACCATTAGGAAATTAGAAAGAGGTAGTTTATGTTTTTACTGGCAAGCGATTCAGGAAGAACTTTTCTTGGGTGGGTAATGTTTTTTATCCAAAAAAATGGAATGCAGTTCGTAAGTGGAACTTTAACAACATTGTTTATATCATTAACTGGAACTATTGTAGGATTTATATTAGGTCTTGGAGTAGTGTTAGTAAAAGAATCATATATAGATGAAAAAACACCAATGGTTAAAAAAGTTTTTACAAAAATAATACAAGGAATTCTAAATATATATGTAGCTATTTTTAGAGGGACTCCCATGATTGTTCAAGCAATGGTTATATATTATGGGCTTCCACAACTATTTGGTATTAATTTAGATCCTATTCCAGCAGCTTTATTTATAGTTTCTATAAATACAGGTTCATATATGGCAGAAATAATCAGAGGTGGAATAGATTCTGTAGATAAAGGTCAATTTGAAGGAGCTCAAGCAATAGGAATGAGTCACTTCCAAACAATGAAAAATGTAATATTTCCACAAGCTGTACGTAATGTGCTGCCTTCTATTGGAAATGAATTTGTAATAAATATTAAGGATACATCGGTGTTAAATGTAATTAGTGTAACAGAACTTTTCTTTACTTCAAAATCATTAGCTGGAACTTATACACGTTATTATGAAGTATTTATAATTACAAGTGTTATATATTTCTTTTTAACATTTTCTATAACAATGATTTTACGAGTAGTAGAGAAAAAAATAGATGGTCCAAAAAATTTCTTGATGTTGGAAGATTCTAATGTTCTAATTACTGCAAAAGAACCAGAAAGAGGTAACTAAATGGAAGAAAAAATTATAAAAATAGAACATTTAAGAAAAGATTTTGGAAGTCGTTGTGTTTTACAAGATATAAATTTTAATGTTAGTTCAAAAGAAGTTGTTTGTATAATTGGTTCATCAGGAAGTGGGAAATCAACACTGCTTCGTTGTATCAATTTATTAGAAAGACCTACAAGTGGAAAAATACTATATCATGATAAAGATATAATAACAGGAGATATACCACTGGCAAACCTTAGAGCTAAAATAGGAATGGTTTTTCAGCAGTTTAATCTTTTTAGTAATCTAACTGTTCTAGAAAATTGTGTTATTGGACAAATGAAAGTATTGAAAAAGAGTCGTAAAGAAAGTGAAGAGATGGCTGTAAAATTCTTAACTAAAGTTGGAATGGAAAGATTTGTAAATGCTAAGCCAAATCAGATATCTGGTGGACAAAAACAAAGAGTAGCAATAGCGAGAGCTCTTGCTATGGAACCAGAAGTACTTTTATTTGATGAACCTACTAGTGCACTAGATCCAGAAATGGTTGGAGAAGTATTAAAGGTAATGAAGGATTTAGCCCAAAGTGGACTTACTATGCTTGTGGTTACTCATGAGATGAGCTTTGCACAAGAAGTGGCTAATCGTGTTGTTTTTATGGATCAAGGACTTATAGTAGAGGATAATGCTCCGGAGATTATCTTTAATACTCCTGAACATAAAAGAACACAGGAATTTTTATCAAGAATGTTAAATAAATAAGGAAATAAAAAAAACTCCTATTTGGCTCAACTGCTAAGTAGGTTTTTTTATTTAGTGTGAATAGTTAAGGTATAAGAATATCGTTAAATTCCTAGATTCTCACGTCTCTGCGTTCCTCAGAATGACAAATTTTTGATAAATATAAGATATGAGAATGGTAAAATAGGAAAGAGTCTTCACAATATACTTTGGGTTATAATTACTGTTAATACTACACTCCCATATTGTCATTGTGAGGAGTGAAACGACGTGACAATCTATTATTAATCGAGAAACAATATGAAAAACAACTAATTACCTTATTCCATCTTCCAAAATGAATGTATTGATTATTAATAATAAAAAAGAAAATATAAAAATACAAAAAAAGTGTTTCAAGTATGATACTCAATTATTTTATTAAAAATAACTCTAAATTATGGTATAATAGTGGTCAATATACTAGATAAAGATTATAGAGGTGGAAGAAATGGGAATAAATAAAACAGAATTTATAAAATCAACTGTTGCTGTGAAGGATTATCCTGAGGAAACAGAAATTGAATTTGCATTTATAGGTAGGTCAAATGTAGGGAAATCATCTCTAATAAATTCATTAACTAATAGAAGAAACTTAGCAAGAACTAGTAAAACACCTGGAAGAACACAGTTAATTAATTTTTTTAGCGTAAATGACGATTTTTATTTTGTAGATTTACCAGGTTATGGATTTGCTAAAGTACCAATGGAAGTAAAGAAAAATTGGGGAAATCTTATTGCTGATTATTTGAACTGTAATAGGACAAAGATAGTTTTTTTACTCTTGGATATTAGAAGAATTCCTTCGAATGAAGATATGGAAATGTTAGAATGGTTAGAACACTATAATATAAATTATTATATAATATTTACTAAAACTGATAAATTTTCAAATAACCAGAAATTCAAGCAGTTAAAAGAAATAAAGAAAAAGTTAGTGTTTGACAATAGTGATGTATTCTTTTACTCAGCATTAAAAGATACTGGAAGAGAGGTTCTTGAAGAATTTATTTTTAAAGAACGTAAAAAGGCAGGGAAAACAGGACTTAAAAGTGTTTATTAATAGTCTTTGAAATAAGTGAAAAAGAAATATATTTATGGAGGATATATGAGAAAAGGGGTTTTCTTTTTATTAGTTATGTTATCATTTGCCTTATTTTCATCTGTTAATAGAGAGGTGAGAAGTAATACAAGAAAACAAACTTTGATAACTAAAGAATCTGAAAATATTGAAGATTCTGATAATGAGGAAGATGAAATAGAAAAGCAGTATTATTATGTTGAACATATAAAGAAAATGATTATAGATATTCAGATTAATAAGGATGGAACATTGTTAATAAATGAACACATTAATTATTATACATATTCTTCTAAACATGGAATTTTTAGATTTATACCTATTAAGAGAGATTATATAGCAGGAAATAGCATAGGTGTGGTTATGAACTATATAGCTAGAGATGGAAATACAGAAAAGTATAAAAAGATGAATTTAAATGATGGTATAGAGTATAGAATTGGTAATCCTAAGACATATATAAGTAAAGATAACGAATATGATATAAATTACATTGTATATGGTGCTGTTGAGAAAAAAGACAATAATATATATATAATTAACTGGAATGCTGTGGGGCAATACTGGGCTTTTCCAATACTAGACTCAGAGGTAAAGATACACTTTGAAGGTGGTCAAAAAATAAATGCAAATGAAGTGAAAAATTTAGAAATATTTACAGGTTCTTATGGCAGCAAGAATAAGGATTTTTCATATAAAATAAACGAAGATAGTATCATAATAAAACAAAGTAAAGTATTTGATAAAAATGAAGGACTTTCTTTTTTTCTTACATTAAACACAGAAAAAATAAATATGGAATGCTATTTGAAATATAGAACATAATTTTAATAGATCATATAATGATACAAATTTAAGAAACCACGTAAGAACATCTTGTAGCCATGCATAAATTACAACTAGTTCATCATCATCTAGTGGAAGCCATTCATCAGGTGGAGGACATGGTGGAGGCGGAGGCGGAAGCTGGTAAAAAAAATATAAATCAGGAGGAACAAAAATGGGAATTTTTCTAATAATTTTAGGAATTATAGTTTTATTAGCAGTAATGGTAGCGGGAATTTATAACAGATATATTCGTTTGAAAAACTTAAACAAAGAGGGATGGAGCGGTGTTGAAGTACATTTACAAAAAAGATGGGATCTAATTCCTAACTTAGTAAATACTGTAAAAGGATATGCAACACATGAAAAAGAAACTCTAGAAAATGTAGTAAAATTAAGAACACAAATAATGAGTATAGATACAAAGGATGTAGCTAATATTGAAGAAGTACAAAAGTTAGAAAATGAACTTACAAAGACTTTAAGATCTATAATGATGCTTCAAGAAGCTTATCCAGATTTAAAGGCAAACCAGAACTTTTTGGAACTACAAAATAATTTAAATCAAATAGAGGAAGATATTAAAAATTCTAGAAAATATTATAATGGAACAGTAAGAGACTTAAATACTTTTGTTGAAAGTTTTCCTAATAATATTTTAGCAGGAATGTTTAACTTTAAAACAGCAGAATTTTTCGATGCAAATGATGAGGTTAATAAAGCCCCAGAAGTAAAATTTTAGGTGAGAAAATGAAAAAATACTTGATTCTTTTTTTCTGTATGTTGTCATTTTTAGTATTTTCAGATGTTAGTGAAGATATTAGTAAGACAGAAAAAAATGCAGGAAATTTTCAGAATAATGAAGTTATAAAAAATTATAATATTGATATTCAAATTAATAAAGATGGAACCTTGTTGATAAATGAAAAATTAGATTATTATACATCTCTAACTACTAAACATGGTATTTTTCGTGATATTCCTACTAATAGCAGGGGTAAATTAGGTATAAATAATGGTATTTTAATTAATATGAATTATATAAACTTAGATGGTAGTCCTGAAAGTAGCGTTAAAACTAAATTTTCAGAAGGAATAAGATATAGAATTGGATCTGCAGATTATTATTTAAACCCAGGGGATCATAAATATTCTCTTAATTATACCGCTGAAAATGCAATAAAAACTAAAAATGGTATTTATCAGATATATTGGAATGCAATAGGTCAATTTTGGGATTTTCCAGTCTTAAATTCTAAAATAATAATACATTATGAAGATAATTTAGAGTTTTCTGAAAAAGAAATAAAACTTTTTGAGGGGTACACAGGAAAACAAGGTGAAAAAAATAAAAATTTTACATATAAAATAAACAAAAAAAATATAGAGATTACTTCTAAAAACTTTGCTCCAAAAGAGGGATTAACTTTTCTTTTAAAATTGGAAACTTCAAAAATAAAGATTACTGCTCTTGATAAAGTGGAAATGTTTTTAAAACTAAATACTAATCTTCTTACAGTGAGCATTAGTTTACTGTTATTGTTAATTTATATGGGAGTTACATGGAAGTTATATGGTAAAAACCCAGAAAAAAGAGCAATAGTTCCTAGTTTTAGTATTCCAGAAGATGTTTCTCCAATGATGGCTGCCTATATAAATAAAAATAGTGAATCTAGTGAATTATTAACTATAGGTTTGCTGTCTTTAGCATCAAGAAACCATATAGAGTTGACCTCTGAGGGAAAAGAGAAGTTAGAGTATAAAATGATGAATTCGGAAGAGGTATTAAGTAAAGAAGAGGAAGCTATAAAAAAACTTTTTTCTGAACAGGAAGAAGCATCAAAGGGAAAAGTAAAAAATATTAATGATTCAAAAATGTATAACTTAGTAAATGCAATAAAGAGAGCATTGGAAATAGAATATAATAAAATATATAAAGAAAATGCATCTTTTTTATTTCCAATATTAAGTATGGCTGTTTTAATTGGAAAAACATTATTTGCTCCAGCTGGTTTTATTGATATAGTAATATCGTTAATAGTTGGTTTTGGGCTGAATGCTTTTTTTGATAGTCAAGAAGGTACAAAAACTATTATTAGGTTTTTACTTATATGCAGTGGAGGACTTTTAATACTAAGTAGTTTAGCTTCTGGTCAAATAATAATTACTTTTTTTACTGTAATTTTTATTATTTCATCAGTTATTTATATATCAGTTATTGGAAGATATACTGTTTATGGACAGAGAATATCAGAAGAGCTGGATGGTTTAAAAATGTATATAGTAACAGCTGAGGAAAACCAGATAAAGAAATTTAATGATTTGGATGACTTGGTAAGCTATTTCAAAAAGATACTTCCTTATGCAATAGCACTAGGTGTAAAAAATCAATGTATAAAGTTATTAGAAAGAGAAATAAAAATTAATGAATTTCAAGAAATGACAAATAGTGGAAATATTATGAACAGTTTTTATTTATATAATTCAAGCTATTTTATTAGTAGTGCAATAGGAAATTTATATAATTCAGCAGCTCAGGCAGCACAAGCCAGTTCAAATGCTGGTAATTTTCGAGGGCCATCATCTGGCGGCGGTTTTGGCGGCGGAGGTGGATTCTCTTCTGGCGGAGGCTTTTCAGGAGGCGGCTCTGGTGGTGGAGGTGGAGGAAGCTGGTAACAGCTTTTTCTAATTTTAATAAATAAAAAATGAGAATTTTAAAATATCAAATGAAAATATATTGATTAATATTTGAAAATAAAAAAGGAGTATAGATTATGTTTTTTCCAGTATGTATTGATATTAAAGAAAAACAATGCTTAGTTATTGGTGGAGGAAGTCTAGCATATAAAAAAGTTCAGACTTTATTACGTTACGGAGCTAAAATAAATATAATTACAAAGGAAGTTAGAGAAGAAAAAATAAGTGAGATAAAAGATATAAACTTAGTAATAGAAGAATACAGAGAACAGAGTTTAGATAAATATTTTTTGGTAATAGCTGCCACAGATAATAAAAGCTTAAATGATGAAATTGTAAAAATTTGTAATGCTAAAAATATATTAGTTAATAATATAACATCAAAAGAAAATATGAGCCTACGTTTTGGAGCAATTTATGAAGATGATGATTATCAGGTAATGGTAACAAGCCATGGAAAAAAATGTGCTAATTCAAAAGGATTAAGAGATAAGATTGCTGATTTTATTAGAAATACAGTAAATAAATAATCAAATTTTATAAAAGTCGATTTTGTTTTAAGGATAAAATAGAGATTATTGGGAACTTTCTTATAATATTAAGAATCATTAAAAATAAAGAAACTGTGAGGGAATAATATGAAAACAGATAGAGTATTAAATATACTGTATTATTTAAATAGATATAAGAAGGTCAGTGCAAAAAAACTCTCAGAGGAATTTGAAGTATCTCAAAGAACTGTGTATAGGGATCTAGATATTTTAGAAAATATGGGTATTCCTATAGAGAGAAAACAAGGAGTAGATGGTGGAATTAGTATAATAGAGACTTTTAAATTAGAGAATATAAATTTTTCTAAATCTGAACTAAGTAGAATAATATCTATATTATCAAACCATTACTATAAAGACAGTAAGACAAAGTTATCTATAGAAAAACTAAAAAATATAATTTCTGATGGTGACCTAGAAGAGCAAAAAAAATTAGATTATATTAAAATAGAAAAAAATGAATTATTTAATGAAAAAGAAAAAGAAAAGATATCTATTTTAAAAAAATCTATAGAAAATAAAAGTGTTTTAAAAATAAATTATATGAATAATAATAGTCAAAAGAGTGTAAGAGAGATAGAACCCTATGTAATATCATTTAAAGGTTATACCGCTTATCTTATGGGTTACTGCCTGTTACGTGAAGAATTAAGAGTATTTAGGCTTTCTAGAATGAGAGATATTAAAGTTACTGATAAGAAGTTTCAGGTAAGAGATGAGATACTTAATGAAATATATTCACAAAGAGAGTTTTTTAAGTTTGAAAATTATAACAATGAGAGTATAGTGTTGAAATTTAAGAAAGAATTTTTTGATGAAATAGAAGATATTTTTAGTAAATATGATATTTTAGATAATGAAACATGTATTTTGAAATATAAATATAGAGGTATTTCTATCTTAGAAAATGATATTTTGATAAATGTAGAGTGGAGAATTGATAGATGGCTTTTTAGCTTTATTCTTGGTTTTGGAGAAAAAGTAGAAGTCATAGAACCTATAGCAATTAGGGAAACTATAAAAAATGAAATAGAAAAAATGACTTTAGTTTACAAGAAAGGATAAAAAATGGGTATATTTAACTTTTTTAAAAAGAAAACAGATGTTGAAGAGTATTATGAAGAGAGAGAAAAGTCCAAAAAAGATGAAAATGTGGAAGTAAGGACAACTGAGAGTACAAAAATCATTGAAGTAGCAGAAAATAGTAATAATACAAGAGAGTTAGAAATACTTTTAAATTCAGATATTTCTAAAATAGAAAAAATAAAGAAAGTACGTGAATTCACAGGAATGGATTTAAAAGAAGCAAAGGAAATGGTAGAAGGAGTAAAAATTCCAGAAGAAGCTTTTAAAGATATTAATAAAGTAAATGAATCTGACTTACTAGCATCACTTTTAAGTTCAAACATTCCTAAAATAGCGAAAATAAAAAAAGTTCGTGAGTTAACTGGTTTGGGCTTAAAAGAAGCAAAAGATTTAGTGGAAGGACAATAAATCTTTTATATAACTACATTAATTTTTTTTAACTTATTTATAAAAGATTATTCTAAAATTAATCTTATTATTATCTAATAATATGGAAAATCTAAACCTTTTAGTTTATAATGTTATTAAGAAATATAGAGAATATTCAACAAAAAAAATTTGAGGTGATAATATGAATAAAATGATTATGGCATTTTTAATTGTTTTCGGATCGTTAATAAGTTTTTCGTATGATAGTTCAGGTGTAGCTGGATATGATAATCTTAATTATAAAAAAGGAACTTTTATAACTTATGTTAGTGAAGATGGTAGTCCCACAACTAAGAGCGAAGCTTTTTCTTATAAGAGAGCTTATAAACAAAAAGGTGGAGGATATATTATAGCAGATTACTATGTATCAAATAATTCTCCGAGAATGATTTATACTACAGATAAGGCAAGTAAAGTACAGGGAGCATTTGTAAAATATAATGAAGATGGTACAATATACTCAAAAGGTATGTATAAAGATGGAAAAGCTAATGGAGACACTACATACTATGATGAAAATGGAAATATAATACAGGTAGATAAATATGAAAATGGAAGTAAAATAAACTAAAAAAAAATTACCCTTTATAAAGTGATCAATTATAAAATTGAAATATTCTTATAGAGGGTTTTTTTAAATATGACACACTGATGTCATAATAGAAGTTATATAATTACTGTATAAAAACTTTATAGGAGAGTGGTAATATGAGAGCGCAAATAAAAGAGATTGATGAAATTGTAATAGCAGGTAGAAAATTTTTAAACGTGATGCCAAATGAAAATGAAAATTTCTCATTAGATTTTACAAAAGAGTGGACAAAATTTTTTGAAGATATAAAAGATGTTTATGATATGAGTAATTATAAAGAAGCTTTTGGATTATCAGAAAATCATAAAATGATAGATGGTAAAGTAGCTATGGATTATGTAATATGTATGAGAAAAGAGGCATTTGATAAAATTTCAAGTGACTTTGTAGTAGAGACAATAGCTGGTGGGAAATATGCAGTATATACTTATAAAGGAAAAATTGAGGATAATAAAATGCGTGATTTTTGGAATGATATTTATTCGAAATGGTTAAGTGAAGATAATCTAGAGCCTTTAATGGGACAAAGTTTTGAGTATTATGATCATAGATGGCAAGGAGATTCAGAGAACTCAGAACTAGATATTTACATTCCTATAAAGTAGATTTTATAAATAAGAATAGAAGGAGCACAATTATGAAAACAGTATTATTACTACTAACAGATCAATTTGCTGACTGGGAAGCAGCTTACGTGAGTCCAGAATTAAATAAAAAAGATGGTAAGTATAAAATAAAAGTAATAACAGAAGATAATAAGCCAAAAATATCAATGGGAGGAGTAACTGTAATTCCAGAATCTGGAATAGATGACTGTAAAATAGATGATAATATTGCAATGTTAATAATTCCTGGTGGAGAGACTTGGCTTGAAAATAAAAGTGAAAAAATAAAAGGAATTATAAAGGATTGTTTTGAAAAAAATATTCCTGTAGCAGCTATTTGTAATGCAGTTACTTTTTTAGCAGAAAATGGTTTTTTGGAAAAAAATAAGCATACTGGAAATTCTGTAGAATATATAAAAGCGTGCGCTCCAAATTATAAGGGAGAACAAAATTATATAAATAAGCAAGCAGTGAGAGATGGTAATTTAATAACTGCTAATGGAAGTGCAGCTGTGGAATTTTCTAGAGAAATACTAGAAAAGTTAGAGGTATTTGATGAAAATAAATTGAAAGAATGGTATAATACATTTAAAAAAGGATATTTATAAGTAATGAATAACTTTTAATATTATAAAGAAGCTAAAATAATATCATGAAAAGTGAGAAAAATGGGGAAAATAGAATATACACCAGCTAAAATAATGCTTCTTAAAACTAAGAATAGTGAAAGATGGTTTGGTGCAGATTATAACTTAAATATTTATAAAGGCTGTAATCATGGATGTATTTACTGTGATTCAAGAAGTGACTGTTATGGAATAGAAAATTTTGATAAGGTTCTAGTGAAAGAAAATTCATTAGAACTTATTCAAAGTGAGTTAGTAAAAAAAAGGGTAAAGGGGATAGTAGCTTCAGGTGCTATGAGTGACCCTTATAATCCTCTTGAGAAAGAGCTAGAGCTGACTAGAGAGTCTTTAAAGCTATTTTATAAGCATAATTGGGGAGCAACAGTAACTACAAAGAGTGATTTGATTATAAGAGATATAGATATTTTAGAGAAAATTTCAAAATATTCGCCTGTATGTGTAAAAATTTCTATTACAACAATGGATGATGAATTATCCAAAAGAATAGAACCAAATGTAGCGGTAACTTCAAAAAGGCTAAAAGCACTAAAAGAATTAAGAAATAAAGATATTTTTGCAGGAGTTCTGCTAATGCCTATTTTACCTTTTATTACAGATCAGGTGGAAAATATTAGAGAAATAGTAAGAAGTTCACATGAATGTGGGGCAAAATTTATATATTTTGGGGCTGGTGTTACTTTAAGACAAAATCAACGAAGTCATTATTTTAAAAAACTTGATAAATTATTTCCAGAATTAAAGCAAAAATACTTAAGATATTATGGAAATAGCTATTTTTGTAAGACTCCAAATTTAGAAGAGCTATATAGAGTTTTTAAAATAGAGTGTATTAGATATGGAATACTTTATAAAATGGATGAAATAATAAAAGCATATAAAGAAAATCAGATAAAAACAACACTTTTTTAACAGGAATGGTTTAAAATATTTATAAATAATAATTTTTTTATTTAATTGGAGGAAAGTCATATGAAAGAAAAAACAAGATGCGCATGGGCAACGAAGGAAGCAGATATTTATTATCATGATAATGAGTGGGGAGTTACTTCAAAAGATGATAACTATATTTTTGAAATGCTTATACTTGAAGGGTTTCAAGCTGGACTTAGCTGGATTACAATTTTACAAAAAAGAGAAAATTTCCGTCTTGCTTTTGATAACTTTGATTATAAAAAGATAAAGAATTATAAACAAAAGAAAATTGATGAGTTACTTTTAAATGAGGGCATTATAAGAAATAAGCTTAAAGTGAACTCAACAGTAGAAAATGCTAAAGCATTTATAGAAGTTCAGAAAGAATTTGGATCATTTTCCAATTATATTTGGGCATTTGTAGATAATAAAAAAATTATAAATAAATGGACAGAGCTAAGTGAAGTTCCTGCCAAAACAGAGTTATCTGATAAAATTAGCAAAGATATGAAAAAAAGAGGATTTAAATTTGTGGGTTCAACAATAATATATTCTTTCTTACAAGCGATAGGAATAATTGATGATCATTTAGTGAGTTGTTCTTTTAAGACGAAGTAGAGATTAGAGGATGAGAATAAATATTGGAATTGATAAAAACTAGAGTTATTGAAGGTAGCTTAGAGTACAATAACTATACTTTTGGCTATACTAATCCAGATAATGAAGAATGTAAGGTATCAATTAAAGTGAATAACAAAGTTGCAACAGTAAATGAAAATGGATGCGAAGTAGACGTGAAATTTTCTGGAAAATACAAGTTTTCAAAAAAATCAGATACAGGTGATCAGTTTATGAAAAAAGCAACTGGTGGAAAATGGAAAAGTTATTAAGGTTAAGGAATATATGTAGTGAAGTGTAGAAAAATAGAATTTTCTACACTTTTTTTTTTGAATTTTATTATGATGGTAAAAAAAGAAGTTTTTAAGAGAGTGTGCCAATTTCTGCGTAAACTCTAGAAAACCCAATGAAATTGGTACTTAGCAGGAGAAGAATCTCCTGCTAGTCTCAACTTCTGATTGCTCCTTTCACTTACTAAATTTTTTTAGTTATCTTTTTTTCTGTTTCTATATTTCCAGAACAACTTATAGCGATAAAAAAAATTAAATAAAAAAATGATTTTAACTTTCTAATTTTTATCTATCATTTGATATCTCCTCAATTATATTAATATTGTACAATTTAAAGTTGATTTTATGTTAATTATTTTATTAATATAGAGATGGATTATATGATCTATAAGCTATAAGTACTCACTATATTACTCTATTTTGATTATGTGAATTTGGATTAAAAATAAAATATTTATATATTTTTCATAATTTAAATGATATAATCTCATAAAAAAGACCAACTATAAAAAGTCAAGAAAAAATTGAACAAAAAAACTAAACAACTACAAAAAGAGCTCGTAAAAGAGCTGAAAAAATTACTGTTTTCTGTATGGTTGATTAGATTTCAAAATAGCATAT
>JAGOZX010000019.1 GCA_018058425.1 Sebaldella sp.
CTACACAGCTGTCTTCTCCCCCTGTATATCTAGATATTATTTCTCCTGCTTTCTCCATCAGATCTTCTATCACCACAAAGTTCTGACTTCCCTCCTTAAAGCTTTCTGCACACTCTTCTGATAATACTGATACTCCTAATATGGTCATTCGGCCACTTGCATTTATTACTTTTTGTAGTCCTAATTTTTCATATATGTTCAAATCCAGCCTCCTTATAAAAAATATTTTCAATTTAAAATTTTATTTTCACTATAAACTTACCACATTATCTACGAAAGTCAAATTTTCTAATTTCGTCGTCATACAAGATTATAATTTTGACTTTTTTTTATTAATATGCTAAAAATATAGATATCTTTTCTCTTATCAACGATTTTAAAATAACTTTATTTTCGTTGTATAAGTCGTGAAATTTATACTTTCTAAATAAAAAGGAGAAAAAAATGCAAGAAAAATCTAAAAAAAATGAGTTTTTTTTCCAAGAACAAGATATTTTTATAGACTTTCATAAAAAAATATACAAAAAAGATAAAATATTTTTGGAATTTTTAGTGAAAAAAATTGTCTCTGATAGTGAAAATATAATAACTATCACTATAAAAAGTTTACTACAAATATTAGATTTTAAAACTAAGGATGAATTTGAGAAATTTCTCAATAAATTTCTTGAAAAAAGAATTATTTATAAATGTAAAAAATTAAATATTCTAAGTGATGAAGGGTCTATTTATCCTATTTCATCATATAAATTTTCTAATAATAATTATACATTTACCACTTCAAATGACTTTTTTGAAATTTTTCAAAAGAGTAATGATAAATTTAAATCATATCATTTTGATGTTTTATTACAGTTTAATAACCCTATAACAAAGCGTTTATTTTTGTTTTTGACTAATAACATTGGAATAAATAGTTTTTTTGAAGTATCATTATTAACACTAAAAAATTACTTAGAACTAAATGATTCATATTCTAGATTCTACGACTTTGAAAAAAATGTATTAATTAGCTGTGTTAATGAAATAGAAAATTATACATCTCTGAAAGTGAAATATGAAAAAATAAAGTTACACCATTCTTCTAGTAGCAAAATTATAGGCTTAAAATTTTATTTAACAGATGAAACTAAAAATGGATTTGAAGCTAATACTGACTTATTATTAAAAGATGTTCTTCCTCTTATAAAGAATATTCATAAAATATGGAACTTTGTATTTTTAACGCTATCTACAAGAGGATTTAGCTATATGAAAAAGAACATTGACTATGCACGCCTTCACTATAAGGGGAATTTTGAAATATTTCTTATTGAATCAATAAAGTATAATTATTTTAATACAAGATTTTTTAAAACTATACTTCCTTTTGAAGAGAGATATAAATTGATTTTTGACCTAAAAAAGACTTTTACTAATTTACCTGAATTATATAATGAATTATTTGAAATAATAAGTAAAATGAATCTATTTTACTTGACTCAAATGGCTCCTATTTTTAAAGAAGCCTATAAGTTAATGGAATCAGGTTATATAAACCAAAAAGAACAACCACAGATAGCACCTTTTTATGAAGAATTATATAATTTGAAAAAAATTAATGAGTTTAAATATGAAGATGAAAAATTTGCTATATTTATTGAATATAATGGAAAGTATGAGAGCTTTATTTATATTTTTGAAAAGTAGGGCAATCTGTCATCCTGAGAAGCGCAGCGACGTGAGGATCTATGCCTTTTACTAAATAGAAGTCGACAACCAAAAAAGGATACCCATATTTCAAGTATCCTTTTATATTTATTCTAAAAAGTAGATCCCTACCCAACTTTCCCTAATACTAAACTTACTATTAATATCAGAAAAACCACAGTAGTTATTTTTACATATAAGTAATCTTTTTCCACAGCAAAAACTATTATAGAAACCCCTACACGAAAAATAGGTGTTGCTATTAATACCATTACACCTGTCATTATTACTGCATAAGACTTTAAGCCCATTAAACCTTTAATTATTTCCACTGGATGAGAAGGATAAGTAGATTCTGGATAACCACTATTTCCAGTTAACAAAAACATCAATAATCCAATAAAAATAACAGCTCCACTAATAATTACTCCTGCTCTAAGTGCCTTACTTATCATTATCTCTACATCATGCAGTTCTTTATCATCAGCTCTCATACTAACCTCCAATTCCTCTCATAAGCATCTGTATTGATACATAAAATAACACTGGAATAAATATCATTCTAATAGTCTTATTTTTTAAATGCTGCATTATCTTTGCACCAATTGTTGCTCCTACTAATACTCCTAATGCAACTGGCCCTGCTATATCTGGTCTTATATCTCCTCTTAAAAGATACACTCCTGCACTTGCCGCTGCTGTAACTCCTATCATAAAGTTACTTGTACTACTAGATACCTTCATTGGAAGCTTCATAAATACATCCATTGCCATAACTTTAAATGAACCACTTCCTATCCCTAATAGTCCTGACATTATTCCTGCGAAATACATTATTCCAAAGCCGCTTTTTACTCCGCTGACATTATATTTAACATCCTCTTTTAAAGACTTATCATAATATTCACCATGTAAATTCAGTTTATCTGCTAATGGATCTTGAACTACATTATTTGGTAGTTCTGTATTTGATTTTTTTAACATCATAAAAGTCGAATATAACATTAATAAACTAAAAATAACAAATAAATATTTTGAGTTTAGCAAACCACCTATAAAGGCTCCAGTTATAGCCCCCACTGTTGTTGCAATTTCCAAAAACATTCCTATTCTAATATTAGTTACTTTATCCTTTATGTAAGCAATAGCCGCTCCACTAGATGTTGCAATTACCGCTACTATGCTGGCCCCTATTGCATGCTCTATATCAACTTTATATACTAATGTTAATACTGGAATTATTATTATTCCTCCACCTAATCCCAATATAGATCCAAGTATCCCAGCTGTTATGGATACTAAAAATATTTGTAAACTAAACATCACCAATATTCTTCTCTCCTCTTCTCAAATGATTTTTAGGTAATTATAACATAATTGTATTAAAACTAACATACAAAGTTACACATCTAAGCATTAATTTTTTAAATTATTTAAAAATATTTTTTGTAACTAATTTAAGTTCTATAAGCTTTAACAGAGTTTCTCTCTTCATATATAAAAAATATAAAATAATTTTTTTATATATCGTGTTATTGACTTTCAAAAAAAACATGGTATACTCTTATCAACTGGAGTATACCAGTTGATATTTAAAAGTTTAATTTCATGAGGTGACACTTTTAAACATTTTTAAAAACTTAGGAGGAAAATAAAAAATGATCAAATTTATAGAAAATAAACTTATTCCAATTCTTATTAAAATTGGAGAAAATAAAATTTTAGTTGCTATAAGAAATGGAATAACTTTGACACTCCCATTTACAATTACAGGAAGTATATTTCTAATCTTAGCAAATCTACCTATACCAGGATGGTCGGAATTTTTAGGGCCATTTGCTGATAAATTAAGTGCCCCAGTTTCTGTTACATTTGGAGCAATTGGAATAATATCAGCTATTGGTATTAGTTATAACTTGGCTAAACAGTACAAGCTAGATGCTATTTCTTGCTCAACTGTTACATTAGTAGTATTCTTATTAGCTCAATTAGACTCTACATATAAACTAAATGTGGATAATTTAGGAGCTGCAGGTCTATTTTCAGCAATAATATTATCAATAATGACTGTTCACATAATACATTTTTTTATTTCTAGAAATATAGTTATTAAACTTCCAGACGGAGTACCGCCAGCAGTTGCTCAATCTTTTGCAAGCTTGGTTCCAGGTGCAGTCTCTATAACTTTAATTTGGTTCATAAGAATTATTTTAAACTTTGATATTAACTCTTTCTTTACATGGCTTCTAAGTCCTTTAGTTATGGGATTGGGAACTCTGCCAGGAATGTTAGTATTAATCTTTTTAATTTCAATATTATGGTGTTGTGGGATACATGGTGATAATGTTTTATCAGGTATAACAAGTCCAATATTCCTAAAATATATTGCTGAAAATACACAGGCTTACTTACATCACCAACCAATACCACATATCACAGCTGATGGTTTCTACATTGTCTTCATGTGTATTGGAGGAACAGGTGCCACACTTGGGTTGGTTCTTTCTATGCTGAAATCTAAGAGTAAACTCTATAAGTCTGTTGGTGAGCTTTCGCTGCCATCTGCTATATTTTGTATAAATGAACCAGTAATCTTTGGATTTCCAGTAGTATTTAATCCTATTATGATGATTCCATTTACTCTTACTCCAATGATTTTGTGTACCATGACATACGGACTAATGTACTTTAATATAATTGGACGTCCAGTATTACAAATACCTTGGACAATGCCACCTATATTTGCAGCCTATTTTGTAACTGGAGGAAACATACCTGCTGTTATTTGGTCAATTTGTACCATTGTAATATCAGTAGCTGTCTTCTTACCATTCTTCAAAATGGCAGAAAAGAAACAATTAGAAAAGGAAAACTCTGAAAGAGAAGAAGAATTAACACTTACTACAAACTAAAAAAATTAACACATAATATGAAGAGGTGAAAACGTGAAAAAATTAAAAATTGTAACTATTGGTGGTGGATCAAGCTACACACCAGAACTAATTGACGGATTTATAAAAAGATATGATGAATTACCTGTTACAGATTACTACCTTGTTGATATAGAAAAAGGGAAAGAGAAATTGGAAATCGTAGGAAATTTAGCTAGAAGAATGGTTGAAAAAGCTGGTCTTCCTATGAAGATACATCTTACTACAGATAGAGAAGAAGCATTAAAAGATGCAGATTTTGTAACAACACAGTTAAGAGTAGGACTTTTAGACGCTAGAATAAATGATGAAAAAATCCCTTTAAAGTATGGTGTTCTTGGTCAAGAAACAACTGGACCTGGTGGATTCATGAAAGCCCAACGAACTATCCCTGTATTACTTGATATTTGCAAGGATATGGAACGATTATGCCCTGATGCATGGTTAATTAACTTTACAAACCCAGCTGGAATAGTTACTGAAGCAATTGAAAAACATTCAAATACTAAAACAATTGGAATTTGCAGTGGAGCTAATAATATGCTTATGGATATTGCCAAAGCCTATGGTGCAGAAAAAGCCGATATTTATGCCAGAATTATAGGATTAAATCATTTAATTTTCGCAGATAAAATATATCTAAAAGGTAATGATGTTACTGAGGACTTTATTGAAAAATTGACTTTAGGTGAGGGAAGTAACAGCTTAAAAAATATTCCTGATATTGGTTTTTCTAAAAAATTCACTCAAGCCCTACATATGTATCCTATTTCATATTTAAAATACTTCTTTTTAGATAAAGAAATGGTTGATATAGCTAAGAGTGACCAAGCTTCAAAAGGAACAAGAGGAGAACAGACTAAAGAAATTGAAAAAAACTTATTTGAAATTTATAAAGATGTAAATTTAGCTGTAAAACCTAAAGAACTAGAAAGTAGAGGTGGAGCTTATTACTCTGATACAGCATGCTCTATTATAAGCTCGATTTATAATGATAAAAAAGAAATACATGTGGTTAATACTGTAAATAACGGTGCAGTTTCAGACCTTCCTGAAAATGTAGTTATAGAAACTAACTCTGTAATTGATAAATCAGGAGCTCACCCAATAGTTTATGGAAAACTTCCAATTAAAATAAGAGGACTTATACAAAGTGTAAAGGCTTATGAAGAGTTAGCTGTAGAGGCTGCAGTAACAGGTGATTATAACACTGCACTTTTAGCTTTAACTATACACCCATTAGTTCCATCTGCTAATATTGCAGAATTAATACTTAACGAACTTTTAGAAGCTAACAAAGAATACTTACCTCAATATAATAAGTAATTAATAGCAACCTCAATACTTATAACACATAATAAAGGAGAAAAAAATGAATCTTATAATCAAAAATAACTATGATGAAATATCAAATGAAGTGAGTAACTTAGTAATAGACCTTGTAAATAAAAAACCTGATAGTCTAATCTGTATTGCTGGTGGCGAAACTCCTTTTGGACTTTTCAAAAGTTTAGTTGAAGCATCTAAAAATGGAAAGGTTGATTTAAGTAAATGTAAATTTGTAGGTTTAGATGAATGGGTAGGTTTAGGAAGAGAAACAAAGGGAAGTTGTCAAGAAACTCTTTATAATAACTTCTTTGATCTGATACCTCTTTCTGATGATCAAATATGCTTTTTTAACGGATTAGCAGAAGATTTAGACAAAGAATGTAAAAGAGTTGATAGTTTCATTTCAGATAATAATAGTATAGATATAATGGTTCTTGGTATAGGTATGAATGGACACATTGGTTTTAATGAGCCTAATGTTCCACTAGACACTTATTGTCATGTAGTAGACCTAGATCCTATCACAAAAGATGTATCTGTAAAATACTTTGATGAAGCTGTTAATGTAAGTAAAGGTATTTCTTTAGGAATGAAAACTATAAATGAAGCTGATACAATTATCTTAATGGCAAATGGAAAAAGAAAAGCTGAGATTGTAAAAGAAACTATAAACGGAGAAAAAACTCCTGCGGTTCCATCTAGCTTACTTCAAGATTTTCCAAAATTATATTTTTTCTTAGATAAGGAAGCTGCCTCTTTACTATAGATTTTAAAATAAAATTCCCTTTACCATAGTAGCAGGTAAAGGGAATTTTTACTTTTCTATCTTCATATTTTTTATTCTAAAAACGTCTGCCTTATTATAACTATATGAGTAATTAAAAATCGTTTTATCGTCTAACCTTGTTACTTCTGATATTTTTAACATAGGAGAGCCTGCCTTTATACTTAATAACCCTGCTAATTCTTCATTAAATAATGCTGCTTCTATAATAGAGTCAGCATCTTTTATCTTCTTCCCAGTTATTTCTTCAATATATTCATACAATGAACCATTTTCCAAAATTTCTTTAGGAATCTCTTTTATTATCTTTAATGGTATGTTACTGTCTTCTACTATAACTGGAACATCGTCTATTAATCTGACTCTTCTAATAAAGTGTACTTCATCAGCTTCATTTATTGCCAAAAATTTAGCCAAGCTTTTACCTGCTTTTTTGACATGGAACTTAATAAGTTCGCTGGAAATCTTTACTCTATTTTTAAATTCTCTAGAAAAACCTAAGATACTATCACTTTTCTCATTATTTAAAATATAAATATTATTTTCAGAAGTTTTCAAAACAAACATGCCTTTTCCATGTACTCTTTCTATAAATCCTTCTTGTTCAAGTGCATTCATAGATTTTTGTACTGTCACTCTTGTTACATTATAAAAAACAGCTAATTCTCTTTCTGATGAAATCTTATCACCGACATTATATTTTTTATTTAAAATTTGACTCTTTATTTCATCTTTTATTTCCAGATATTTTGGTTTTTTATTCATAACATCAACCAATCCTTATTTTAATTTTATTAGTAATTTTATAAAAATAGCAGTTCATTAGTGAGCTGCTATTTTATTTTTTATTTATAAACAATCATATCAGAGATTTTTTCTGCTTCCACTGAACCTTTTAAAATCTCTATGAGTTTCAAAGAAAAATCTATTGCTGTCCCAGCTCCCCTTGAGGTTATTATATTTCCATCTACGACTACTTTACTCTTACTTAAAATTGCTCCACCTTCAATAAGCTCACTTTCTACACTTGGAAAGCAAGCAGCATTCTTCCCATTTAAAATTCCTAAATGAGCTAAAATACTTGGTGCTGCACATATTGCTGCTATATATTTTCCTTTATTCTTATTATATCTAATCAGACTATCTAGTAAAAACTTAGATTCTTTATATTTAACAGTTCCCGGACCTCCAGGAAGTATTATCATATCATAGTCATCAAGATTAATATCATTTATATTTTTTTCTGTTTCAATGGTTACATTATGGCTGCTCTTTACATTAGATACATTAAATACAGAAACTATATCTACTTCAATTTCTGCTCTTCTTAACAAATCAATAGGTGCCATTGCTTCTATTTGCTCAAATCCATCTACTAAAAATTCAACTACTTTCATCTTACACCTCAGATTCCATTTTTTTTACTATCTTTTCAATATTTTTAATTCTTTTATCAATTAGATTTACTCTATATTCTAAAGTACTTAATACCCAAAATTGGAAGTGACTATTTTTATGCTGATTTTGCATTAGTAATATCATTTTTAAAGATATTAATAATACCCCAATTTCTATTGATAATATAGAAGTTATCCCCTCTAAAGTATAACTTAAAATAAAAAATAATAATACAAGAAATAAAAATATTAAATTTATCACAGTTTCTTTTTTCGTGCTTCGTTTTCCACCAATAGAGCCGACTATCTGTTTTAGTCTTTCTTTCTCAATACTAAACTCTTCCATTTCCTTTTTAAATTCTAACTCTTTGAGTCTCATTTCTTCTTCTTTTAACATTAATCGTCCCCTTTCAAGATTAATTATTTTACTCTTAATATAATTATTGTAACATAATATCAAATAAAATAAAATAATTTTACACTAAAAAAGTTGGAGTTTAACTCCAACTTTTTATTTATCTTAAATTTTCTAATACTTCTGCTGGTGTATCTAGAGCTAATATTTCATCTCTATATTTTTGTGCTTCTTCATAGTTACTTCCTATTATTGTCTTTTTAGTCTGTAACATTGATGATGCGCTCATACTAAATGCATCTAATCCCATTCCCAATAGTAGTTGTGTAGCTCTTTTATCTCCTGCAAACTCTCCACACATACTAACAGAAATATTTCTGTCATGTCCTGCATCAATAACTTTTTGAATAGCTTCTAAAACAGCTGGATTAAACGAATCGTATAAAGAAGCTACTAATTCATTTCCTCTATCTACTGCTAAGAAATACTGTGTTAAATCATTTGTTCCTATTGAGAAGAAATCTACTTCTTTTGCAAATTTATATGCAATAATTGCTACTGAAGGAGTTTCTACCATTATTCCCACTTTTATATTTTTATCATATTTTTTCCCAATTTCTTCTAACTCTTTCTTACATTCATCTAATATTTCATTAGCTTTTCTAACTTCATTTATTGAAGTTACCATTGGGTACATTATTTTTATTTGTCCATATGCACTTGCTCTTAATATTGCTCTAAGCTGTGTTTTAAAAATATCTTGTTTTACTAATGAAATTCTTATTGCTCTCCATCCTAAAAATGGATTTAATTCTTTTGGTAAATCCATATATGGAAGTTCTTTATCTCCACCTATATCCATTGTTCTAATAGTTACTGGCTTTCCTTGCATTTTTTCTGCAACTACTCTATATGCCTGATACTGCTCTTCTTCTGTTGGTAAGTGGTCAGAATTCATAAATAAAAATTCTGTTCTATAAAGACCCACTCCTGTAGCTCCTGCTTCTAATACAGCTTCTACATCATTTGGACTACCTATATTCCCCCAAATTTCCACTCTATGTCCATCTTCTGTAACAGCATCTTCATTAATTAGCTTTCTTAATTCCATTTTTTCATTTATATAAACTTCTCTTTTTTCTTTGTATTCTTTAAGAAGTTCGTCACTAGGATCTACTACTAAATCTCCAGTTTCACCATCCATTATTAGAGACGCTCCATCAGCTATCTCAGTCAATGCTTTTGGTACCCCAACTATAGCTGGTAACTCCAAAGATCTTGCCATAATCGCTGAATGTGACGTTTTCCCGCCTACTTCTGTTATGAATCCTACTGCATTAATCAAATCTAACTGTGCAGTATCTGATGGTGTTAAATCATTAGCAATAATTACAGTTTCTGGATCTAAATTACTTAAATCCTTCATTCTAACACCTAATATATTTTTCAGCCATCTTTTACCTACATCTCTTAAATCTGCTTCTCTCTCTCTTAAATAAAGATCATCTAATTGAGAAATCATTTCACAGTATTCAGCTACTCCTTCATCTAATGCCTTTGCAGAAGTTACTTTTTCTGCTTTTATTTTATCTTTTACTTCACTTAGTAAATCGTCGTCTTCCAATAACATAATATGTCCGTCAAAAATACTTGCTTTGTCCTCACCCATTTTATCTTTTACTTTATCTCTAATTGAAATAAGCTGAGTTTTTGATTTTCTTTGTGCATCTAATAGTTTATCTATTTCTGTCCCTACTTGTGCTTCGCTGATTTTATCCTGAGGTATAACTATCTCTTCCTCTATAAATAACATCGCTTTTCCTATAGAAATACCTTCTGATGCTCCTATTCCCTTAAAATTTTTCATCTCATTCTCCTTTATAAAATAATTTTAACTATTTAATGAATTATAAATTACATCCACAAGTTTATTAACCTTTTCTTCCTCTTCAGGCTTTAATGATGAATTTACCTCCAAAGGGTCCCCTATTATTTCCATATTTTTCATCTTTGACATATACTCTGTCATAACTTTCACTGCACTAGACGCCCAAGTATAATTACCTACTAAGGCTACTTTTCTATTTTGCACGTTTAATCCCTCCATCTCATGTAACAATGCGTCCATTACATGGTAAAGACCACCATTATATGTTGGAGAGGCTATTACTAAATGGCTGTATTTCCAAACTTCTGATATTATATACGATGGATGTGTCTTAGATACATCGTAAACTCTAATATCTTCTACTCCTTTTTCAGCCAGCTTATTAGCTATTATATTAACAGCATTTTCTGTATTTCCATACATTGAAGCAAAAAATAAAACAACTCCCTTCTTTTCTGGAGTATATGTACTCCACTTATTGTATTTATCTAAATAATATTCTAGATTTGTTCTCCAAGATGGTCCATGTAACGGACATATCATCTTTATTTCTAATTTAAGTAGCTTTTTTAATACATTTTGCACTTGAATTCCATATTTTCCTACTATATTAGAATAATATCTTCTTGCTTCATCTAAGTAATATCCTTCAAAATCAACTTGATCATTGAAAATATTACCATTTACTGTACCAAATGTACCAAAGGCATCTGCTGAAAATAATATTTTTTCAGATACTTCATATGTAGCCATTACTTCTGGCCAATGTACCATAGGCATCATATAAAATTGAAGAGTATGAACACCTAGTTTTAGTTCATCACCTTCAATTACTTTATGATAACATTCTGGTTTTTTAGTAGTATAAAATTGTTCAAAAAATTGAAATGTTTTAGCATTCCCAACTATTTTTAAATTTGGGTACATTCTTAATAACTCTTCTATATTTCCACAGTGATCTGGTTCCATATGATTTATTATTAAGTAATCTAACTCTCTTCCATCCAGAACATACTTTATATTTTCTAAAAATTGCTCTCTAATTGCAGAATCAACAGTATCAATTAAAGCCGTTTTCTCGTCTATTATCAAATGTGAATTATACGAGACTCCTTTTGGAATAGGGAACATATTTTCAAATCTCTCTAATTTTCTGTCATTACCCCCAACCCAGTATATTTTTTCACTAACTTTCTGCACACAATACATCTTTTGTCTCCTCCTCAAAACTCTATTTCCAATGTAATTTTTTATCTTGATCCCTTAATAACTTTACTATTTCGCCTTTTCCAAATTTTGTTGCCATGTCTATTGGCGTCTCATTTTTAAAATTAGCTACTCTTGGGTCTGCTCCGTTTTCCAATAATATTTTCACGATCTGTATATTCCCTTTCAGCACTGCATCATCAATTGGAGTCCATCCATCTATATCACTTTGGTAATTTACTATACTTTTGTCATGAGCTAATAAAATCTTTACAGCCTCTGCATTTTCATAATAACAAGCTGTATGAAGAGCCAATCTTCCAAATACTGGATGCTTTTCTCGAACACTTGCCCCTCTTTTTAAAAGTTCTTCTAAAATCTCATTATTTCCTGACTCTATAGCTACTATTATAGGTGTATATCCAATTTTATTTTTAGAGTTTATGGTTATATTAACTGGTCTTCTATTCTTAAATTCAATTATAGGACCATAACCAGATTCCTGAGATTCTTTTCTTATATTTGCATTTTTTTCTATATCCAAAATACCTATAACCAATGAATTATTTTTTTTCCTGATAGCATCAAAGAAAAAATTAGTGACATTTTCTTGATACGCATTATTATTCATCTGTTCTAGTAAATCTATTTCATTTGAAAAAATAAACATGCTAAATAACATCATATAAATTAATATTTTTTTCATAAAATTACACTCCAGACTATGCTTATTCAATTATAACATCTATTGTTTATATTTTCAAATAAAATTATTTTAACTTTTGCCCTAAAAACACCAGCCTAATAAATATTTTTTATTATATAAAAGGTCAGGTAAAATAAATTACCTGACCCCATTATATCTAATATAATTAGTTTATAAATTTAATATTTGCTTTTGTGAAGTCTACTTTATCGAAGAATAATTCAACTCTTCTATTTTGGTATCTTCCTTCTACTGTACTGTTAGTAGACATTGGTGCAGTTAACCCTTTACCAGTTATTGTTCCGAATTTAACTGAATTTTTCAATCCATATTCTCTCAATAATCTAGCTACGTTGTTAGCTCTTTCAACTGATAATTTTTGATTGTAAGCAGCTGAACCAGTGTTATCTGTATGACCAATAACATTGATTGTTCCACCGTCAACAACAGTAGCGTTTAATACGTTAGCTATTGTTCTAAGGTCTTTTTGCTCAGTTTCATTAGGAATTCTTCCATCTACTTTAAATCCGTTAATTATACACATTTTTTGTGCAGCTTTACAGTTTAAATCTAGAGTTGTAGTTCCAGTTTTGATTACTTCAACTGGTACTTCTTTGATTACTTCCTTAATTACTTCTACTTGTTGAACGATTACTTTAGGACTTCTGTCATTTACAGTATTTCCTATTCTATAACCTACTCTTGCTCCTACGCTTTCAGTGTAATCATTAATACGTGATCCATCTCTTTCGTAAGGTGTTTGTGTTCTTTCATATAAAGCTTCTAATACGAATGGACCAACTTCAGTTCCTAATCCACCTGCTACATAGAATCCATCTTTGTAAGTTCCACCAGCATCTTTAATTGCTTGTCCTGCTGTATTAATAGAGTAACCTGCTCTACCTATTAAGTATAATCTGTCTTTTCCTGATTCTGATGTAACTAAGTTTACTTTTCCTGTTGCGTAAATAGGTACTTGGCTCATGATTCCTGTTTTTGAAGATCCTTCTTCTGTTCCTTGAAGTTTTCCAGAAGTTTGACCAAATTTATATTCTGCTCCTAGACCCCATTCAAACTCACCTTGATTATCAAATAAATATTCTGCACCTGCTACCCAACCGCTTTTAAGATTAATTCCTCCATTATCAGTAATATAATTATTCATGAAATTATATCCACCTTTAATTTGGAACTCTGCAGCTGTTGCTGATATAGATGCTATTACTGCTAATAAAGCTACTAATTTTTTCATTAGCTTCTACCTCCTCATTTTTATTAATATATTTTATAGTATTAACATCAATATTATAATCTAAAAAATACTAAATTGCAAGTTTTTTTCTAATTTTTCATTATACAAATGTAGTCCTAGATATTAAATTATTAGTATGGTGACGTCTGCTTAACATGTTATTTTAATTACTTAATTTTTTTTACATTATTCCAAACCATTGTCTTTATTAAACTACTAATTAAAATGACTATTTTTCACTAGACAAATATAGTTCTTGAAGTTAAGTTTTCTAAACTTTTTAATAGATTCAATCTATTGTTTTTTATACTCTCATTATCTACTATTATCATCACATTATCAAAGAAATTATTTATTATGTGAGCATTTTTTAATAGTGTTTCTATAATATGATAAAATTCTTGATTATTAATTGTTTTTTCCAACTCTTTAATATAGTTAAATAATTCTTGCTCTTCATTTTTTTCAAAGATACTTTCTTTTACTGTTTCAAATATGACCTTATTTTCTTTTAAAATATTTCTTGTTCTTTTAAGTAAATTAACTAATATCTCAAACTTATCTGTTTTTGAAAGCTCTTCCAAAATAGATACTCTATTTTTCAAAGTAACAATTCTTTCCTCTATATTAATTATATACGTAATTAGCTCTTTATTTAAGTCCTCAGATAATATATATAAAAGTCTTTGCTTAAAAAATTCTTTTATCTGTAATAATATTTCTTTTTCATTTCCAGATATTTTTTTCTCTTCTTTGAAAATTTCCAATGTTTTATCTATTAAATCTGAATAATTTATATCTAAATTTTGGCTTAAACATACGCTGATTATACCCTGTGCAGCTCTTCTTAGCGCATATGGATCTTTAGAACTCGTAGGAATCAAACCTACAGAGAAACATCCAACTATAGTGTCTATTTTATCTGCTATACCTGAAACTGCTCCTTCTATAGTAGTTGGCAGTATATCTCCTTGATATCTTGGAAGATAGTGTTCAAAAATCCCCTTTGCTACAGATTCTTTTTCACCTTCATGTTTTGCATATATTTCTCCCATAAATCCTTGAAGCTTAGTAAATTCTTTCTCACCAATTACATTACTTACTAAATCAGCTTTTGATAAGTATACAGTTTTCTTAATATCTTCTTTTTTATCAGATAAATTTAAAACCTCTACTAAATAATCTGTTATTTTTCCCATTCTTTCTATTTTCTCATATATTGTTCCCATATCTTTTTGAAAAACTACATGTTTCAGTTTTTCCACATTTTCAGCCAATTTTACTTTTAGATCCTCATCATAAAAGAATTTTGCATCAGCTAATCTTGGTTCTATAACTTTTTCATTACCATTTTTCACTAATTTTGAGTACTCTGGTGCATTTCTTATTAAAACAAATTTATTGCTTAATTTCCCACTTGAGTTTCTCACGGGAAAATATCTTTGATGTGTTTCCATAGTTATAGTGATAATATCCTCTGGAAGATCCAAGTAATTTTCACTAAATTCTCCTTTTATTGCATAAGGATATTCTACTAAATTTACTACTTCATCTAAAAGATAATCATTTACTATTACTTTATCACCGTCATTTTCGCAGTTTTCCTTTATACTATTTAGAATTTTTTCTTTTCTCTTTCCAGAATCTGCAATTACAAAGTTTTTCTCTAGTATATTTTCATAATCCATTATATCTTTTACTTCTATCTCTTGAGAAGCAAAGTTTCTCATTCCTCTTGTTTTATTTGAAGACTTTATTCCTTCAAATTCAAAATCTAATATTTCATTATCAAGTAATGCTAAAATCCATTTAATTGGTCTTGCAAATCTAAATTGTTTATCAGACCACTTCATTGACTTATCAAAACTCAGACTTCTAATTGAACTATCTAAAATATCTGGTAAAATCTCTTTAGTCACATGTCCAGCATAATATTTTTCAATCGAAATATATTTTCCTTTTTCATTTTCTATTATCTTTATGTCTGATTCTTGAGCATCTTGCCCTTTCAAAAATCCTTCTCCTGCTTTTGTAAGTTTTCCATCTTTAAATGCCACTTCTACAGAAGGCCCCAAACTCTTTTTATAAAGCTCTTCTTGTTTGTCACTTAATCCTTCTGCTAATACTGCCACTCTTCTTGGAGTACTGTATGATTTTAGACTTTTGTACCCAATTCTTTCCTCTTTTAATTTCTCTGAAATTAGTTTTTCTAATTCTTTCTCTGAACTATTTACATATCTTGAAGGCAGTTCTTCCACACCTATTTCAAAAAGAAAATTCAAGCCTTTACTCCTTTCTTTTCTCTAAATTTATTAAGTAATTTTATTTTTTTAATAATGGGAATCCTAAGTTTTTTCTGATCTCTACAAATTGCTCAGCACAATTTTTAGCTAAATCTCTAACTCTTAATATATACGACATTCTTTCTGTAGTACTTATTGATCCTCTTGCATCTAAATTATTAAATACATGAGAACATTTTAGTACATAGTCGTATGCCGGAAGAACTAATTTATGCTCTAAACAATTTTTAGCTTCCTTTTCATACATATCAAATAACTTAAAATTCATTTCTGAATCTGACACTTCAAAGCTGTATTTTGACATCTCATACTCATATTGATGTCTTCTTTCACCATATTTTACACCGTCTGTCCACTCTAAATCATAGACATCATCTTTATTTTGTAAATATAGGGCTAATCTTTCTAATCCATAAGTTAATTCTACAGGTGTTATATCTAATTCTAGTCCTCCAACCTGTTGGAAATAAGTGAATTGTGTCACTTCCATTCCATCTAGCCAGACTTCCCAACCTAGTCCCCAAGCTCCTAATGTTGGACCTTCCCAGTTGTCTTCTACAAATCTTATATCATGTTCCTTAGGATTTATCCCTAAAGCTTGTAAGCTTTCTAAGTATAATTCCTGTATATTTTCAGGTGACGGTTTCATTATCACTTGAAATTGATGATGTTGGTATAATCTATTAGGATTTTCTCCATAACGACCATCTTTTGGCCTTCTTGAAGGTTCTACATAAGCTATATTCCAAGGTTCAGGTCCTAAAGACATTAAAAATGTATCTGGATTAAAAGTTCCTGCCCCTGTTTCCACATCATAAGGATTGCCTATTACACATCCTTTTTCTCCCCAAAATTTTTGTAATGTTAGTATCATATTTTGAAAGGTCATTTATTCCCTCCTACTTTTCAGTTTTTTTACTATTATATCTAAGAGTATTATCCCTACTCCTATATTTATAAATACATCTGCAAAATTAAATATAAAATGCCATATACCTCTAAAATCAAGCATATCTATAACGTATCCTCTAAAAATTCTATCTGCCATATTTCCAACAGCTCCTGAAGCTATGAAAGTTATTCCTATTTTTGTCCATTTTGTATAATTTTTTATATTTTTCCATTCTGAATAAATGAGATAAGCTATTACCAGTGTACTTAAAATAGTAAAAACCATTATTTTCCCCTGCATAACTCCAAAGATTCCTCCACGATTTTCTACATATGTTAAATGGAAGAAATCTCCAATAACTGGGATAGAATAAGCTTCTACCCCATTGGCTAACGATCTCATATATATTTTTGTTCCTTGATCTATTCCTACTAATACTAGTATAAATAAAATGTACTGCAAAAAATCACTTCCTAACTATTCAAAACTTTAGCACATCTTGGACATACATCTAAATGCTTAGGATCTGTTCCTAATTCATCATACTTCCAACATCTTTCACACTTTTCTCCATCTGATTTAGAAACTTTCACACTTATTCCTTCTATTTCAGTAGACACCATGTTTTCTTCTGTTTCTAAGTTTATTTTAGATACTATAAAATAATCTTCTAAATCATTTATAGCTATATCTTTTATAAACTCAAAATCCTTATTATTTATAGATAAAACAACCTTTGCATCTAATGATAATCCTACCACTTTTTCTTGTCTAGCTTTTTCTATTTCCTTATAAACTTCTTTTCTTAATTCCATTATTTTATTCCATTTAGCATTTAATTCATCGTCTATATACTCTGATTTTGTCTCACTCCATTTAGATAAATGAACTGATTCTCCATCTTTTAGAACTTCTGGCATTTTTTCCCAAATCTCTTCTGAAGTAAATGATAATACAGGTGAAATTGCTCTAACTAAAAACCCTAATATCTCTACCATAACTGTTTGTGCACTTCTTCTTAGTTTCGAATCTGTTTTTTCTACATATAATCTGTCTTTTATAATATCTAAATAAAATGCTGACATTTCAATCCCGCAGAAATACTGAATTTCATTGAATAGATTATAAAATTCATATTTTTCATAGTACTCTTTTACTTTTACTTTCAATCTTTCTAACTTATTTAAAGCCCACTTATCTACTTCATACATATCTTCATAAGCTATTTTTTCATTATTATAATCAAAATCACTTAAATTCCCTAGAATAAATCTCGATGTATTTCTAATTCTTCTATATGAGTCAGAAACTTGCTTTAGTATTCCTTCTGATATTCTTACATCTTCTCTATAATCTACAGATGCTACCCATAATCTTAATATGTCTGCACCATACTCATTTACTATTACACTTGGAAACATTTGGTTTCCTAGAGATTTTGACATTTTTTTACCCTGTGCATCATTTGCAAATCCGTGAGTTAGTATACTTTTATATGGAGCATCTCCTGTACTTGCCACTGATGTTAACAGCGATGACTGGAACCATCCTCTATGTTGGTCGCTTCCTTCTAAATAAAGGTCTGCTGGTCTATGTAAATTACTTCTTGTATTTAATACTGCTCTATGAGATGTTCCAGAATCTATCCAAACATCCATAATACTTCTTTCTTTTCTTAATTTAGCACCTTTTAGTCCAAATTTTTCAAGTAATTCATCACCAATTAATTCTTCTGCTGATAAACTATACCAAACATCTGTGCTTTCTTTTTCCACTAAAGAAGCAATTCTATCAATTATTTCACTATGATAAATTATTTCTCCCTCTTTATCATCATTATAAAAAATAGGTATTGGTACTCCCCAAATTCTTTGTCTAGAGATAGTCCAATCTGGTCTTCCCTCTATCATTGAAGTAATTCTATTTCTTCCTATTGCAGGAATAAAGTTTACATCTTTTAAAGCATCTAGTGCTTTTTGTCTAAGATCTCCCTCTTCAACATTTATAAACCATTGGTCTGTAGCTCTGTATATAACAGGTTTTCTACTTCTCCAATCATGAGGATAAGAATGCTTTATTTCTTTTTGCTTTAATAAATGACCTGATAACCCTATATCTTCACAAATTACTTTATTTGCTTTTTTATAAAATAATCCTTCATATTTTCCAGCTGCCTTTGTAAAGTGTCCTTTATCATCAATTGGCGAAAGTATCTCAAGCCCATATTTTTGTCCTACTAAATAATCATCTACACCATGTCCTGGTGCTGTATGAACTGCTCCTGTTCCAGCTTCCAAAGTAACATGTTCTCCAAGCATTATAATTCCTGTACGGTCTATGAATGGATGCTTATAATGCAAGTTATCCAGTTCAGTTCCCTTTACTTCCTTTATTAATTCATATTTTCCAATTTCCATTTCAGCAAAAGCTGTCTCAGCTAGCTCTTTTGCTAATAATAAGTTTCCTTTTTCTGTTTTATAAACTCCGTAATCATAATCTGCATTTAAAGATATACCTAAATTTGAAGGCAGTGTCCATGGAGTTGTAGTCCATATCACAACTGATACATCGCCTACTCCAAGTTTTTCATTAAGATCTCTTTCTCCATCCATTTTCACATATATAGAAGGCGAAACTACATCTTGATACTCTATTTCAGCTTCAGCTAGTGCTGTTTCTGTAGATGGTGACCAGTATACTGGTTTTAATCCTTTATATACATAACCATTATTATAAATATCTCTAAAAACTCTTAATTGCTCTGCTTCGTATTCAGGTTTAAGAGTAATATATGGATTATCCCATTCACCAAAGATTCCTAATCTAATGAATTCTTTTTTTTGTTTTTCTACCCATTTTAAAGCATACTTACGACACTCTTTTCTTATTTCTATTGGAGACATTGTCTTTACTTTTTCTCCTAATTCCTCAGTGACTTTAAGCTCTATTGGAAGCCCGTGTGTATCCCATCCCGGAACATAAGGTGCGTCAAATCCTTGAAGTCTTTTATATTTTACTATTATATCTTTTAAAATTTTATTTTCGGCATGCCCGACATGTATGTCACCATTGGCATATGGTGGTCCATCATGTAATATAAAAGATTTATCATATCTTCCTAAACTTTTTTCATAAATTTTATTTTTTTGCCAGTCTCTTAGTAATAAAGGCTCTTTATTCGGTAACCCTGCCTTCATCTTAAAATTTGTTTTTAACAAATTTAAAGTTTCTGCATAATCCTTTTTTTCTTCCATTTTTTTCCTCCAATATTTATTTTTAACGTGATATAATCAAGCTCATTGAATACACATATATAGATAAAATTATTAACAATGGTACTGAATATCTAATCGTCTTTTTTAATATTATACTTTCTTTTCCAACTATTCCCACTGTAGCAGCTACAATTGATAAGCTTTGTAATGAAATCATAGTTCCTAAAGTTGCCCCTACAGTATTTGAAGCTACAAGCCAATACTTATTTATTCCTAAATTATCTGCAGCTGTACTTTGCAGTGAACCAAACAGTAAATTGGCAGAAGTATTACTTCCAGTCATAAATGTTCCTATTGCTCCAATAAAAGGAGCTATTAAAGGGTAATATTCCCCAGTTATTGCGGTAAAGCCATTTGCTACACTTATTATTATACCACTATGTTTCATAAAAGCTGCAAGTGAAACTATACCCATTATTGTCATAATTGTTCTAATATTATTTCTCACTACCCAGATAAATGTTTTTCCAATAATTTTTACTCTTGTACCTTGGAGTAATCCTCCAATAACTGTTGCTAAAAGTATCGGTATTACAGGAGATAAAAATATCTTAAAAGCTGTTATCTCTCCATTACCTATTTTATAAAATTGTCCTATTGAAAAGTTAGCTTTTATAGTAGTATACCTATCTAAAAATTCGTATAAACCTTTATTTATAGGATTTACTAAAAGTATAAATATAACCATTAAAATATAAGGTAAAAATGCTTTTATAGCAGTTTTAGCTTTTATTTTATTCTCATCTGTATATTTTGAATTTTTATTTTTAAATACTAATTTTGAACTTACTATAACTGCAGCCATTGTTAGTATACCACCTACAATAGCAGGCATTTCAGGCCCTATATACAAAGCCACTAATAATGCTGGTATATATGCTATTATACATGCTAATAACACCCAAATCATTCCGCCTTTAAAAGCATCACTAATTTTTTTAGAATTTCTTCTATTAGCAAGTATTACTAAAATAATAGGAATTATTACTATAAATGGCAGAAGCTGAAATGCTACGTTCACACCCATTTCTTTATAGTCAAGTTTTACCTGATTAGCAAGCATAATAACTGGAATCCCCACAGAACCAAATGAGTTCGAACCACCAATTGATATTAAACATATTAAAGCTGAATACAAAGGTCCAAAGCCCAATACTAATAAGATACCTGCTGGAATAGCAACTGATGTTCCATAACCAGCCACTCCTTCCATAAAGCTTCCAAATCCCCAAGCTATTAAGAGAACCTGCACTCTCTTATCGCTTGATATACCTTCTAATATTTTTTTTATTATATTTATCTGTCCAGTTTCTAAAGACAGACTGTAGCAAAACAGTGCTGCAATTACTATACTTCCTATTGGCCAAAATGCCACTAAAAATCCTTCTATTATTGACAAAATAGTTCCCTGTATTGACATTTGCCAGCTTGGATTTATAAAATTAATTATTATTGCTATTCCTAAGCTGGTAAAAGCCGATACTAAGGTACTTTTTTTGAAAAAAACTATTAATGAGAAAAATGTTATGATTGGAAGTAACCCTAATATAAAATCTTTCATATCAATGCTCCATTCTACGATGAGAAGTTATTTTCCTAAATCTACATTCCTTTTCTAGTTAAAGCCACTCTTCCTCTTACCTTGTCTATAGATAATATTTTTACTTTTATTATTTCACCAACAGATAATACCTTTGTTGGATCTGATATAAACTTATCTGATAGTTCAGAAACATGAATTAAAGCATCATTTTTTAAGCCTATATCTACAAATGCACCGAACTTCGCTACATTTCTAACTGTTCCTTCCAAAACCATTCCATCTTTTAGATCATCCATATTTAATATATCTGATCTTAGAAGAGGTTTTTCAAAATCCTCTCTTGGATCTCTTCTTCCTTTTAAGAGAGCGTTATATATATCCTTAGTTGTTGCTTCTCCAAATTCATTATCTTTTATAATTTTATCAATATTTATTTCATTCAGTTTTTCCTGAACTTTTTTGATATCTTTCTTAAATTCCTTAACATCACAGCCAGCCTCTGCTAATATCTTTTCAGCTATTTTATATGACTCTGGATGAATAATAGTATTATCTAATGGATTAACACTATCAGGTATTAATATAAATCCGGCCATCTGTTCAAAAGCCTTTTCTCCTAAACCTTTTACCTTTTTTAGCTCTGATCTCTTTTTGAAATCACCATTTTCTTGTCTATAATCAACCAAGTTTTTTGCCACATTTTTCTTTATTCCTGAAACATAGCTTAAAAGTGCCCATGATGCAGTATTTATATTTACACCTACATTATTTACTACAAACTCTATAGTTTGATCAAGTGATTCATTTAACACTTTCTGGTTTACATCATGCTGATACATTCCTACACCAATTGATTTTGGGTCAATTTTTACTAACTCAGCCATAGGATCCTGTATTCTTCTAGCTATAGATATTGCACCTCTAGCTGTTACATCTAAATTCGGAAACTCTTCTTTTGCAAGTTTAGATGCTGAATACACAGATGCACCTGCTTCATTAACTATTAAATAGAATACTTTCTTTTTTACTTCCTTTAAAATTTTAGCAACAAAACTTTCTGTTTCTCTAGAAGCTGTTCCATTTCCTATTGCTATTATATCAACATCATAATCATTTATATATTTAATTATTTTTCTTTTAGCTTCCTCTACTTGTCTAGGTGAGTGCATTTCTTCTACTAAGAACACTACATCATCTATTTCAAAAAACCCTTCTTTATTTATAACTACTAGTTTACATCCTGTTCTAAACCCAGGATCTAGTCCCATTATGCTCTTTTTATACAGTGGAGGCTGTAATAATAATTTTTCTAAGTTATCTTTGAATATTTCTATTGCTTCTATTTCTGCTTTTTCAGTGTATATATTTCTAACTTCATTTTTAATAGAAGGATAAACTAATCTGCTTAATGAATCTTCTATTACTTCATGAAAAAATTCTGTTAAATTTTTATTTTGAAATCCTCTTATTATGAAGTCTACAATATATTTATGTGTAGTTTCATCCACTTCTAAATCGGCTTTTAGTATTTTTTCGTTTTCTCCTCTATTTAAGGCTAAAACTCTATGTGATGCAGCTCTTGTAATGGGTTCAGTATATGTATAATAATCTTGGTACACACCTTTTACATCATTAACTTTATTTTTTTCTATTACTTTTGAAGTTAATACAGCATATTTACTTAATCTTTCTCTTATTGATTCTCTTATTTTAGCATTTTCAGAAATATTTTGAGCTATAATTAATTTTGCACCTTCCATAGCATCTTCTATAGTTGGAACCTGTTCATTTATATAGTTCTCTGCTTCTTTTTTCAAGTTTTCAAGAGTTATATTTTTATCAAGTAAAAATATTGATAATGGCTCCAATCCATTGTCAATAGCCACGTCTGCTTTTGTTTTTTTCTTCTTTTTATAAGGCAGATATAGATCCTCTACTTCTTGTAATTTTATAGCTTTTATAATACTTTCTTTTAGCTCTTCAGTTAATTTTCCTTGTTCTTCTATTAATCTTAGAACCTCTTCTTTTCTTTTTTCTAAACTTCTATAATAAGAAACTTTTTCTATAAGATCTCTTATCTGTTCCTCATCTAAATTACCTGTTACTTCTTTTCTATAACGAGATATAAACGGTACCGTTGCACCTTCATCATAAAGTTTAATGGTATTTTCTACTTGTACTTCCTTAAGGCCCATTTCTTTCGCTGTAACTTTTAAAATATCCAAAATGTCTTCCTCCAAATTTCTAATAAAAATATCTTTTATTCTAACATAATCAGCTCAAAATTTCTAGGTTTAATTCATTTTTCGAGTTTAATAACACATGTTGGGATTTTTAGAAATTAAGAAGTTTAAGAAGTGCTTTCTATTTAGTCAACAAAAGACTGTTTAAAATTTACACTTCCCTTTCTTAAAAAAGTTTAATTTATTACATAATTTATTCTTTTTTAAAGTATTTCATTATGTGCAAATTTTATCTTTTACAATGCTGCACACTCTAAAAAATTGAAATTATTACACTTTTCTGAAAATGGAGGAGATATATTTGACAATGTAAAAAAGCATTGTTATAATATTTTTAATAATATATGTTTAGAAGTAATATTCTTAGGAGGGCAAAATAATGAAACAAAATAAATATGATGATATAAATTTTTTTAATCAATATAGTAAAATGCAGAGATCTACAATGGGATTAAGTGGTGCTGGAGAATGGCATGTTCTCAAAGAAATGCTCCCAAGCTTTAAAGATAAAAGAGTCTTAGACTTAGGCTGTGGCTTTGGCTGGCATTGTAAATATGCTGCTGAAAATGGTGCAAAATCAGTGATTGGAATAGATATATCTGATAAAATGTTGGAAAAAGCAAAAGAGAATACTGAAAATCTAAATGTTACTTATATAAAATCAGCTATTGAAGATATTGACTTTCCCTTAAGTTCATTTGATATAGTTATTAGCTCTCTGGCATTTCATTATATAAAATCATTTGAAGATATATGTAAGAAGGTTTACAGCTGTCTTTCAGATAAAGGAAGTTTTGTTTTTTCAGTTGAGCATCCAGTTTTTACAGCAGAAGGAACCCAAGATTGGTACTATGATGAAAATGAAAAACGTCTACATTGGCCTGTTGATAACTACTACATAGAAGGATTACGTAAGACTAATTTTTTAGGTGAAGAAGTTTTAAAGTATCATAAGACAGTTACTACTTATGTAAATACTCTTATTAAATTTGGATTTGAGATAACTGGACTTAGAGAGCCGGAACCTGATTTAGAACTTTTTAAAAATAATCCAGAAATGAAAGATGAACTACGTAGACCTATGTTTTTAATAATATCTGCACAAAAGAAATAAGTTTCTAATTTATAAACTAAGACTGTATTTACTTTTATTTAAAAAATAATAGTAGTTTACAGTCTTTTTTATTTATTATTATGAAGTGTCCCATTATTTATCCTAACATCTCCACTTTCTAAGAATTATTAATATTCAAAACCAATTCCACTGCCTCTGAAACACTTTCCACTTGATATTTAGCTTCTTTTTTCACATTTTCATCAGCATGTGACATAGCAAAACTATGTTCACAGACTTTAAAAGCAGATAAATCATTATAAGAATCACCTATATATGCCACCTCACTTTTATTAATACCTAAAATTTCCATAAGCTTTAAAATTGCAGTTCCCTTAGTATTATTTTTAGGCCCTATTTCGATACTTCTAGGACTTGTAATGCATATTTCTCCATTTATTCTTTCTTCTAAAATCTTTGCAATTTCATATTTTTTCACCTTATTTACTCCTAAGTTCACTTTCAAAAGTTTCTCTCTATTCTCCATTAAATCATCAACATGTGTCTTTTTAAGTTGTTCTGTTTTATATCTTTTTTTATAAAATAAATTAATAAAACTGCTTAAATAATTAAAAGATCTAAAATAACTTTTCGATTTATCAGTCATCAAAATATAATAATATAGTTCTTTTCGTAAATTCTCCTCTACTTCTTTTAATATTTCTTCTATACATTCTTTTTCAAAATAACTACTGTGAATCAAATTATTATTTACATCAGATATAGTCGCACCATTCACACCTATCTTATAAGCTTGGACTTTGAGATGATCTTCCACTTCCCTTATAGAGTTTTCTGATCTTCCAGTTGCTATACAAAATTTTACATCATTTATCTCTAATTTTTTTATTGCCTGCTTATTTTCTAAATTAGGCTCAACATGACTTTTAGATTTATGTATCAAAGTTCCATCTAAATCTGTTATAAAAATTTTTATCATTTTTTTCTCCTACTTTTTAGCATTAAATTTTCTATCCTTTAATTATTATTAAACTCCACTACTTTTGTTACTGCTTCCGCTACACTTTCCACAACATACTTTGCCTTACTTTTTATTTTGTCATCTGCATGAGACATAGCAAAACTGTATTCACAAACTTCAAATCCAGATAAATCATTATAAGAATCACCTATAAAAGCCACTTCATCTCTAGTTAACTTTTCTTTTTCCATAATTATCTGTATGGCTCTTCCTTTATTATTTTCTTTAGGACCAATTTCTATGCTATGTGGTCCGGATATCGCTACTTCAAATCCATTAAACTTTTCTTTAAACTCTTTTTCTAATGTATATTTTTTCTCTTTTTTAGTATTTATCAAAACCTTTATTATTTTTATATTTGAAGACTCTAGCTCTTCTAACAGACTTTCTAAATATAACAGCGCTTTAAATTTCTTCTCATATCCATAAAAACACACCATTCTTTTTAAAATGTTAGAATACTTTATATATCTCTGTCCTTTGGTAGTCAAAAGTACCATAAAGTTTATCTGTTTTATATAATTTTTTTCAAGTTCTTCTTTTATATTCTTTATATCCTTAAACTCAAAAGCATTTTCCAATATTAAATTATTTTCTTTGTCATAAATTGTTCCTCCATTTACACCAATTCTATAATTTTTAGAGTCTACATGCTTCTCTACTTCTAAAATATGCTTATCAAGCCTACCTGTGGCTATTGCAAATTCCACATTATTTTCTTTTAATATTTTTACAGCCTTTACATTTTCCTCATTAGGTTCTAAATTCTTTTTTGCCTTATGAATGAGAGTCCCATCTAAATCTGATATAAATAATTTAATCATTAGTTTTTACCCCTTTGATTTTTCTAATATTATAGCATAAGCAGAAATTAAATTATAAAAAAAGATTACTCTGATAGTTTCAAAGTAATCTTTTCTCTATATTATTTATTAATATTTATAATAATGTTTTCATTTCATCCTTTAATATTTCTGAATGAGTTCCAAAAATTGCTTGAACCCCTTCTTCACCTATTTTAAGTACACCTCTTGCACCTAGTCTTTTCAGTTCATCATCATTTACCTTTTTAGAATCCACTACTGTAACTCTTAGTCTTGTGATACAAGCATCTAAATTTTTAATATTTTCTTTTCCACCTAGAGCTTCTAAAACTGCTTTTGCCTGTTCATTTTTAGTTTTAGTAATTGTATTAGCTGAAGAAACATCTGTATCATCTTCTCTACCTGGAGTTTTTAAATTAAACTTTCTAATAAAAAATCTAAATAAGAAATAATAAATTAATGCGTAGAAAATACCAACTATAGGTACTAAGAAATATCTTGTTTGAAACCCTGATATTCCTGGTAAAATACCAAATAATGTATAATCAATAAATCCTCCTGAAAATGTCATCCCTATTCTTACTTGAAGCATATTCATTATCATGAAAGATAATCCTGCTAATATTACATGAATTCCATATAATACTGGCGCTATAAATAAGAATAAAAATTCTATTGGTTCAGTTATCCCTGTTAAAAATGAAGTTAGTGCTGCTGAAAATAAAACACCTGCTACTAATTTCTTTTTCTCTGGTTTTGCTTCGTGATACATTGCTAATGCTGCTGCTGGAAGTCCAAACATCATAAATACAAATTTTCCTGTTAAAAATTTCCCTGCTCCGCTATATGTAGGTGAATTAAATGAGTATACACCATCTTGAAGCATTGCAAACCAAATTCTTTGATCTCCATTTACTACCTGTCCTGCTGTAGTCTTATATTCTCCAAACTGATACCAGAATGGTGAGTAAAACACATGATGTAATCCAAATGGAATTAATGATCTTTCAATAACACCAAATATGAAAGTAGAAACATTTGTGTTTCCATTATTAGCTAAATTTGAAAGTCCTAATAAACCTATTTGTATTGGTGTCCATATTACTGGCATTAATGCACCTACTACAAGTGATACAACTGCTGTAGCTATCGGTACAAATCTTTTCCCTGCAAAGAACCCTAAAAACTGTGGAAGTTCGATTTTATAATACTTATTAAACATTGAAGCTCCTATGAGCCCTGCTATAATACCACCAAAAACCCCTGTTTGTAATGTAGGTATTCCCATTACCATTGCATATTTTCCACCACTAGTAGCTATGTTATCTGCTGTTACCCCCGCTACTTTTCCCATAATAACATTCATTATAAGGAATCCTAAAACTGCTGCTAAAGCTCCTACACCATCTCCACCTGCTGAAAATCCTATTGCTACTCCTATTGCAAACAACAATGGAAGATTTCCAAAAACTACTCCGCCTGCAAGAACCATGAGGTCTGCTCCATATTGTATTATATGATTGCCCAAAAATGGAACTTTTTCAATTAATGTTTTTTGCTGTATTCCTGCTCCTATACCAAGTAATAATCCTGCTGCTGGAAGTATCGCAACTGGAATCATTAAAGATCTTCCTATTTTTTGTAAAACTGCAAATACTTTTCCAAAAATATCATTCTTTTTCTTTTCCATAAATATTCCTCCTCTTTCTATTAACAAATTAAACTTCTTTTTTAGTAAAAACTTCTAATAATAATTCTGAAAACTACCAAATAGATTTCTATAGCTTATAAATTAGTATAAAATTAAATTATCAAAGCTTTGTCCACTTTTTTTGATACTTTAATTTCCTCTGAATATCTTGCCTTAGTATATATAATAGAGGCTGTAAAGTCAACCTTTTTTTTCGAAGTTTTTCCTAACATACAGAAAAATAAAATTAATTTATTATTTGAAAAAGAAGTATAATTACTAAAATAATCATTGTTTTAAAACGAATATTATGTATTTTATTTTTTTCGTTAAAAATGATATAATAACTGTAAATACATATAACAGACAGTTTTACATTTAATGAAATTTTTAATAAATAAATTATATTATTTTAGTAAATGAATTATTAATGAGAGAAATTTTTAGCTATAATACCACAAAAAGACATGAAAATATTACTGTAAATATTGAATTTAATAAAAAAATTACTAAAATTGAAACTGAATTTTTTGAACTTTTACTTTTTAATCTTGATCTTAACTCTGATAACTTAAGTTTCGATACTAAAGATCTATTGAAGATTTTAAATATAAAAAGTGAAGAAAAGCTTCAAGAGTTTTTTATTAACCTTACTGGTAAAAAAATTATATACTCTATTACAAAGGATAGTAAAACCTTATATAATGGTGCATTTTCACTTATTCATTCTTATTTCAAAAAGAAAGAAAAAATATATATTTCCACAGCCGAAGAATTAAAACTTTTTTTATCAGGAGAAAATATATTCTATCACTTTAATTTTAAAAAACATATTTTTATGGAGAGAAACCTCTCGCTTATACTACACAGCTATTTAAGTTCTATTTTACCAAATACTTCATTAACTATTTCCGTAGCTGAATTAAAAGAGCTTTTTGAACTTAAAGATATGTATAATAGATATTACGACTTTGAAAAGCATATTTTAAAAAAAGTTATTAAAAATATAAATAAGTATACTGACTTAGAAGTAAAGTATCAGAAAACTTCGAATTCATTAGTTAACTTTACTTTTAAAAATATCTCTAAAAATGATATATTTGAAAAAACACAAGAAATTATTGATATTATAAAAGATAAAGTATTAAATGAAGAGAATATATATAATCTTATACTGAATTATCTTGAAAAAAGAGGTTATAACTATGTTTATAATAATACTTTATATGCTTATAATTTAAAAAGTATAAAGAATTTTGATAGTCATCTGAAAAAAGCATTACTTTATGACCTATTTTCTTCTAATCAAAAGAAACATGAAAAAAAGAAAGAACATATTCTATTTTTTGAAAAATATCACAGTTATAAAAACTCTATATTACTTCAAAATGACTTATATAAATATATAAATAGTATTCTATATGTAACTTCTTCACTTGAAGAACTATATTCATTTGAAGTTATTAATGAAATTAAAAACTTGGAAGACGGCTCTATTTTTGCCTATGAAAATGCTGATTTTAGAATTTTTGTAGAGTTTTTGAAAAATAAAAATAGTTCTGTTCAAATCTTTTTTAGAGAAGATTTATTAGGGGGATAAATTGCATTAACTATTTCTAGCTAGAAGGTTCCCATTAAAAAAGGCCTCTTCAAAAATTAACTATGAAAAGGCTCTATTTTCTTACTGTGCTAAGACAGGAAACAACATTTGTTCAAATAAACTTACTGTAAGTATTGGTGAATCTATGTTTTGAAGTAATTTACTACCTTGATAAAACGACATTTCTACTTTTTCTTTTTCATAATTTATTACAGCTTTTAATGTCCCACCTTGAAATGGAGCTTCTCCATCTTTAAAGTTTGCTGTTTGTCCTCCTATTTCCATAGTTCCATTTATTCTTCCTTTGTCATCATACGTAACATTCATCTTTGTACCATCCATTAGATTTGCTACACCTGTTTCAAGCTTTCCTTAGTTATATGTAGCTTCTCCCATTTGCGGCATTTTAGAAATTACTTCTCCCTCAAATTTTCCATTTAAAACAGTAAACTTAATATGCATTTTTTGTTTTTCATTTTTTATTTCTGAAAGACCATCAAAATGTCCATCTTTAAAGCTCAAAAATCCGCTATATCCTTGAACTTTATCAGATAAATTCATCTTTATTTTACCTGTATATGGTTTTCCTTTAAAAGTAATTGCTCCATTTTCTACTTTGATGTTTTTATTTGGAAGCGCTATTTCTTTTGGTGTACCACATGACACTAATCCTAACATTAATACGATTAAAAATAGTATTTTTTTCATTCGTTGTTCCTCCTAATTTATATTTTTATTACATTTGTTCCTCTATATATAAAATTTAATGTAATCAATTTTTATTTTACTACAATCTCTGGTAATAAAACTTCTTCAAAATCTTTTATGCTAAATAAGATTACAGCCTCTCCCTTTGAAACGACTTTATTATCTTCATAGACTTCTGTTATTAATTTTTGTCCTGTTTCTTTATCAATATACATTTTTACTTTTAAGCCCTCTTCATCTGCTAGGCCATTTTTAAATTCTAATTCTTGCCCATCTTGTTTGAGAATTCCATTTACATTCCCATTTTTATCTATTATAAATTCCTGTCTTATATCATTTGGAAACTTTCCATTTAGTCTTTTAAGTAATCCGTCTTGAAATGACATAGTCAAGTCTCCTATTTTTGGATGTTCTAAAATATATTCACCTTCTAGTCGTTTATCTTTTACATTGAACTTAAAATATGTACCTACTTTTTCATTCTTTAACTCAGTAATTCCATCTAAATGACCATTTTTCAAAGTAACAAATCCTTCTTCGAATTGTTCCTTATCATTTAATTTTTTTACATTTATTTTCCCTGTATAGGCCTTACCTTTATATAAAACAACCCCATCTTTATAGCTCAGATCCTTATCTGGTATTGTTAGTTCTTTCGAATCTTTACATGACAATATTGCTGTAATTAATAAAATTATAAGTAGTATTCTTTTCATATTTCTCCTTTTATTCTTTCATCTTTTATTTTATACTTTTAAATCATATCTCTTCAAGAAATTTAAAACTAAAATTTACTTCTCATATTTGAGCTTATTTTTCAATAATTATTCTACATTAGATTCTGAAACACTTGATAATGCAAGCATTTTAAAGTACTCCATATTAAAAATTTTATTTGGCATTTCTTTTTTCCCCATTGATTCTCCATTAATAAATGATTCCATCCCCATATTTCCTGTTTCCTGATTAATATAATACTTTACATCTGCTTTTATATTCCCATCTGTAAGCGAAGTAATACCATCTATGAAAGTAAATTTTTCACCACCGCTTTCGAACCAGCCATGTGCTAAACCATCTTTAAATGTAAGATTATACTTTATATTCTCTGAAAAATTTCCAATAAGTTTTATTATTTTCCCCTTACTGTAAGTGACTATCATATCTATTTTTTGATCTTCATTTTTTATTACTAGTTCTCCATCAAGCTTACTTTCTACCACATTAAATTTCATAGAAATTTTTTTGCTTTTATTATCCACATCTGTTAATCCATCAAGCTGACCATTCTTTACAGTTACAAAACCAGAGGTTTCTTTTTTTGTTCCTAAGTTTATTTTCCCAGTATATGGTTTACCATTAAAATTTACTATTCCATTATCTACTGTTACTTTTTTATTGGGAAGCATTATATCCTTTGGTACTCCACAAGACACAATATTTAAAATTAATAATGTTACAAAGAGAAGCCTCTTCATCTTACCTCCTAAAATTATATATAAAGATAATTCTTTTCAATAACTTTAAAATTATAACATAAAATAACAATTAAATAAAGGATAGCAAATAAAAATTACCCATATTTTTCAAAATTAAACAGCCAATCTTATTATAGACTGGCTGTTATTTTGATATTACATCTACTTATCTATTTCTATGCAAAAAACTCTCTCAAATCTGTTTCTACATCTGTAATTCCTGTTAGTCCAAATTGTTCATTTAGTAAACTTGCCACATTTGGTGATATAAATGCTGGTAATGTTGGTCCTACATGTATATTTTTAATTCCCAAATATAATAATGCAAGAAGAACTATTACAGCTTTTTGCTCATACCAAGCAACATTAAACTCTATTGGTAAGTCATTTATGTCATTTGCGTTAAAAATTTCTTTTAATTTTAATGCTACTACTGCCCATGAATATGAATCATTACATTGACCAGCATCTAAGACTCTAGGTATTCCTCCTATATCTCCTAAGTTTAACTTGTTATATCTATATTTTGCACAACCTGAAGTTAATATTACGCTGTCTTTTGGTAGTGCTTCAGCAAACTTTGTATAGTATGCTCTATCATTCATTCTAGCGTCACAACCACTCATAACTATGAATTTTTTAATAGCTCCAGACTTTACAGCCTCTACTATTTGATCTGCTAATGCAAATACTTGAGCATGAGCAAATCCACCTATTATTTTTCCAGTTTCTATTTCTTCTGGAGCTTTTGACTTTTTAGCCATTTCTATAACTTGTGTATAATCTATAATTCCATTTTCATCAGGATTTAGTTTTTTCCATCCTGGATATCCTGTAGCATTTATTGTAAAGATTCTGTCATTATATGTAGAATTTGGTCTTGGTGGAACTAAACAGTTAGTTGTAAATATAACTGGTCCATTAAATGTTTCAAATTCTTTTACTTGGTTGTACCAAGCATTTCCATAATTCCCTACTAAATGTTTGTATTTCTTTAATTCTGGATAGTAATGAGCTGGTAGCATTTCTGAGTGAGTATAAATGTCCACCCCTGTTCCTTCTGTCTGCTCTAATAATTGTTTTATATCTTTTAGATCATGACCAGATATTAAAATCCCTGGTTTTTCTCCAACTCCTATATTTACTTCTGTCATTTCTGGATTTCCAAAAGTTCCTGTATTAGCTTCATCTAGTAATGCCATTACATCTACACCATGTTTTCCTGTTTCAAATACTAAATTTGTTAACTCTTCTGCACTTAGAGTTTCATCTTCTGTTGCAAGTAAAGTATTTTCATAAAATGCACAAAGTTCATTGCTTACTCTTCCTAAATGGAAAGCATGGAAAGCATAAGCTGCTATTCCTTTTAACCCATATAAAGTTATTTCTCTAAGTGATCTTACGTCTTCATTTTCAGTTCTTAAAACTCCAACTTTTGCAGCTAACTGTTCAGCTTCTTCCTTTGTAGTAAATTCCCAAGTTGTTAATATTTTTCCTTCAAATTTTGGATCTAAAGCTACACCTAATTTTTCTAACTCTAATTTTATACTCTTTCTGTATTCTACTGCTTTTTTAATATCTTCTACTATGTCATTTGCATCAAAGTTTGCATTAGTAATAGTAGAGAATAGTGCTTTAAATATAAATCCATTAACCTCTTTAGAAATTTCCTTCACTTTTCTTAACTGTGATGTGTAATTAACCAATCCTTTTAATGAAAATATTAATGTATCCTGTAAATTTGATACATCATCAGTTTTTCCACATACACCTCTTACTGTACATCCTTCATTTTTAAATGTTTCTTGGCACTGAAAACAAAACATACTCATTTTTTTACCTCCTATAAAATTCTCTATCTTAATCTTCCTTATCTAAAAACCTACATAAGTTTCTCTTTATTACCTAACTCAACATATCTTCTCGTTTAATATTACCTTTTAATCCTACAACTAGCATTTTAATAGGTATTTTTCTTACAGCCTGACTTGCAGCCTCTTGCACTATTTGTACAAGCCCCATACAACAAGGCACTTCCATTACCATAACTGTTATAGTCTTTAATTTAGCATGATCTATCAATTGTGTTATTTTCTTAACATATGAATTTTGATCTGTGTCTAATTTAGGACAAGCTATAGCTATTGATTTATCTTTTAAATAGTTTGTATGAAAATCTCCCATTGAAAAAGCAGTACAATCAGCTGCTAACAATAAATCTGTATCTTCATAATATGGTGCTGCTGGTGATATTAAATGCAACTGTATAGGCCATTGTTTTAGCTGTGAAGTTAAATCTCCTGACTTATTTTCATCTATATTTTCATCTTCTAAACTTACCATTCTTGAACCAGGACATCCTGCCATTTCTTTACCTCCAAAATATTGTTTCTGTTTATTATTATATATCTATTCTATACTAAAAAAAAATATTTATATGTAACGTAGGTTACCAATATTAGCTTTTTTTATTGTTTGTATATCAAAGTTTAAAAAATTTAAGTAATTTAAAAAATTACCACACTCATTACTAAGTCAATAAAAACATCACTTGTAATAGTCATCCAACATAAATATCTAAAATAAATCAAGTTTTTTAATAACTAATATAAACTTAATTTCATTTATCATTTACCATTTATATTTTCATTTACACATGTTTTTGTTTACTCTTCATAGCGAATATTATATAATAAATTAGTCTTAAAATAAGGAGGAGTAAAATGGATATAATAAACAGCTTAAAAGCTATCTCAATTTTTAAAAATTTGAGTGTGCAAGATATAAGCTTTATAATACAAAAGCTAAACTACAAAGTTAAAAACTTTGATAAGGGAGAAACTGTTTATTTTAGAGGAGATAAAGTAGATCATATTCTTATTAATATAGTTGGAGAGTTATACACAGAAATGCAAAAGTATAATGGAGATGTTATTGAAGTAGGAATTATCAAACAAAATGATGTTCTTGCCTCTGCTTTTATTTTTGGCTCTTCTCATGACTCACCTGTAGACATGATTGCCAGAACAAATTGTACACTGGTTTTTCTTGAAATAGACGGTCTTTTAGAATGCATGCAGCAAGACAAGAAATTTTTAAAGAACTTTCTAGATGAAATTTCTAATAAAGGACAATTTTTATCAAAAAGAATTTGGTTCAATTTTGTAAATAAGAGTATTGAAGATAAACTTATAGACTATATTAATACTAACACTAAAGATGGAATAATTCATTTTAAACCAAGTATTTCAGAATTAGCTAAACGATACGGAGTTACACGCCCTTCTTTATCTCGTGAAATATCAAATCTGTGTGATAAAGAGATTTTGATCCGAATAGGAAGAAACAAATATACTGTAGATTCAGCAAAAATTAAGGCTCTATAAAAAATTGAGGTGATATTTATGTCTAATGAAAAAAATATAAAAGAAAAACTTACACCATTACAATATAAAGTTACACAAGAAAAAGGAACAGAACCTCCATTTGATAATGAATACTGGGATAATAAAGAACCTGGAATTTACGTTGATATTGTTTCTGGAGAACCTTTATTTTCATCACTTGATAAATATGATTCTGGTACTGGATGGCCTAGTTTTTCAAAGCCTATAAAAGAAGAAAGTGTTTTCTTCGAAGATGATCACAGTCTTTCAGTAAGTAGAACTGAAGTAAAAAGTAAATCTGCACACACACATCTTGGACATGTTTTTAATGATGGACCTCCATCTACTGGTCTTAGATATTGTATGAATTCAGCTTCACTTAGATTTATACCAGTTAATAGTCTTGAAAAAGAGGGCTATGGAGAGTTTTTAAAAATTTTTAAATAGTTATTTTTAATAAAAAAAGGTTAGGAGTAAACTAACCTTTTTTATTTATATATGTCTTTTCTATGCCCTATGTTTAAAACTAGTATTAGAATGATACTATCATTAATATCAGTAATAATCCTATAATTTCCTATCCTATATCGCCATTCTCCTAAATGATTTCCTACTAAACCTTTGCCATGTAATCGTGGATTTTCGCAGTCTACTAAATTTTTTTTTATCCAACCAACAATATATGCACTTTCACTTTTATCCATTTTTTTCAATTGTTTTAAGCATCTTTCAGTGTACTCTACTTTATATTTCTTTTTGCTCATACCTTATAAATCCAATTCTTTTTCAATATCTGCTTGTGTATATGTTTTTGGATCTTTTTTATATCTAGCCATTTCTTTTTTGTATATATCTAAGTCAATTTCATCTTCAATTTTTTCTAACAAAGTATTTCTTATTAAATCAGATATAGAAATATTATTCATTTTGGCATAATTATCAATAACTTTTTTTTCTTCTAATTTAACTCTTGCTTGTATAGTTTGCGTTTGATTTGAACTCATAAAACCACTCCCTTTTGTATTACATTGTAATACGGAAAAGATTTTTTGTCAATTAAAATGTATCTTCTTAATGATTTTCCTATTAAAAATAATCTTATCTAAATAATTATTAAAACTAAAAGAGCCTTTAAAACCACACTTGGTATAAAGACTCTTTTATTTTAAATTTCTATTTCACTCTTATACTTACTGCATGGCACTTAGCAATATCATTTGAACTAATATTATTGCTGCTGCTAAATACTTTTACTACAGTTTTTTCATCAAACTTAACTTCTCTTACTTCCTCTAATGTATCCTCAAAAATAATAGTTTCATTAGTTGTAGTTTCAAAATCAGGATTAAAGAATCTTACGATAAGTCCTTCTTCTCTCTCACATTTCTTTACTGTACTTAAAACTGTATTATTATCTAAAAATTTAAATAAAGAGTACTCGAATGATAAGTCTTTTTCTCCAGGCTGGTTCATCAAGAAGAACATATCCACGTTTTTAAAGTGAGCAGCTTGATATCCCATAAATGGAGTTAAGTATTCTTTGGCCTTCACGGCTATATCATTTATTTTTTCATCATTTGAATATAATTTAACTGCAAAATTGAATTTCATCTTTTTTAGTAACAATGCGTCTGGTGTAGACCAAGGCATTCCAGAAGCTCTACCTGGTCTATCCTTTAATTCTGCTTTCCCCATCATTGGCACTGATCTAAATAATGTTAATGCTATGGTATCTAACTCATCTCCAACTATTTGATATTCTCTTACACAATCTGTAAATACTGCTACTCCATTTTTCTCATTTTTTAAAGTTACAAAAGACTGCATAGGTTCAATAGTTCTAGGCTTTTCATTCCATCCATTTTCTCTCCAGTTTTCTACTTCTTTTAAATATGTAGGCCTTCTTATACTTCCAAATTGTTGATCTGCAATTGAAAATTCAGAAGGTATATTTGTCTTAAATAAAACTCTTACTCTATGTTCAATAGTATTATTTTCAATTTCTACATCTACTTTTACTAAATCTGAATTCTTTTCTAGTCTTATTTCTACATGAATATCTAGTTCTTTAGAAATTAATTTATTCCCTCTCTCTTCCAAGTCTTTTGGAATTTCAAGACTAGTTGTAAAGTTTATAGTGCTTAATAAATCACTTTTTTTAACTTCTAAATTTCTAATTTCTTTTTTATTTGAATATAGATACCAGTCTTCTCTTGGTTCAGAATAATCATAAGTATCTCCATCATCACCACTATTTTCAAATATTAACGAACCATTTATGTTCTGTCCTGTTTTTTTATTTTGGATGCTAACTTCTCCATTTTTAAGAATTTCCACCTTTAATAAGTCATTTTCAATTACCTTATCTGTATTACTATTTATAATAGAAGTTCCTTCAAAAGTATCTAATTCTTTTTTTACAAGTAATGTCTTATATCCCATTGCTGGAATATCAGATATATAAATTAAAACTTTTGAGCTAAATATTCTTACATCTTCTACAACCCATTTTGGATGTTCATTACCGTCAAATCCTACTTCTGATAACATTTTATTTCTAACTCTTTCAGGTATTTCTTCTGAACTTAATGTTATAGACTCTACTTTATTTCCATCTGAATCTGTAATAGTAAACTTATCAGAAGGAGTAAATATTTCTAACTCTATAATTCCAAAATTATTGTATGGTAATAGGTTATACACTTGAAATTGAAAAATATCTTTTTCAGGTATCTTCATACCAATTAGTCTCATATTTATTTCATTTAGACTTTCCATTAATTCTTGTGATCTCTTAAATCTATACCATATGTCTGAGTTTGTATTATCAGAATTACACATACCGCTACTATCATGAGCTGCATTTTCACACATCAGCTTCCACACTTTTTCAAAAACTTTTGTTTCATATCTCAAACCTAATTTATAAGCTATTGAGCTTAAAGGTTCTGAAATATTTGTAATTAAATTCTCTGTTTTATTATTCATAATTTTTAAGTCTGCTCTATTTGAAAATATAGATTTATGAATTCTGCTGTACTCTCCTGATGTCATTTCACCTTTTACAGTATCATATTCAATATCTTCATTTTCCATTTCTTCTAATGCTTTTTCTACTGTAGATATTTTAAATTCACAGTCTGGAAAAAGTCTCTGCATTTTTTTTATTATTTCAGGCAGATTTTTTCTTATTGGTCTTTGATCTTCACCATTAAATAACGTAAGAGTACTAATTCTTGATCTTGCATCAGTTTCTTTTTTCAGGTTTCCAATCAATGTTCTTAGAGACTCTTCTTCACTTGTAAAGTATGTAAAGTTACCATATCTATCTAAATAACAGTTAAAAACTCTGCTTCCATCTTCTGATTCCCAATAATATTCATTTTTAGGATACTGCTCAGCTTTTATTCCTCTTTTAAAAGTATTCTTATAAATATTAAATCCATTTAATATTTGAGGCATTTGTGCTGTTTGACCGAAAGAGTCAGGCATATATCCTACCATCATACTTTTCCCTAGCTCACTAGCTCTCTCTATACCATAATAAAGGTTTCTTATGATAGACTCCCCCGATATTACCAATTGATCTGTCTGAGTGTACCATGGCCCTATTATGAGCTTATCTTCACGTACTAATTTTCTTATTCTATCTTCATCTTCTGGATGAAACTCTAAATAGTCATCTACTATTGAAGTTTGGGCATCTAGTAAAAAATGTGGAAACTCCTCATTATTTTCTAGGACTTCCATTACTTCACTAAAGTCTGTAAGTGAATAAATTATAGACTTTGAAGTTGTAAAATACCACTCTCTATCCCAATGTGTATGTGGGATTATTGGAAATTTATATTTTTTATCCATGTTTATCTCCTTTTATTATGTGAATTTTTTTAAGTACATAGTTATATTATTTTTATATTAGTTACCCCTCTTAAAAGTAAGAGGGGATTTTCTTCAATTATATCATAAAATATAGAATACCTTAAACTAAATTCTAGTCTTCATCTGTTACTGATAATTTACCTTTTTTAATTAAATTATTTCTATAGTACACATTTACTACTGCTATTATTGAAGCTCCTAAAAGGATTCCAAAGATATATGCTCCTATATTCGTAATCATAGGCCATGCCCAAATTGCTGATTCTGGGAACCATTGTACTGCACCTAGTATTACTCCTGTCATAGATCCTATTACAGCACCTACCACATATAGAGGAATAACAAATTTTGGTCTCTCTAGAGCAAAAGGAATTGCTCCCTCTGATATTCCCATTAATGCTAAGAACATCGCAGTTTTTCCTATTTCATAGAATTGATCTTCATAAACTTTTCTTCCAACTAATTTTCTATCAATTAATGTAGATAATCCCAGCCCAATAGAAGGAATTACTATAGCTATTGTTCTAGCTGTAATTGGTAAAATACGATCAGGTGTTACAAATCCTAATGCCACAAATCCAGCGGCTTTATTTACTGGTCCTCCTAGATCAAATGCTGTTGCTGCTGATAATACAAGAGCGTAAACTAATTGTCCTGATTTTCCAGCGGCTTCTAAGACCTCTTTAATTTGTGTATTTATCCACCCACCAAATGGAGTTATAAGAAATACCATTACTATCATACAAAATAATGATGTTAATAAAGGTACTAAAAATGTACTTTTAAATGCCAGCCAGTTATGAGGCATTTTTATTTTTTTGTTTAGGTATTTTACAAAGTAACCAACAATAAATGCTATTAAGATTGCTCCTAAAAATCCTGATGGTGCAGGCGGTACTGAATCCCATTTTCCATCTATTAATTTTAGAAGTGCTACTGGTTTATTAGCTATATATCCACCTATAAAACCTACACCTAAAGCTGTTTTCCCACCAATAGAATTTGCTGTAAACGCTGCAAACATTGGTATTGCAAAACTAAATAAAGTAAATCCAAAAACTTCCATTATATGTGCTATTTTTAGCGCTGATAAAGAAGCTCCTGCATAATTCCCTGTTGAAACTGCATCTAATATTGATATTGAAGGATCAATTTTCATAAACACGTAAGGTATCATTTGTGAAAATGCCCCTATTAGTCCTCCCATTATTAAAACAGGTATCATATAAGAAATTCCCGTCATTACATGTTTATTAAATTCCCTCCAAATTGGATTCTCTTTTTTTATTTTTTCCATATCTCCTCCATATAATACAATAATTTATTATCCTTTTGTTAATTCTTCTATTAATCCTTTGGCATTTCTAATTGCTTCTTTTAAAGAAACTTCATGTACTTCGTATTCGTCAAATCTTTCCATATCCTGCGGTGTAATTGCTATTGCGTGAATTATAACATCTGCTTCTCTTATATCTTTTTTAGATAATTCACTTTGAACTCCGTCTGCTCCTTGAGTTTCTACTTTAATTTCATGTCCTAATTCCCCTGCTGCTTTCTTTAATGAATCTGCTGCCATAAATGTGTGTGCTAATCCCATAGGACATGCACAAACCGCTACTATTTTTGCCATTTTTTTCCTCCTGAAAATTTATTTTATAATATTATTAATACTAATTTACTAATGAAATAGAGTGAAATATTCTATTTCCCGTTTATTAATTCAAGTACTTCTTCTATATCTGCTGTTTCTAGTTTCTCTCTGAATTTATCATCAAGAATTTTTTGTGATAATCCTGCAAGTACTTCTATATGCTTGCTAGCTTCACCTTCTGGTATTGCGATTAAAAATATAAATTTTACATATTCTTCATCATCACCCCAGTTAATACTTTTAGTTAATCTTGAAAAAGCCAGTCTTGCTTCTGTTATCCACTTTGATTTTCCATGTGGGATAGCTACACTAAATCCTAATGCTGTATTATCTAGTTCTTCACGAGCATATATATCTCTTAAAAACCCATCAAAGTCTGTAATAATACCTTCATTATAAAGCTTTTCTGCTAAGTCGTTAATTACCTCTTCTTTTGTTTCTAAACCGCTGTCTAGTGAGATATTCTCTTTTTTTAGTAGCCCAGTACTCATTTATTCCTCCTCTTTTTCAAAAATTCAATTAATTCTTCTTTTTTCTTTATTTTTAAAAGATCTTTTTCAAATTCAGGATCTCTAAAATAATTATTTAATTCTAATACTGCATTTATATGTTCATGTTTAGCTAAAGAAGCCAAACATATTGCAATCTTTACTTCTGTTCCAAAAAAAATTATTGGTTTTTTTAATGATACAAAGCTAAACCCTGTTCTCTTAACGCTTTCATTTAGCTTTCCATGTGGTAAAATTGTACTATTTCCAATTAAAACATAGTCTCCGAAGTTTATTATCTGATCTTTCATTTCTTTTATAAAATTAGATACAATGTAACCAGAATCCAATAATAGTTTTCCAGAATATTCTATTAAGTCTTCCCATGTCTCTACTTCTACTTCCAGTTCTATATTTTTATAATCCAATAGTTCCAAAAAATTTGATGTTTTTTCTATCTCAAGATCATTTTTCACATAATCTTTAAGCGCTTTTTCTACATTCTTTATTATTAACTCATCACTTTCGACATATTTATTATCCTTTATGACCTTTAATAGTTTTGATAAAGGGATTTTTGTTGATTTTTTAGTTAGATTATACGCTTCTAATTTTTCTATATCCTCTTTTTGTAAAATAGGATTTACCTTTACTACTTCAATTCCTTCGATATCTATATTTATAGTAGAGATCACTAAATCCACTGATTTCATATAATCAGAATTTTCTAACTGATTAAAGGGAATTATATCTACAATATTTACTTCAAATCTTTCTGTTATATTTTCAGCCAAAAACTGTGAACTGCTGTAGCCTAGACCGCAAACAATTAAAATATTTCTTTTCTCTTCACCTAAAAGTCTTTCTTGACTCCGATTTAAAGCTCTCTTAAACATTATTGTTATAAAGGCTGTCTCATCTTCTCCTATCTCTTCCTCAAGAAATTCATCTATTACATTTAGACTAACCTTTGTTTTTTCATATAAATCTAGATACTCACTTTTTACTTCATTTAAAATAGATACTTTTAAGCTCATATTATTTTTTATCCTGTAAATAGTTGGTTTTAAATGGTTTATAAGTTCTTTTATCAAGATTTGATCATTTGTAAAATTTACACCAAATATTTTTGTAGCATCTTCCAGTATTCTTCCCACTAAAGTCTCTATTTTCAGCCAATTTAGATAAAATGAAAATTTAGTATTATATGAATAAGCTCCCAGATAAAAATCTGTAAATACTATCATATCTTTTTCATTATAGATTATATTTTCTTTTTCAAATATTTTCTTTATAATCTTGTACTCTTCTGTACTTTTTATAAAATTTGAATTACTAATTTCATCCATTATGACTTTTTCTTTTTTATTTCTTTTGTTAGTAACTATTATA
>JAGOZX010000134.1 GCA_018058425.1 Sebaldella sp.
AAAAAAATATATTCTTTGAAAGCTTTTGTTTCTCTCTCTTTTGTTCATATATATACTATACTCCTAATAAAGTTACATCGCAATAAGATTAAATATAAAATAATCTTTTAAAAGTTATTTATTAATTCCTTTGGTACAATCATGTTACAAACTTTAAATCCCTAATTTTTGTATATACATACTTTTCCTTCTTCTAGAGTTATATTTGTTTTAAATTGAATTTACATAAATATTAAATTAATTAATTATGACACCTGTTATTTGTAAACATTTATTTTTCTTCTCTATTATTGTTTAAAATATGAAATTATTATAACTTAAAATATTTAGAAAATAAAAAAGAATCAAAAGATCATATTCTAAACTAATTTATTAAAACTAGTTTATTAATTATACCTCTGATTCTTATTATAATATCTTTTCTTTAAAATTTTTCTAAACTATATATCCTTTTTCATTTCCTTTATAAAATTTGCTAACCCACTATCATTATTACTACTGCTTACAAAATCAACGATCTTTTTTATTTCTGAATTCGCATTACCTACTGCACAAGAAAAACCAGCTACTTCTAACATACTTACATCATTAAAACTGTCTCCAATAGCTGCTACTTCCTCTAAACCAATTCCAAGTTTTTCTACTAATTTTTTTACTGCATTTCCCTTACTAATGTTTTTATTTGTAATTTCTAAAAAAATAGGCTTTGAAATGGTAACATAGAATTTCCCCTTATACTTTGGCTCTAAGATATTTTTAGTTTCAGTAACTATTTTAGGGTCACCTACAAGCATACACTTTATTACTTCTTCAAATTCTACATCTTTAAGATCATTAAATTGAATAAAATTAAATCCTGTGATTATAACTTCTTCATTCACATACTTATCATTTTCTCTTCCTAAAATATTATTATTATTATAAGTAATATATACTACCCAATAAAATCAATCTTTAACCTCTGTTTTGTATACCACACGTATATCTTCAATTTGTGTGATATAATTCCATGTATTGTATTAAAAAAGTCAAGAATTGATTGAATTTCTTGACTTTTTATTAATTATTTTATAAACAAATTGAGAAATATCATAGGCTCTCTATATAGATACTATTTTCCTAAAACTAGTTTTGATATTTTTGAGAGATTTAATATTGATGTTGAAAATTTATTTTTTGAAGAATTGGAGGATACTTATTTACGATTTATATATAAAAAGAGTTGATTTTTACACCAACTCTTTTTTCAATTTCCCTTCTCATTCATTGTCCTAAAATTTGGATCCACTCCACATTATCTCTTTCTAAATCTTTTACTTTTTTCGTAAGTCCAGTAATTCCTTATAGCTTAGCTCTTCTCCTTCTATTCTTCCCACTTTTTTTGTTAATTTTACCCAGCTTCCTATACTTTGCTTACTTATGCCATATTCACGCGATAATTCCACCATACTTTTCCCCTTTTTATGTGGTTCTACTATTGTTTGTTTGAATATTTTATCATATCTTTTTGCTTCTTTCATTTTGAACACCTTATCCTTCTATATTAGTTTACATGAGCAATGCTTTGTGTCCAATTTATTTGAATAATATAAATAGTGAGATTTGAATTACAATAACTAACACAATAAATACAAAATTAACTCTTATATACATAAGTGAAATAGTACTCATTATACTTATTGAACCAAAAAACAGGCTTCTCACTTTACTTTTATTTGATAATAAAAGTAAGAAAGAAATTAATATTCCTAAACAAAGTAAAATAAATTCCGAAAATAAAAGAATTGTGTATCCTAAACCATTATTTTTAATATCTGGAATATCATTATACATTGCATAAATATAAAATAAATCTAAAATATATAAAATAAAAAATACTACTATAAATATTTTTTTCAAAATTAACAACTCCTTATTTAATTTTTGTGTTATTTTTATACTTGGTCCAGACTTGTTCAAACATTTTATTTCCATAATCTATTGCAGGCGCATGATTATTTACTGAATAGTCTGCTGGCTTTTTAGTATTAGCAACAACTGGATCCAAAGAAATAATATTTACATTTGATGGAACTTTTATTTTCCCATCCTTCACTTTTTTCTGAAACGTCTCATAACTTCTATCACCATAGTCTGGAACCCATCCCATCCCATTATCATTCTTTAATAAAAATATATTTATGTTCTTAGAATTTTTTGCAGCGCTCTCTATATATTTTTCTATAAAATCAACTCTTGGCATTACAATATTTAATTCATCTGCTTTTTGTGATATCTTTATTGCAGGTTTATAACCTATAATTATATTTTGTCCATATTGATTTTTTTGATATATCGGCTCTTTATAGCCTACACCATATCCTTCTAATACAGAATCTGCTCCTAAACTATGACCCCAGTTAACTATTAGACTGCCCTTAATGTGTTTATACAAAATAATTTCTTTTACTCCTTTACTTGTATACAATTGAATCTCGTCTTTTGTATCTCCGTAATAAAATTGTATCTCCTTTTTGATAACGCTAGCCAACATTTCATTTTCATTATATTTTTTTCTTGGTCCATCAACACCCGTATGATCAGCTGACGATCCGCCATGTATCGCTATCATATCCAAACCATCAACAACTACACTACTAATATCTTTATTTACAGCAATAGTTCCAGAAGGCTTAGTATCCTTGTCAGCTTTAACTTCTCCAGACATCTGATCACTAAATATTCTTCCTATTTGTTCTGCTCCAGGATAACCTAAACTATTATCTATTGCAAGCCCACTTTTATGGGCATACATTTCTCCAATTTCTTCTCCTAAAACCTTATTAAACTCACTTAAAGAGCTTTCTGCTACTTCTTTTGTTATATAAATTATTCCTGTTTCTTTATCATATCCTGCTTTTGCTCCATTTTTTACTTCACCATCTGGACCGATAAAAACAGTATTATCATCTACTACAATAATTTCTTTTACTCCAAATTCATCATACTTTTTAGCTAACTCTTCGTAATTTTCTCTTTCTTTCTCTGTTATTACTAATTTTTCTTTATTTTTTACAGCTACTTCTGTTGCTTTTGTTATATTAGCCAATGATTGCTTTTCTAAGTCTTCTACATTAGCGTCTTTTGAACCATTTTTATTATTATCCAACTTAACAGCTATTGCAGTCCCTATAACTTCTGTATTATCTAAAAGTGTATTTGTATCATTAACTAATTCATCTCTTTTTTCTTTATTTGCTAAATCAGTTCCTAACTTTGTATCTATCTGATCTACTTTTTCATCTTTTGTTATTACCTGGGCTTTCTCTATATCTGTATTTATTCCTCTGTCTTCTAAATCTACCTTTGTTCCATTTTCTGTAACTACTACATTTGAAAACGTAGCATTTGTGTCCTGTTCCTTGTTTTCACTTCCATATTGTATTGCCGTTTCTGGTACTGCATTCTTTCTATCTATTCCACTTAACCCTATATTATAATTCTCACAATTATTATAATCTTTTAAATCTTCTGTTACACGTTTTTTCGTATCTATATTTAATGGTTCATTTATACTTCCTATAATAGCTCCTGTATTTGTTAAGGTTTCATTTACCTTTATATTTCCACCATTTTCTGCTATTATACTTGTTTGATCACTAACCCATTTTGCGTCTCCATTTGTTTGACCATAACTCATATCTCCACCTACAGAGTTATATCCTGCCATCTCTCCTGCTGCATTTCTTACATCATTGTGACCATAATTTATTCCTGCACTTGCATTCTTCCCATGTGTGTAATATTCATCTTGTAATGACACTATATTTAAGTTTTCACCTATATCAAAGTTTATTTTATCTGCTGTTACATTAGCTCCTTTAAATGTGGCGTCTTCTTTTGTTACTAATTGGAATGTTCCTCCTGCATTTATTACTGTATTATCATAACTTGTTGATGTTGTATTTGAATTCCCCTTACTTCCATTTATTCCACCTGTTACTGTATTTCCTATTATGTCATATCCTACACTTGCTCCTGATGAACTTGAATTTGTATCATTTGAATATGTATTTTTTCCTGCCAAAGCTTCAAAGTTTTTAGCATTAATTATAAGATCATCTCCAACATTTATCTTTTGGTTTACAAATCTTACATCTCCTTCTGATTCTACTATCATGTTACCACCAACATTTATTTCTCCTGCTACTGATCTTGTTCCACTTGTATTTGATTCATAACTACTTTTACTTATATTAAGTGATACATTAGCTGATATTCCATAATTTGCTAAGTCTGATGGTTTTGATATATTCCCTATTGTTCCCTTCATTCCATCAACTACTGCTTGTGATAAGTCAGCCCCTGCTTTTACTGTATCTCTATATAGTCCTAATCCATCTCCATATGAATTTATTAATTGTGATTTATTATCAAATCCATACTTTCCACTATTATTAAGTACATCATCAGCACTACTCACAAAACTAGTTACTGTAGAACCTATACTTGCTGTTATTCCAATTGTACTACTTTTTTGCTTTGTCTTCTCTTCGTAAGTTTCTTTTGCGTCTAATAATTCTACTCCATTTTTACCTCTTATTATTAAGTCTTCACCTATATTAGCCTGCATTGCTTCTGTTCTTACTTTATTTCCTGCATCTAATACTGTACTTCCATCTGACATTAGTGTTGAGACTGCTGCTACTGTATTATTACTCGATTGTTCTAGACTATTTCTACTATAACTTACTCCTGCAGTCATTCCTCCACCACTATTTGAGAAATTTGTACTAAATCCACTTTTCTTTTCTTTTTTACTATAGTTATTATTTAATGTATCGGCTGTAATATTTATGTCATTTCCTGCTGTGGCTATTATATTTCCACCAATATTTTCTATTCCATCTTTTACTGCTACTACATTTGACGCTCTCACATTTATATCATTTCCTGCTTCTAACACTACATTATTTCCTACAATAGTTGAAGCCACCGCTCCTTCTCTATAGTCTTTTTCTTCAAGACTATATTTTGAAAAGGTTCCTTTTTTATTTTTTATTGTTTCTGTATACATTGTATCTTTATCATTTACTATATTTATATCATTTTCTGCTGTCATTTGAACTATCCCATCTGACATTACAGAACTTCCCTTTATATTTATATTCTTTGCATCTATTACTACATTTCCTACTCCTGTTACTTCTGATCCTATTTTTTGATTTATTTCATATGATTCATGTCCATAATTTATTT
>JAGOZX010000073.1 GCA_018058425.1 Sebaldella sp.
AATTATAAAAAGGCGGGATTAGATGATAGGGAAGTATAAGAAAATTATATTTTTAAGTTTATTTTTTATTTTTGGAAGGGAGATAATAATGGCAAAAACTTATGAAACAAGAGAAGAAATACCACAAGAATATAAGTGGAATTTATCAGATATTTATGAAAATTGGGGTTTATGGCAAAAAGATTATGGAAAAGCTGAAGAAATGGTAAAAGATTTAGTATCTTATAAAGGGAAACTAAGTGATAAAGAGGAATTTTTAAAATTTCTAAAAGAGCAAGAGGAATTGGATAAATTATCATATAAACTATATAGATATCCACAATTACAAAGAGATGTAAATGCTTTTGATAAAGATTCTACAGAAAATCTTCAAAAAATTCAGTTTTTATTTTCAAAGGTATCAACAGATCTTTCATGGGTAAATTCAGAAATATTAGAGATTGGAAAAGATAAAGTTTTATTATGGACAAGTGAAAAAGAGTTTTCAGATTATAAATTTGGTTTGGAAAATTTATTTAGATTAGAAAAACATATTTTACCAGAAAAAGAAAATAGACTATTATCATATTATTCTCAGTTTTTATCTGCACCTAGAACTATTTATACAGAATTATCAGTAACTGATGTAAAATGGCCAGTAGTAGATTTATCAACTGGGGAGAAAGTAGAGTCAACATATGGAAATTACAGCAGAGTTTTGAGTCAGAATCAAAATCAAGAAGATAGAAAAAAGATATTTGATGCTCATTACAGTGTTTTTAAAGAAAAAGAAAATACATATGCCGCTATTTATAATTCAATACTTCAAAAAGATATAGCAAGAAAAAATGCGTATGGATATAATTCATTTTTAGAAAGTTTTTTAAAAGATGATAATATACCAGAAGAAGTATATTTAAATCTTATAAAGACGGCAAAGGAAGAATCAGAGCCATTAAAAAGATATATGAAACTAAGAAAGAAACTATTGAAGTTAAAAGAGTACCATACTTATGATGGAAGTGTAAATTTAATTGATTCAAATAAAGAGTATGATTACGATACAGCCAGAGCACTTGTTCTAGAATCAGTAAAACCTTTAGGTGCGGACTATGAAAAAAAGATGGAAACAGCTTTAGGAAATGGATGGCTTGATGTTTTTGAAACAAAGGGAAAGAGATCGGGAGCTTATTCAGCAGGTGTTTATGGAGTACATCCATATATGCTTCTTAATTATAACGAGACTTTAGACAGTGTTTTTACACTAGGTCATGAATTAGGTCACACATTGCATACACTTTATTCAAGTGAAAATCAACCTTTTGCAACACAAGATTATACTATCTTTGTAGCAGAAGTGGCTTCTACTTTTAATGAAAGATTGCTTTTAGACTCGATGTTGAAAAATACAAAGGATCCTAAAGAGCGAATAGCACTTTTAGAACAAGCAATAAAGAATATAACAGGAACTTTTTACTTTCAAGCATTGCTTGCAGATTATGAATATCAGGCACATAAATTAGCAGATGAAGGAAAACCAATTACTCCAGAGGTTTTAAGTGGAATAATGAAGCAGTTATTTGATGACTATTATGGTACTCAAATGGCGAAAGATGAGCTTTTATATTCAGCTTGGGCAAGAATACCACATTTTTATAACTCGCCATTTTATGTTTATCAATATGCGACATGTTTTGCATCATCAGCAATACTTTATGATAAAATAGTAAATGAAAAAAATAAAGATAAAAAAGAAGAAGCAAGGTTAAAATACATGGAACTTCTGAGTTCTGGTGGAAGTGACTTCCCTATGAATCAACTGAAAAAAGCAGGTGTTGATTTAGAAAAGAAAGAAACTGTAAGAGCAGTAAGCAAGCAGCTTAATGAGCTGTTAGATAAGTTAGAAAGAGAAATTAAAAACTTAGAAAAGTCTGATGTTGACTAATGAACATAGTTGTGATATGCTAATAATGAATAAAATATAAGTTTTAGGAAGGTGATAAAATGGGATTATTTAATCTATTTAAGGGAAAAGATGATAAAAAAGATTTTGATGGAAAAATATTTGCACCATTAAGCGGTAGAATATTACCTGTAGAAGAGGTACCGGATGCAGTTTTTGCTGAAAAAATGGTAGGTGACGGAGTTGCCATTGAACCAAGTGGTGGAGATTTAATTTTAGCACCTATAGATGGTAAAGTAGAGAAAATATTTGATACAAATCATGCATTTAGTATAGTTACAGAATCTGGAATAGAATTATTTGTTCACTTTGGAATTGATACTGTTCAATTAGAAGGAAAAGGATTTGAAAGATTAATTGAAGAGGGAAAAACAGTAAAAAGAGGAACTCCAATTATAAAGTATGATTATGAATTTTTAAAAGCTAATGCAAAAACAGTAATTACTCCAGTAATAATATCAAATATTGATGAATTTGCAGGATTAGAAAAAGCAACTGGTATGGCAATAGCAGGAGAAACAAAAATATTAGAAATAAAATTTAAATAAGAAATAAATATTTATAAAAACTGTCAATGAAGTTGGCAGTTTTTTTGTGAAATATGTTAATCAATAGAAAATGTAAACTTTGAATTAATAAAAATAATAAAAGTAATTTTATAAAATAGTAAAATAAAAACACGCTGATTAAACGTGTTTTTTACTTTTAAGACACTTATTTTTGATATTAACACAGTCATTTAGATGAACAAGCTGATGTCTTGTAAGTGGCATTAATACAAGTCCTGCAACTGTTTTTTTACCCCAAAAATCTATTAACCAAACAGCTTCTTCTTTTTCAGATACTGCTTTTTCTTGTATAATTCGTTTTAGGCTTTCACTGCTTACTTTTCTCTTCATATCTTTTATTTGTAATTTTTTTAATATTCTCTGTGTTGTCTTTCCAACTTCAATACGATATTTAAGTAATTCTTCAATATTAATATTTGAACTAAATTGACTAATTTCATCAGGAGTTAGAGCATTCCCTGTATCAATTATATTACAGTTTATTTTCTTAATCCAACTATCATTAAGCACTTGGTTTCCATTATTCATAAGGATATTTGTACAAATATCTTCAATCCGTGTTATGTGCCAAATGTTGTAAGTAATAGTTCTATGTTTATTATAAGTTATTTCAGTCCAGCATTTTTTATCCAAATTTTCCATAATATCATCAATGAAAGTATTAATTTTAGTTTGTGGAACTTTTTTACTATGAATCAAAGAATGAATTTCTAGTGATAAACTAACAGCTTCATCAAAATAATCAGGTTTTAAAATAATGCTTTTTAATTTGGTATGTTTTGAATTAAATTCTTCTTTAATATTAAAAATAAAAACACCTCCAGTAATAACTATCTATTTGGTCTATTTTAGTGAATTATATCCAAAATCCTCTTATATTTTTTATTAATAAAATCAATAAAAAGATCTATAATCATTCATCTAAGCCATAGTCTCTGTACTTTACCCATATTTTTTTTGCATAATCTAAAAATACTTTAGGAGCTTTTTTAAAATCATTTTCATTTTGATACTTTCCAGGGTCATTTGAAAAATCAAAGTTCTCATCATCCACGTAACAACATGGGTTTGAGTTTGGGTTGCCTTTAGTAATAGGATCAAAAGTATTACCTCTTAGACCATATTTGTTTTGATTTTCTCTCATTATAACTTTGTATTCTGAGGGACTGACATCTCCTGTACATGCTTGAGAATAAGCCATAGTAACTTCTTTTATTCCATTTTTATCCAAGTCTGTGATAGTGGGAGTAGCTGCAAATGTAGAAAAATAATCAACCTCACAATCTGTTGTTCCGTCTTCTAGTTTCCAGTTTAACTTATAGGCACTATTTTTATCTTTTTTCAAATAATCATAAGCAAAGATATAGCTGCTTCTTTCTTTAGCATTTTCTAGTTCACTTGTAATTAGTATATGTGTTCCCAAAGAATCAGTAAAAGTAATAGAATCTCTTAATACTCCAGAATATTTAACTTCCTTGGGAATTGAAATATTATTAGTTGTTTTAGCACTGCTAAAACAAAAAACAGTAAGTGATAATAAAACTATAAAAAATATTTTCTTCATAATACGTTTTCTCCTATATATTTATTTTGTTTCTACTTTATTATCTAAATAACTTGTCCAATCACTGTAACTTCCAGCATATAAAACAGGTTTTAGACCAACTTCTTCCATTAATAAAAAGTTCACACTTCCAGTTACTCCTGAACCACAATAAATAATGATTTCTTTTTCTCCATTACCTAAACTAGAAAATCGATCAGATAGTTTTTCATTACTAATAATATGTCCATCTTTTATAGCTTCTCCATACGGAAAATTTACAGCACTGGGTACATGTCCTGGTATTCTGTCCATTGGTTCTGTTAATCCAAGATAACGTTCATTTGCTCTAGAATCAACAATAACAGTATTTTTATCAGATAATTTTGATTTCACATATTCCATATCACATAAAATATCATTTTGAATTTTCACAGTTAATTTCCCTATGCTATTTGTAGTTATAGTCTCAGAATCTGTAGTTTCATAGCCTTCATTTTTCCATGCAGTAAGTCCACCATCAAGAACATATACATTATTTTTTCCTATATATCTAAACATCCACCAAAGTCTAGAGGCACCAGCAAGGTCACCATCATCGTATATTACGATGTCTGTAGAATCGCTTATGCCATGAGATTCCATATTTTTAGAAAATTCAAACATGTCAGGTAGAGGATGTCTTCCGCCATGCTCTTTTATTTCTCCAGCAAGTTCTTTTTCAAAGTTAATAAAAACAGCATTTTCAATGTGTTCTTTTTTATATGAATCTAGTCCATAATTTGCATCACTTAATTTAAAACGACAATCAAGTATTAAAAAATTATTTTTATTTTCATGTAACCATTTTGGTTGAATTAATTTACTCATATTATCCTCCTGAATATATTTGATTTTTGAAATTATATTTTGAAATTTTTCATTATTAAAAGTATAATTCATTTATAAATAATGTGCAATGTATTTTTGCTATATAATTTCATATTTTGAAAAATTTGGAAAAAAAGATCAAAAAGAGTATAATTAGATTAATAATAAAATTTAGAAAAGAGGTGTATTATGGAAACGGTTTTAATAACAGGAGCGAGTAGTGGTTTAGGATATGAATTTGCTAAATTATTCGCTGAAAAAGGTTATGATTTAGTGATTTCAGCTAGAAGAGAAGAAAGATTAAACTCATTTAAAAAATCATATCCAAACATAAGTATAGAAATAATACCCTGTGACTTAAGTTTGGATGGAGGAGCAGAATATTTATACAATAAAGTGATGGAAAAAAATATTACAGTAAATATATTAATTAATAATGCAGGATTTGGGCTATTTGGAGAATTTAAAGAAACTGATTTAAAAAAAGAAGAAGAGATGATAAATTTAAATATAAAAGCATTAACAGGGCTTACAAAATTATTTTTGAAAGATATGCTGGAAAAAGACCATGGTAAGATATTAAATGTGGCATCAATAGCAGCATTTCAACCCGGTCCCTATATGAGTATTTATTATGCTTCTAAAGCGTTCGTATTGTCATTTACTGAAGCTCTTAGAAATGAACTGAGAAATACTAAGGTGAAAGTATCTGTGCTATGTCCTGGCCCTGTAAAGACGGAATTTGAAAAAAGTGCAAACTTAGAAAATTCAAAATTATTTAGTATCATAAAACCCATTACTCCAGAAAAGGTGGTCACTATAGCTTATAAGGGAATGGAGAAAAATAAGGCAATTATTATTCCAGGTCTTTCAAATAAATTTATAATATTTATGAGTAGATTTGCTTCAAGAAATTTAATTGTAAATATGGCAAGAAAAATCCAAGAAAAAAAACAATAGTTAGAATATAAATTAAGGAGGAAATATGATAAAGCGTAAATTTAAGTCATTTGATGATAAGGAAGTCTCTTATTTATTTTTTGAATCTAAGAGAAGTAAGTCAAAAAAGAATGTTTTGATAATACACGGAATGATGGAGCATACAGAAAGGTATTCAGAGTTTTCGGAGTTTTTGTCTAATAACGGTCATAATGTTTATGTTTTAGATTTAAGAGGTCATGATGACTTTAGGATAAATAATAAAGCTGCCACTTTTTCTAAGGGAGAAGGAGTAGATGCAATAATAGAAGATATGAAAATATTAATAGAAAAAGAAATGCAAGAGCTTCCAGTTATCTTTGGACATAGTTTCGGGACATCGGTTTCGCTGGAGTACGCTATAAGAAATAATGAGATAGACCGTTTAATACTGTCAGCTCCAATATATATGGGTGGTTTTGGTAAATTTTTTGGTAGAATAGTTGCTGGTATAGAAGGAATTTTTATAAAGAATGGAAAGTCAGTTTTAAATGGGGTATTTAAGAGTTATAATAAACACTTTAAGCCTAATAGAACAAAAAATGACTGGTTATCTAGAGATGAGAGTGCAGTAGATAAATATACAAATGATCCTAACTGTGGCTTTGGAGCAACTCCTAGATTTTTTTCAGAATTTATTAAGTCCACAAAATACATGAATAAAAATGAAAATAAAATAAATAGATATACTAAGATATTAGTAGTTTATGGAACTAAAGATCCTGCTACTGGAAATGGAAAGAGCGTGGAAAGGTTAAGGAAAAAAATAAGGTCAATTGATAGAAAGATAAATATAGTTGAAAATAAAGAGGGAAGACATGAGTCATTAAACGAAATAAATAAATATGAGATTTATGACTCTATCTTAGAATGGTTAAATAAATTACCAGAACTTGAATAATTTAGATTCTAAAATTCATAAATTCGTATTTCGGGATAAAAATTCATATATCATATATAAAACTTATTATTTGTATATGATTATAATATTTTCAAAAATAATGTTTATGTGATAAAATAGTTTTACAATAAAACAATATTAAGAGGTGGAAAGCATTATGGAAAATAAAGTTTATAAAAATTTAGTGGATGGAGAGTGGAGAAGTTCTGAAAATCAAACAACAATATTCTCTCCTATAGATGATAAGGAAATGGGTAAAGTTCAAGCTATGTCACACGAAGAGATAGATAAAGCAATGGAATCATCTAAAAAAGCTCTTAAATTATGGAGAGAAGTTCCAGTAGTGGAAAGAGCAAAGGTTCTTTATAAAGCGGCAGAGCTTTTAGAAAAAAGAAAAGATGAAATAGGAGAAGTACTCGCAAGAGAAGTAGCTAAAAATATAAAATCAGCTGTATCAGAAGTGGTGCGAACTGCTGATTTAATAAGATATACTGCTGAAGAAGGCATAAGAGTTCATGGAGAAGTTATTAGAGGGGATACTTTTGAAGCTGCGAGTAAAAATAAGCTAGCTATTATTAGAAGAGAACCTATGGGAGTAGTATTGGCAATAGCACCGTTTAACTATCCTATTAACTTATCAGCTTCAAAAATAGCCCCAGCTTTAATAGGAGGAAATGTTGTTATATTTAAGCCGCCTACACAAGGAGCTATAAGTGGAATTCTGCTTACTGAAGTTTTTGAGGATGCAGGACTTCCAAAAGGAGTCTTAAACAGCGTGACTGGAAAAGGAAGCGTTATAGGAGACTATCTAATAGGTCACCCAGATGTTAATTTTATTAATTTCACAGGAAGTACAGATGTAGGAGAAAAAATAGGAGAAGTATCAGGGATGAAGCCTATCTTACTCGAATTAGGTGGGAAAGATGCTGCAATAGTCTTAGAAGATGCTGATTTAGAAAAGGCAGCTACGGAAATAATTGCAGGAGCATTTAGCTATTCAGGACAAAGATGTACCGCTATAAAAAGAGTTATTGTTCTTGAAAAAGTAGCTGATGAACTGGTTTCTCTTATAAAAGAAAAAGTTTCTAAGCTATCTGTAGGAGATCCTTTTGATAATGCTGAAATAACACCACTTATAAATACTGCAGCAGCAGACTTTGTAGAGGAGTTAATTAAAGATGCTGTAGATAAAGGTGCTAAAGTTATTAATGAGTCAAAGAGAGAAGGAAAACTTATTTGGCCTGGAGTATATGATAATGTAACTTTAGATATGAGAATAGCATGGGAAGAGCCATTTGGGCCTATCTTACCAATTATTAGAGTAAAGAGTGAGGATGAAGCAGTAGAAGTTACAAATAAATCAGAATATGGACTACAAGCAGCGATATTTACTAAAGATACTACAAGAGCTTTAGAGATTGCTGATAAATTAGAAGTTGGAACTGTTCATATGAATAATAAGACTCAAAGAGGACCAGATAATTTTCCATTTTTAGGGATTAAGAAATCAGGTGTAGGAGTTCAAGGAATAAGATACAGTATAGAAAGTATGACTAAGTTAAAGTCAGTAGTTATAAATATATAAATCTTTTCTAAAATAATAAAAAAGAATGTTTATGAAATTTATTTCAGACATTCTTTTTTTATTTAAGGAATTAATTAATAAAACTAATAGATAATAGAAAAATGATAATAAACTTATATTAATACTGGAGAGCCCAATTTCATTGGAAAAAAGTAAGATTATATTAAAGTTACGGAAGAAAATATAAAAAATGATTGACTTTAGTCTGAAAAAGGAATAGTATCAATGAAGATCAAGTAATAGAAAGTGTAAAATTAAGGAGTGAAGTAAGGTGCATTTTAAAAAAGAAAAATTCATGTATACTGTAAATATTCTTGCAGGAAAAATTTTAATTGTATTATTATTTATGATTTTATTAAGTAAATTATTTTTTGCAGATTAGAAATTAATAACTTAAAAATGCTTTTAACATATATGTAAATATTTTAATAGAAAATATAAAAAAACTGACTAAAAAACCTAGTCAGTTTTTTCTATATAGTGAAATTTATAACTATGCTACGACAAGTAGAGAAATTTCCTTTAGATAAGGAGTTCTTTTTATCCAAAAAGATAAAAGAATAACACTTTAAGTTATAGAAATATGAAAAAAAATATTGTATAATGAATGTAAGAATAATAATTAAGGAGTTTGATTATGGAGAGAGTTTATTTAGATAACGCTGCTTCTACAAAAATTTTACCTGAAGTGTTAGATGAATTAGTAGAAAATTATAGAAATTGTTTTGGAAATCCTTCTTCTACACATAGAGAAGGCCAGAAAGCTAAGAAATCTCTGGAAAATAGTCGAGAGGTTATTGCAGGTTTATTAGGAGTGGAAGGAAAAGAGATTATCTTTACCTCAGGAGGAGCAGAAGGAAATAATTTAGTTTTAAAAGGAGCTGCCGAAGCTTATTCATATAAAGGAAAACATATAATAACAAGTAATATAGAGCACCCTACAGTTTTAAATACTTGTATAGAGCTCGAAGAGGCGGGATATGAAATTACTTATTTAAATGTAGATAGTGATGGAGTAGTAAATCTAGAAGAGTTAAAAAATTCTTTGAGAAAAGATACTATAATAGTTTCTATTATGAGTGCAAATAATGAAACAGGAGTTGTTCAGCCAATTAATGAAATAGGAAGAATATTATCAAAGACAGCAATTTTTTTTCATGTAGATGCTGTACAGACAATGGGAAAGGACATATTCTATCCTAAAGAAAATAGAATTTCAGCATTTACAGCTAGTTCGCATAAATTTTATGGACCTAAAGGCACTGGTTTTATATTTTTAGATAAGAATTTTTTATTAAAAAAGCAAATAACTGGTGGACATCAAGAAAGAAATAGAAGAGCAGGAACTGAAGATGTAAATTCTATATTTGGAATGCAAAAAGCTCTTGAAGTGATCTATGGAAATATTTTTAATGAGCAAAGACACGAAAAAAAACTTCATGATTATTTGGAAAAAAGATTAAGAGAAGAAATAAATGATATTACTATTAATGGAGAAGGTACAAAGAGATTAAATACAATAACAAATGTAACAATAAAAGGCTGTGATGTACAAACATTGATGGTAGCCCTTGATTTAAGAGGGATATATATAAGTGCAGGCTCTGCATGTATGTCAGGAGCTTTTTTAGAATCAAATGTATTAAAAGCAATGCACTTATCAAAAGAAGATTTAAGGTCTACAATTAGAATAAGTATGGGACGGTATAATACTGAAAATGATATAGATATTTTTATGGAAAATTTGAAGGAAATAGTGAAGATTGAAAGAGGCGAATAAAATTGTTAGATCAAATATTAGAGAAAGAAAAGCTAGAAAAGGAAGATCTTGTATACTTGATGAAACTTACAAAACAAGAAGATTTAGAAAAGTTATACAAAAAAGCTTATAGTATAAAAGAAAAATATGTAGGTAATAAAGCATATTACAGAGGTTTAATAGAGTTCTCAAATAAGTGTATAAAAGATTGTTATTATTGTGGAATAAGACTTAGTAATGATGAAGTAGAGAGATTTGATATGACAAAAGATGAGATCATAAAAATGGCGAAATGGGCTTATGACAATAGATATGGCTCTGTTACATTACAATCTGGTGAAAGACAAGATAAGATATTTGAAGAATTTATAACAGAAATTATCAAAGAAACAAAAGATATTAGTAATGGTGAATTAGGTCTTACTTTGTGTTTAGGTGAACAAACAGAAGAAACATTTAAAAAATGGTTTGAAGTAGGCGGTCATAGATATTTGTTGAGAATAGAAACAACAAATGAAGAGCTTTATAAAAAAATTCATCCAAATAATCCTCTTCACTCTTTTAAAGATAGAGTAGATTGCCTAAAATTACTAAAAAAAATTGGATATCAAGTGGGTACAGGTGTAATGATAGGGCTTCCAGGACAAACAGAAGAAGACTTAGTTAACGATATATTGTTCTTTGAAAAAATGGATATAGACATGATAGGTATGGGGCCTTATGTTGTACATAAAGAAACACCACTGGGAAAAGAAGTAATAGGGCAGAATTTAGATAGTGAAGAAGAAAAATACAGAAGATTTATTTTAGGATTAAAAATGATTGCTATAACTAGATTATATTTAAAAGATGTAAATATAGCTGCAACTACAGCATTACAAGCATTAAATCCTCTGGGAAGAGAACTTGGATTAAAAGCTGGGGGAAACATACTTATGCCTATTATAACAATAGAAGAACATAGAGAAAAGTATCAATTATATGATAATAAACCATGTATTGATGATAATGCTGATCAATGTAAAGTATGTTTAACAGGAAGAGTAACAAGTGTTGGAGATATAGTACGATTTGGAGAATGGGGAGATTCACCTCATTATTTTAAAAATAAATAGTAAATAAAAAAGAACTGACTTTAAACATTTTGACAGTTCTTTTTTTATTTTTTGGTTTAAAATATATTAATTTAGGTATATCAAATAATATATTTTTCTAGAATATTATAGTATAAATATTTTATAAAATAATTAAATAAAAAATAATAACAAAAGAAAAGCCAAGCTCTACAGCTTGACTTTAAGGAGTTTTTTGAAGAAAAAAGTTATTTTTCTTTTAGCATGACTTATTATAACTTTTCCGACTTAGTTATATCTTTTTTTATTCTTTGAAATTTATTAGAAAGAATAATTCTTTCTTTAAATTTCAAGACTTTCAGAAAAAAAAGTAAATAATAACATACTTAAAAACTTAACTTTTTTGTACTATATCTAATAGTTCATCAAAAGTTTTTGCTCCGATTGATGCAAGAGTTCCATTTATGAAAACCGCAGGTACTCCTTGAATATCTTTTTCTTTTGCTTCATCTGGGAATACAGCTGAATCTATCATTGAAGCAGTAATATTTTCATTATTCATAGCTATAAGATCTAAAGCTTGAACTACTTCTGGACAATGAGTACAAGATAAAGAAATAAACATTTGAATATCTAGAGGCTTTGATACAGTTTTAATTTTCTCTAGTTTTTCATCTTCTAATTTTTTACCAAGACCAGCAAGATTTAATATAGATAAAATTAAACTGTTAAATTCATGCCCTCCTGGAATTCCACAAAAGTTAATACCTGTCTTATTATTATTTTTAACTATAGTGAAACTTGTTTCTCTAGTTATTCCATATGATTCTTCTAATTCATTGTTTGAACCAAAAATATATGATTCATATTTTATAGTATTTGAGATATCAGAAACTTCATTTAAAAATCCGTCTAATTCCTTTGATTTATCACTTTCTCCTAAAAAAGAAATGATTTTTATGTCATCAGTTATTTTATCAAAAAATCCTTTTAACTGAGTAACTATACTTTGATCTAAAAAAGCCATTATATCCTCCTAAAATTTTTATAAATAAAATGGTGCCATTACACAATGAAGCCAATTTATATAATAATTCTTATGTTTTAAGTATTATCATATAATTTCATTTCATGGAACGACACCATAACTACGGGATTAGTCATCCCTATTTAAAAATTAATTATATTTTTCCTACTAGGTCTAGTCCTGGTTTTAAAGTTTCTTGACCTTCTTCCCAGTGAGCTGGACAAACTAATCCTGGATGCTCTGTGATAAATTTAGCTGCTTTAGCTCTTCTTAATAAGTCTTTAGCATCTCTACCAACACCCATATCATTTATTTCGTAAGCCATTATTACACCATCAGGGTTAACAATGAAACTTCCTCTATAAGCTGCTCCTTCATCTTCTTTATATACTTCAAACATTTTAGCTATAATTGCATTACGGTCACCTAACATAGGGTACTTAATCTTTTTAATAGTATCAGAAGTATCATGCCATGCTTTGTGTACAAAGTGTGAATCAGTACTTACTGAATAAATTTCAAATCCTGTTTTTTGGAATTCTTCATAATGATCTGCTACATCCCCTAACTCAGTGGGACATACAAATGTGAAGTCTCCTGGATAGAAAAAGAAGATACTCCATTTCCCCATAATATCGTTTAATGTAAGAGTTTTGAACTCCTCATTTTGATAATAATCAACTTTAAAATCATCTAATTTTTTTCCAATTAAAGACATTTAAAATTCCTCCTTTAAAATAATTTTATTTTTGTAATTGTTACAGTTATTATATAATATATTTTTTTCTTTGTCAATTATAGTATACAATAAATTTTTAAAAAAGCAAAAAATTACTTATCGTATAGAAAGTAAAAAAATTTAAAATCACTTGATTTAATTCTAAAATAAAGTTATAAAATAGGTATAAAGGAAAATTTAGAGGAGGAAATCTGATGAATTATATTGGCATAGACCTAGGTGGAACTAAGATATTAGGTGCATTATTTGATGAAAGTGGAAAAATTCTACATAAAAGTAAAAAGAAAACGAAAACAAAAGAAGGAATAAAAGCAGTAGAAACACAACTTTTCAGTGTTATAGATGAACTTTTAAAGGCAAATAAAAAAGAAGAAATAAAAGCAATTGGAATAGGAGTGCCAGGCCTTGTGGATACTAAAACAGGAGTTGTAAAATTTGCTCCTAATATTACGATGAATAATTATCCAATAGGAGAACTTATAAAAAATAAGTATAAATTAGACGTTTTTGTGGGAAATGATGTTAATGTAGGAGTACTTGGAGAATGGAAGTATTCTTTAGGTGGACAAACTGGTAATTTAATAGGAATTTTTGTGGGAACAGGAATTGGTGGAGGAATAATCTTAAATAATAAGCTTTTTGAAGGTACAACAGGTGTAGCTGGGGAAATAGGTCATATGACAATAGACAGCTCTGGTGCTATATGTGGATGTGGTTCTAGAGGTTGTCTAGAGGCTGTGGCATCAAAAACTGGTATACAGGCAGAAATAGAAGCTAGAATAAAAAGAGGAGATTCTACACTGATAAAAGAGAGTCTTCTAAAAGAAGGAATACTAAAAAGCGGACCTTTAAAAGAAGCATATGAAAAGGGAGATTTAGTAGTAATAGAAAGTATAGAAAGAGCAGCTAAGTATCTAGGAGTGGGAGTAGCTAATTTAATAAATATATTTGATCCAGAAGTAATAGTATTTGGAGGGGGAATTATAGAGGAATTAGGTGATATAATTATGCCTATTGTAAAAGAAGAAGCAAGTAGATATGCTATGAAAAGTATATTTGAAAATGTAAGATTTGAAAAAGCAAAATTAGGAGATGATGCTGGAATAATAGGCGCTTTAACACTAGCCCAAGAAGGTGTTAGATAATGAAAGATATCTTATGCGTGATTAGTATAGCTTCACATGGAATTTATATGGAAATATTTCAGAAAAAAGGAAATATAATTAAAATCATTGATAAGGCAGTACATATAACTCAGATTGGAAAAGAAGTTTTATTGAATCACAAATTAACTTTTAATAAAATAAAAGAAATTAATGAAGTAATAAAGAGCATGAAAACAGCAGCAGAAGGTTACCAAGTAGAAAAAATAATAGTTTTTGGAACTACTGCTATTCGTGAAGCTAAAAATAGTGATTATTTACAAGATCAGATAAAAATTACATCGGGTCTTGATTTAATCATTTTAGATAAACTTGAAGAAAATTATCTGGCTTATGAAAAAATATCCGTGGCTTTAGAAAAAGGTATAAAAGACTATAATGAAAAAAATAATCTTATAATCTATATAGGATCTGGAAATGTTTCATTTTCTGTTATAAATAATGGAATTAATATCTATAATACAAATATAGAAATTGGATCATTAGTCTTATCAGATATTTCGAATAAACTAAATTTAAGTGATAAAAAAAGAAATATCGTAATAGATGAGTATATAAAAAGTTATTTGAATGGATTATTTAAAAATATTTCAGATATAAACATAGAAAGAATAATAATATCAGGAAAGTTTTTTGATATTTATTTGGAGCATCTTTTAAATAAAAAAACTATAGATATTCTTGAGACTATTTCTAGTAAGACTTTAAAAGATTATTATGAAAAAATAAGAGGGAAGTCAATAGAGGAAGTATCAAAAATTTATAAGATCAAAAAAAGTGAAGCAGAGTTAATAGTACAGAAAATAAATATAGTGAAAAATATAATAGATAAATTTCAAAATGATGAAATAATATTTGCTAATTTTAAGCTATCTAATGCAATTGGAGAGAATTATTTTTTTAAAAATGAAAAAATTCAAAAGAAAATTGAGAAGGACTCCATAGAAACAGCAAAAAATATAGCAAAAAGATATTATTATGTTCAAGAACATGTGGAAAAGCTAGAAGAGTTTATGGAAAAGATTTTTAATAAAGTACATAAAACACATGGACTTACTAAAAGGGATCGTTATTATTTAACTTTGGCAAATATATTTAGGGAAACAGGTAAGTATATAACATTGGAAAAATATATAAACTTTTCTAGGGATATAATAGTGGCTTCGAGTATTTATGGACTTTCTACAAAGGAGCATGTATTTGTAGCAAGTATATTAAAATACTTTGAGAAAAATGTTTTAGAGCTTGATTATAATAAAGCAATTAGAAAAGAAGAGAAGCTATTGGTTTCTAAACTTTCCGCAATTCTGAGAATAGCAGAAAGCTTGGATTCCAGCAATGAACAAAAAATAAATAGTTTAGAAATAGTAACTGATGAAGATAATATATATTTTAATGTAAAAATCAAAAGAATGATTTTTTTAGAAAAGCTAGAATTTGAAGAGCAAAAAGAAGTATTTGAAAATATATTTGGATTAAAGGCACACTTAGTAATAAATAAATAAATTTATAAAAGGATGAGACTATGAAATATAAATATGAGTATTTTCTTAATAGAGAGTTAAGTTGGCTGGAGTTTAATGATAGAGTTTTAAATGAAGCAATTTATGAAGAAAATCCATTATTGGAGAAGTGTAAGTATGTTTCCATTGCTTCGTCTAATTTGGATGAGTTTTTCATGATAAGAATGGCAGCTTTAAAAGCTCAAATAGATAGTAATTTCACAGGAAAAGATATTTCAGGAATGACTCCTAAACAGCAAATGGAAAAGATAGAAAAAAGAATAGAAAAACTAATAAAAAAACAATATTCAATTTATAATAATGATATAATTTCTGATTTAAATAAGAATAATATATTTATTTTGAAGTATGAAGAATTAAGTGAATTAGAAAAAGAAATAGTTTTGGAATATTATGAAGAGACGATTTTTCCAATACTTACACCTTCGGCTATAGATGCGAGCAGACCATTTCCCTTTTTACAGAATAAAAGTTTAAATATAATCGTAGAGTTAAAGGGAGAGAAAAATTTATATTCATTTGTTCAGGTTCCAAGTATTATTAACAGGCTTTATAAGTTACCCAGTAAAAATGGGTATAGATT
>JAGOZX010000020.1 GCA_018058425.1 Sebaldella sp.
GTATTATACACTTTTATAATATATTCTGTCAATTAGGAGAAAATTATGAAAAATTATGAAGAGCATCAGAAAATTAAATCTGCTATTTCAATTTTTGAGAAAAAATGGTCTGGGATGATAATAAAGGTGTTATTAGAAGATGATAAAAGTTTTTCTGTGATTGGTAAAGAGATTTTAAATATAAGTGACAGAGTTTTATCTCAGAGACTATTTGAATTAGAAAAAGAAGGTATTTTGAAAAGACATGTATACACTGGAATTCCTGTGAAAGTTAAATACGGTTTGACGAGTAAAGGAAAGGCATTAAGCGGGGTAATGAATGAAATATTATTTTGGGCAGATGAGTACTTATAAATTTATTTCAGATGGAGTGATAAAAATGGATATAAAACAAAAGAATTTAATTTTTCAATTTGTAGAGAGAATGTATAGTGAAAATACAGAAGATGAACTCTATAAAAAAGAAATGGAATTATACCAAAAATTGGAATATTTAGAGGAGAAAAGTCCGGAAATAAAGAGTGAAATTTGTGAAATTGCAAATTTAATGGTTATGTTAAATGGAGATATAAAATATAAGTTTTATGAGTATGGAATAATGGCTAAAGATGTTGGAGATAATACGAATCTTGAGTGGAGGGTGTCATGAAGTTGATATAGATGTAAGAAAGAGACTGAAAATATTAGAGTTTTTGGTCTTTTTTTATTTCCTTCGAACGAATGTGAGTTTTGAACATAAGTGAAAGTTATTTTGAAGAGGCTGTTAAGCCTTGAAAAATATAAGCTTTAGTTTCTCCAGAATGGAGAAACTTATAAGCGTGCCTTTATGCTTTTGGAAAATAAAGAAAATAAGATCTCAGAATATTTTTACAGTATTTTTGACTGTACCTTTTCATAGAGAAGTAGCATTTTTTCATACTAGTACCTCGACCATATTAAATGTTAGTGTTATGCTCTATTCAGGCACAAGTACTTTGCATTGTTTGTGTACGTGAAACATGTTATTTAATGTAGTCAAAGTACTAGTATTACAATGTAACAATTGCAAGAAAATTATTATCTTCTCTATAGTCTGTGTTATAATATAACATAAATTATAAAATAGGCGATACAATGAATAGAGTAAGATCTTCAGATGACTATATTAGAAAATATGGAGAAAAAACATTATCAATAGTGGGACAAAATTAAAAAAACCTGATAAAAATTTTTTAGAAAAATATGCAAAAGAACTTGTAATGGAAAAAGAAGTTTTAATTATGCAAAGAAACAGATATTAAAAAAAGAATTTGAAAAGAATTTTTTATTATGAATAAATATAATGTTAGAGATAAATAAAAGTTACAGTATTTAGAAAAATTTTATACAATAGCAAGAATATATGAAGTTATAAAAAATCCAATTGATATAGACTACGAAAAACTGAAATGTTATAATAAGATAAAATCTGATAAAAGGGATGGATAAAAATGAGTTTTTTTATGAAAAATCAAGAAAAAGAACAACAGCAACTATATTTAAAATTATTACAAGTAACAGGTTCTTTATCAAATATTTTTTCTGATAGTATTAGTCCTTATCTTTACTATAGAGCAATGGAAAATATTTTTTGTAAAGCTTTTGAAGCTGATAATTTATCTCGTGGAGATGTTTCTGTTGATGCAGCTAAAAATAAAGTAGGTATTGGATTAAAAACTTTTTTATTTAATAATGGTAAAACATTTCAAAAAATTGCAGAATTTAATAAAGAATCTTATTTATTTAGAAATAGTGAAAGCCAAAAATTAAACACGGAAACAGCACGAAATATAATTTCTACTGTGGCTGAAATGAGAAATGAAAGAATTGATTTTACTAAGCGTTCTCATGATTTAGATTACATGATTTATCACTCTATAACACGTTCAAAATATCAAATGTCAATATATGAAGATATGATTGATTTTATTGATATTGATAGTATTGAGGTTCTTTCAACATCAAAAAACAGTTTGAAATTTAAAGATAAATATAATGAGTATAATTTTAGCCTTTCTAAAAATACTTTATTTAAAAGATTTTTGACTGATTCAAAAAATCATATTATTAAATTTAATATTGATATTCTTGAGGATCCTTTTGACTTTTTAATAAAAGCTATTAAAATACCTGAACATAGTTTTTTATCAGAAAAAAATAAAAAAGATGAGGAGTATATTATATTGCCATTATACAGTACTAAGGATGGAAAAGTTCACCCAGGATCAGGATTAAATATGTGGAATGCTAAGGGACGAAAAAGAGATGAGAATGAAGTATACATACCTATTCCTTCATGGATTCATGTTAAAAAAGAAGATTTTTTCCCCTATAAAACTATTAAAACTAAAAATGATGCTAATAAAACTAATTCATTTGAAGTATTATTACCAAATAAAAAGACTCTTTCTATGAAAGTAACTCAGGATGGTGGAAAAGCTCTACAATCTGATCCCAATGCTGCATTGGGAAAATGGATTCTAAGAGAAGTTTTAAATATAATGCCAAATACTCTAATTACTAGAGATATTTTAAATAAAAAAGGGGTAGATAGTGTAAAATTGACTAAAGTTAAAAATAATTTATATATTCTTGATTTTTTAAGTGTTGGAAGTTATGAAGATTATTACAATTCGATATTTTCAGATCTTGATAATTTAGATAAAGAATAGTAGTTTACTTATTGTTTTTTCTATGTTATAATAGATAAATTATGCGGCGCGCCGCAAGTTTTGAGGTGAATTATGAAAGTCATTGGTCTTTTTTCAGGTGTAGGTGGAATTGAGTTAGGTTTTAAACAAGCAGGTTTTGATATTATATGGTCTAACGAAATAGATAAGTATGCAGTTAACACTTTTAAAATGAATCATAAAAATACAATTATAATGGATGATATTTCTAATATTAAATCCAAAGATATTCCTAATGCGGATGTATTAGTGGCAGGATTTCCTTGTCAGCCTTTTTCTATTGCTGGTTATAGAAAAGGTTTTGAAGATGAAAGAGGCAATACTTTTTTTCAGCTAGCAAGGGTTATAAGAGACAAGAAACCAAAAGTTATTTTTATTGAAAATGTAAAAAATTTAATTTCTCATGATAATGGGAAAACTTATCAAACAATCAAGGAAACTCTTGAAGAATATGAATATGATATAAAACATATGATCTTAAATGCTTCTGAATATGGAAATACTCCTCAAAATAGAGAGAGAATATACATAATTGGATTTTTAAATAAAAAACACTATAAAAATTTTGATAATATTGACCCTATTCCTTTAACTAAAAAGATAAAAGATGTTATTGACTATAATGAGAAAGTAGATGAAAAATTTTATTATGATGATAAATATTTAATGTTTAATGAAATAAAAAAAGAAATTATTAAAAAAAATACATTATATCAATGGAGAAGAGTATATGTTAGGGAAAATAAGTCAAATGTTTGTCCTACATTAACTGCAAATATGGGAACTGGAGGGCATAATGTTCCTCTTGTTTTAACTAAGTATGGAATTAGAAAATTAACACCTGAAGAGTGTTTTCAATTTCAAGGATATCCAAAAAACTTCAAATTACCAAATAATATTGCACCTTCACATCTTTATAAGCAGGCTGGAAATTCTGTTACAGTTCCTGTAATAAAAAGAATAGCTGAAAATATAAAAAATTCTATCATGGGATAAATATCTGTATTATCAAATACAAACTAAAAAAATACACTCATATTTATAGTACTTTGAGTGTATTTTTTTGTTCTTAAAATTTCTCTTGTAAATATAAAATATATAATAAAACTGGATCGCACTTAAATTTTAGAACTATGATTAGGAGCTAAAAAGAAAAGATACTCAGGAGAATTTGAAAAATATTGTTATTTAAGTTATTGATTTTTGTATGAAGAGGCTGAAAATATTTATTTTTGGTCTAAGAATACGAGCTACAAAAATATTGCTTGCTAAAAGTAAGTTAATATGTTAAAGTAAGTTCATAAATATTTCTTCATAAAGAATGCGGGAGAAATAGCAGCAGAATAGAGAATTATAAACATATATCGGATTAATATGATCTGAGGAGTGTGTTTCTAATTCTCTATTTTTTTTAGAAAAATTTTGATATGGGGAGGATATTATGGCAATTTATCATTTTCATTTAAAGAAATCATCAAAAAGCAAAAGCATGAGTGGTAAGGGATTTAAGCATGCTCAGTATATTCTTCGTGAAGGTGAGTATGGAAATAATGGTAAAAATCATGAAGAATATATCCTAAGAGAAGGAAGCTTTGATAAAAAGAATGATTTAGAATATAAGGAGCATGGAAATATACCGGACTTTGTAAAAAATGATCCAATAAAATTCTGGAAAAGTGCAGAAAAATTCGAGAGAAAAAACGGAGTTGTTTACAGAGAATTTGAAATAGCACTACCTGTTGAATTTACAAGAGAGCAGAATATAAAATTAGTAAAAGAATTTGTAGAAAAGGAATTAGGTAGGGATTATGCTTATACATTTGCAATACATAAACCAAAATCCTCAACAAAGCAGGGCTTAGACCAACCTCATACCCATATAATGTTTTGTGACAGAAAACTGGATGGGATAGAAAGAACAGAAAAAGAATTTTTTAGAAGATACAATTCAAAAAATCCGGAACTGGGTGGAGCAAGAAAAGATATCGAATGGCAAACAAAAGAAAAATTACTGGATTTAAGAAAAGACTGGGCGCTTATTCTTAATAGTCATCTGGAAAAAAATAGTATATATCAGAAAGTATCCTCTGAAACTTTGCAAAAACAGAGAGAACAATATTTAATAGCAGGTAATAAATTAGAAGCTGACAGATTAGACAGAGAAGTAATTAATATAGATGGAAGAATCCTGTATAAAAAAGAGGAAGATTTGACTGATTATGAGAGAAAGTTAAAAGAAGATTTTTATGAGAAAATAAAAATGAAGGAAATAAAAGAAAAGATTTATGAGACGGAGAAATTAAAGGTTCATTTTTCAGAAGAAAATCCTGATAAAGAACTGGAAGAAAAAAATATTTTAGAATTAGAACGAGATAAAGCAGAACTAGTAAAACAAATAGAAAAACTTCAACTCAGCTCAGACTACGAAAACTTGAAAAAAACTGCAATAAATCAGCTGACAAGCCGACGGCTATATAATTTACTAAATGAAAATAAAAGGATAGATAAAAAAAATAAAAACTTAAAAAGAGATCTTCAAAATAGTAAGGATGTTTTAGAAAAAGAAATATTAAGTAATAAAATTCAAAGTTTAAATATAAAAAAAGATATAATTTTGAAAGAATACAAGGAGATTCTGACTTCATATGATATAGATGATCAGAAGAAAAATCAAATGATCAGGAAAATGGACAGCATTAGAAAATCATATAATGAAAAAATAATACAGAAAAGAAGGACTTTAAATAGAATAGAGGATATTTTAAAAGAAAAAAGCAAACTTGAAGTAATAGCTGAAAATCCAGATCATATAGTAACTACTGAAAAAATAGCTACTTTGATGGCAGAATACATGAAAAAAGGATATAAAGCCATACATCTGAAAAAAGAAGAAATAAAAAACAATATATCTATACTAATGATGAAAGAGAAAAACATAGAAAAAATGCTACTGAATGAATTTTCTGACGGGGAATACGAAAAATTATTAATTGAAAGCAAGAAGCTATATATGCAGAGTGAAAAATTAGAATTGGAATTTAACAGGATACCATCATTAAAATTCATAACCAAAGAAAATAAGAGAAGGCAATATAATGAAACTGTAACTGATTTCAACAAGACTAAAAATGAGATAGAAAAAATAATCAGGTTATGTAAAAATAATAAAGAATTTTCTCAGAAAAAACTTGAACTTGAAAAATATTACTTGAAGAAAATTAACAGAGAAAGTGAAAAATTAAAGGATTTGGAAGCGGTTGAAAAATTGAAAACAGAAGAAATAAATAAGTCAAAAACTGAAAATACTAAAAAATATAGTAAGTTAGCAGAAATAAATAATGTGGGAGTAAATTTTCATCTGAAAAAACGACATTATGATGAAGAAGAAAAGGAAGAGGAACTGGAAAGATAAAAAATGATAATTAAAAATATGGAATTTGGAAGGAGAAAGAATGGGAAATAAAAGTAAAAGAATACTTCAAAAAGAATGAAGTGAAAATGTAATACTGCTCCATATAAAGTATGGGAAGGAGCGGACAGAAGAATAGAGGATTACAAGATTGTAGCGAAAAGTTACAGTCTGTAATTCTCTTTTTTTTATCAAATAATTTGTCAAATAATTTTATCGAATAATTTCGTCGAATAATTTCGTCAAAAAATTTTAAAATTGGGAGGAAAAATGAGAAAAGAAAGAAAAACAGGAATTTTAAGTAAAGTCTCAGCAGGGATTATCTATTTAACAATTACACAGTCAGCATTTGCAGCCGGAGGAGGAAGTGCCGGAATATGGGGAGATTTGATCACATGGTTAAAGCAGTTTGAAACAGGACTTATGATGCTCTTTGTCACAATAATGGTAATTTCCCTGATTGTAACATTGATTAAGTTTGCAGGTCAGCAGGATCCGGTTCAGCTGATAAAAAGTTTAATTATGATTGCCATGGTAGCTTTCATTGGAATAAAAGCAAGAGAAATGATTGACTCTGTGACTGCCGGAGCTTCTTTAGAAATTGTTCAAAAATCAGATGTAGAAAAAACATTAGAATTAGAGAGTTTTACAAGAGAGCCGTTACTAAAATCTGAAAAATAAGAGAAGGAGAAAAGTTTAAATGAAAGAAGATAAAATCAGTAAAATGGGAGGATATTTTGGAATAAAGAAGCCGCTTTCCACATCAAGAAATAGAGAAGTCAGCGATGAATGGTATGACAGATACTTTAATCTCACCAAAAGCAAGCACAACTGGCAGACAGTAGCTTTTACATTTATGCTAATGTCATGCTTACTAATAGTAAGTTTAATATATTTCTCAGCAAGATCACAGTACATACCATACATTGTACAGGTAGATAATACAGGAGCAGTAAATTCGGTAAATATGCTTAAAACTGAAAAGTATAATGCTTCTGAAAATGAAATAAACTATTTTTTAAGTCAGTTCATTGTGAATACAAGATCCGTACCGCTTGATGAAGTTTTATTTAATAGAAAAGTAAATGAATCCAGCTATTTTCTTACTGATACTACATCAATGAAATTAAAAAAATTAATTGAAAAAGATGATGTTGTCACAAAATTAAAGGATAAAACCACAATAAATGTGAATATTAAGAGCATAAATAAACTGGACAATGCGACAAATACATATCAGGTGAGATGGGAAGAAGTACAGTTCAATAAAGGAGCAGGAATAGATCAGGTTTACACAATGATCGGAGTTTATACAATTGACACAGTGGTTCCTAAAAATCAGGAGATGGTAGCAGTAAATCCATTAGGATTAATAATAAAAGATTTCTCAGTATCAAGAGAAAACTAGAGAAGGAGAGAAAATGAATAAAAAAATGAGAATATTAGTAACAGGTCTTTTGGTAATTTTTAGTTCCTTAACGTTTTCAAGTGATTCGGGAGCTGTAATATACAAAGAAAAATCGGTACTTATAAGTGATGAGATCAGGACAGAAATAATAAGCGGAAAAAGAGAAGCTATACAAAGAGTTTCTACTATATTTAGTTATTACAAAAATAATATTTATGAGATTTATACCAAGCCAAATTACCTAACTACAATAAAGCTTGATAAAGGAGAAGAAATAAACTTCATAGGCGGCGGTGATACTGAAAGATGGCTTCTTGAACAGGCTAAAGGAGGAGATGATAACAGAAATTATGTATATATAAAACCGATAGAAAGTGGATTATTGACTAATTTAGTCATAAATACAAATAAGAAAACATACTACCTAAATATAGAGTCATCAGAAACTATGTACAATCCTTTAGTAGAGTGGATTTACCCATATGATGAGAAAATAGCTGTTTTTAAGTCTGAGCAGGTAAATGAAAAGCTGGAAGGCGGATCAATTGAGAGTTTAAACTTTGAATATAAAATAACTGAAAATATCTATACATGGTCACCAAAAGAAGTTTTCGATGACGGGACTAAAACATATCTGATAATGAAAAAACAAATGTTTAGTTCAGAAGCTCCTGTATTTTATGTAAAAGATGGAAAAAACCTGAATCTGGTAAATTACAGACTTAAAGATAACAAAATCATAATAGACAGGATTTTTAAAGAAGGAGTACTGAAATTAGGAAAGAAAACAATAAAAATAAAGAATTTAGCAGGTGAATAGGAGGACAGGATGAATCAGGATAATGAATTTGAAGAAAAAGAAGAGAAAAAGTTTGATCTTGTTCCCAAAGTAAATGTAAAAAATCTGAATAAAAATGTCATATATGCAATTGCAGGAGGAGTATTTATCGTGATTTTTATGATAGCTCTGATTCCTAAAAAAGAAAAGTCTAAAGAAATAAAGGAGAAAATAAATGTTTCAGACAGAGAACTTATTACAAATCTTCCAAGTGATTACAAAAATATAAAAGAAGAGGAAATACCGGATTTAAAACCGGTTGAACAACAAAATTCAGATACATACACTCCTTCAACATACGATCAGACTACATATAATCAAACAGCATACACGCCAAATACATATGAACAGAGTTATGAAACTCCAAAAGAAGAAAATACAAGCTATAAGAAAAGTAAAATATCATTTACTAAAGAAGCTGTTAATAATACTCAAAATACTAATTCACAGGGAACCGTTATTGAAAGTCAAAATGGACAGAATAATCAAAAAACAGAAGATTATGATCAGAACAGACAGGCAAGTAAAGAAAAGTTTCTCCAGGAACAAAGAGGAAGTGGTTTTTATCTGAACTCATTTCAGCAGTCACAGATATCTCCTTATGAAATAAAGGTGGGAAGTATAATACCGGCAGTACTGGTAACAAGTATAAACTCTGATTTACCGGGAGGGATTATAGCCCAAATAAGAGAAAATGTCTATGATTCAACAACCGGAAAACATTTACTGTTACCGCAAGGTTCTAAAATCTACGGTATTTATGATTCAAATATTTCATATGCTCAAAACAGAATTCTGATAGTTTGGCAAAGAATAGTACTACCTAATGGTGAATCAATAGCACTTGAAAATATGCCGGGGGTTGATTTGTCAGGAAGTGCAGGATTAAGAGACAAGACCAATTATCATTCATTACAGTTACTTAGAGGTGTTGTATTAAGTGCAGTATTTGGAGCAGGAACAGCGATCGTAACATATGAAAAAGACGGAGATAATAACTATATGAATGAAGCAGGAAGAGGAGCAGGAGAAAATATAGACACTATTGGTCAGAAAATGGCGGATAAAGATTTAAACAGACAACCAACCATTGAGATACGACAGGGTAATAAGTTTAATATTTTAGTACATAAAGATATGATTTTGAAACCATTGAGGTAGGCTATGAAATTAAAACCAATATATAGATTTTATCTGGGATTTGCCATATTTGCTTTTGGAATGCTGATAAATACATTTATTTATTATAGTAATTATGCAAGATATGTAAATTATCATGAGAGCTTAGGAGACCCAATGTTTACTGTGGAGAAATATAAGGTATATGCTCCGACTACAAAATGGGAAATGGCAATGAAAGTAACTCCAAATGCAGTAAAGAAAGCTAAAAATAATTTTGACATAGGGATATTCATAAGTATGTCAGGCTTTTTACTACTACTAACTCCAAAGCCAGGAACTACATATGGAAGTGCCAGATGGGCTGAAAAGAAAGATTTGCTAAAGAACCCTAAAAGTACTTTAGATATAAATTTACTGGAAAAAGAAGGAACAATACTTGGTGATTACGGCAAGCAGCTAATAAGAGATAATGAAAAAACACATACATTTGTCGGAGCCCCAACAAGAATGGGGAAAGGTATAAGTGTAATTATTCCGACATTATTAGAATGGCTTCATTCCTGCATAGTTTTGGATATTAAAGGAGAGAATTATCAGAAAACATCAGGCTGGAGAAAGAAAATGGGGAATAAAATATTAAGATTTTCTCCGAAGAATGAAAATTCCTGTAGCTATAATCCTCTTGCAGAAATAAGGTATAAAACAGACAGAGAGATAGAAGATACCAGAGTAATTGCAAATGTAATAATGCAGGAAGAAACATCCACGTCAGATCCATTTTGGCAGAATACCGGAGTAGATTTTCTAACAGGAGTAATACTTCATGTACTATATGAGAAGAAAGGAAACGGAACCTTATCAGATGTTGTGGAATTTATTACAGATCCGTCAAAACCATTGGAAGAACGAATGGCAGAAGCTCTGGAATTTAAACATGATGAAGTAAATGTATTGAAAGAACTTTATCCTATGGATCTGGATATTATTTTAAGAGGAGACGGAACTCATCCAATGGTAGCCAAAACAATGGCAGATACTTTAAATAAAGGAACTAATACAATGCAGTCAATAATTGCAGGAGTTAAAACTAAATTATCAGTATTTGAAATGCCGTCTGTAAAGAAAAATACTTCTAAAAGTGATTTTAGGATATCAGATTTAATGAATTATGAAACACCTGTAAGCTTATATATTGTAGTAGAGCCCGGAGATATAGCTTCATTAAGCTCGTTAATAAGGATACTAATAATACAGACAATAAATTTATTAACTCCGGAAATGGATTTTTCTGATGGAGAAGAGAATAAAGGATTTAAACACAGATTATTATTTCTTTTAGATGAGTTTCCTGCATTGGGAAAAATGGATGTTCTGGAAAAAGCACTGGCTTTTATTGCCGGTTATGGAATGAAAGTTATGCTTATAGTCCAGTCTTTGGCACAATTAAATAAAGCTTACGGAAATGATAACAGTATTTTAGATAACTGTCAGATTCAGTTGTTTTACACAGCTAATGATAATAAGACAGCAGAGTACGTAAGTAAATCTCTTGGAAAAGAAACTATAAAGAGAACAAATATTTCTACTTCAGGCGGGAGATTTGGAAAGAAAACATATTCGGAAGCAGAAGTAGGGAGAGATTTAATGACTTTAGATGAAGTAAGAAAATTATGCTTAACCAAGATAATAATATTTTGTGCAGGAAAACCGCCTATATTAGCTAATAAGATATTCTATTTCAAAGATAAAAGATTCAAAAATAAGATAATAAAGCCTGTAAAATCAGATGTATTAAGGAAGCAGGAGGTGATCTGAAAATAAATGGACTTAGATAAAATGGATGAGAGAATAAAAAAAGCAGAGGAAGAAACAAGAGAATCAGCGAGAAGAGAAAAGAGTTTAAGAGATGCCAAGAGAAAGTACAAAGAGAGCGAAATACTAAAATTACTGAGAAAAAATAATTTAATAGAAGCATACGATTCTAAAAACAGGCAAATATTTGAAAAGAAGTTTCAGGAATTAAAAGAAATACTGGATAAAACTATTAATATAAATGCGGAAAACAGAGGTATTTAGTATGAGTGAAGAAGTAGAAAATCTACAGGAGAATTTACAGGAAATAGATAAGGAAGAAGAAAAAGAGAAGAGAATTATAAAGCTTTTTGAATGGCAGTTAGGGCGAGAGATTCTGGAGCTTTTCAATGAGAAAAGTATAATAGAAATAATGCTTAATCAGGATAAGGCAATATGGGTAGAAAAATTTGGGATTGGAAAACAAAGAACTAATATTATTGTAGAAAAAATACAGGCTAAGAAAATCATAGAAATAATAGCTTCTTACAATAAAAAAGTAGTAACCAGACAGGATCCCAGAGTCAGTGCAGTACTTCCAAATGGTTCGAGATTTGAAGGGATAATGTTTGATGCTGTACAAAATAAGCCAATATTTTCAATAAGAAAACGTCCGGAGAGAGTATTTACATTAGATGAGTATGTACAAAGCAATATAATAACCCAGAAGCAGAAAGATTTTTTAGTAAAAAGTATTTTAGATAAGAAGAATATATTGATTGTGGGTGGAACAAGCAGCGGAAAAACTACATTTATCAATGGATGTATAAATGAACTTACAGAAACGGAAGACAGGGTTTTTCTTCTGGAAGATACTCCGGAATTACAGTGTAATATATTAAATTCTGTATTTTTAACCACTACACACTATGTAAGCATGAAAATGTTACTTCAAAGTTCTATGAGACTGAATCCTGACAGAATTATTGTAGGAGAACTGAGACGTGGAGAGGAAACTCTGGAACTTCTGAAAGCATGGAACTCTGGTCATGCCGGAGGATTGTCAACTATACATGCCAACGACTGTCAAAGCGGACTTATGAAATTAGAACAGTATTTAGCGGAAGTAGTAGCAAGTGATCAGAAGAAAACAATACTTGAAGGAGTAGATATAGTAGTTAATTTAATTAAGAACGAGGAGAATAAAAGAGTAGTGAGAGAAATAAAATTACTTAAAGGCTATGATGAAAATAAGAAGGAATATGTATTGGAGGAGATAGCGTAGATATGAAAAATAATACAGAAATTAAAGTATATAAGTCTTTACTGGAACCACAGACAATAATGGGAATACCTAGGAAGATTTTTATCTGGAATATGATGTTGCTGGTTATCGGGTATATTTTAACAAATAACTTTATCATAATTTTACCGGTAGCTGTAATATTTATAATTTCATTTATTGTTTCAAAGAAAGATCCTTTGTTTTTGGATATATTGATCAAGTTTTTAGCTAAAAAGGATTATTATAATCCGTAAGAATTACAGGAGATCAAGTTTTGATTGTAGCTAAATATAAAAAAATCCCCAAACGGGGTGAGGAATACTTTTAATAAAGTATTTTGGAGATAATCACAAAAAGGATTATCAAAATTACTTTAATCATGTATTCCTCCAAGTGTATGAAATTTGGCTTTGCGAGCCATAAAATTATTATACTAAAAAAACTGAACCGAAGTCCAGTTTTTTTCGCAAATTTCATTTCATACACTTGTTTTCAATAATATTCTATCAAGTAAGCTTGAAAACGTCAACTATTTTTTCAAAAAATTTAAAAGAAAAATAAAAATTTAAGGAAGTGAGGAATGAAAGAATACAATAAAGACTTTAAAAACAGCCTTGCATATTATCTGCCATGGGATTACTTACTGGAAGATAATATCATAATTAACAAATACGGAGGACTACAATCCACAATCAGAGTAAGAAATTATGATTTAGACTATATTGAGGAAGACGATATAATTCCTGTTTTAACCAGACTGAATAATGGTTTCAAGAGACTGGATGACGGCTGGACTATACATTATGAAGTTCAGAGAAAGAAAGTCAATGAATACAGAGTAGGTAAGTTTGTTAATGAGACGATTCCCACCGGAATAATAGATAGTGTCAGAAAAAATATGTTCTCTAGCGGAGATCACTATATCAGTGAATTCTATATAACATGTACATATTTATTGCCAGAAGATAATCAAAACAGGGTAAAAAATATCTTTATGCAGGAAAATATAAAAAATATAGATAAAGAAACAATAAAAAAGAGCTTTTTAAGTGAACTGAAGGAATATAAATCAAAATTAACAAGCTTTTTTGATCAGATAAAAACTTCATTACTGGAATTAGAAGTTCTAAAAAATGAAGAGCTACTGACTTACCTGTATAGCACTGTAAATACAGAAAGTCATAATATAAGAACACCACCAAAAGGTTTCTTGCTGGATAATTTAATATCAAATACTCCTGTTATTGGGGGACTGGAACCAATGTTGGGAGACTATCATTTAAGAACAATATCTATAAATATATTCCCTGATAAAGTAGTTCCCAGAATATTTAAAGAGCTTGAAAGACTGAATTTTGAATTCAGGTTTGTAACCAGATATATAATGCTGTCAAGGGAAGAAAGTAAAGGAGTACTTGAGAAATATAAGACTTTTCATTATGGGAAAAGAAAGAATTTATTACAAAATATAATAGAAATATTTACAAAACAGGAATCAAAAAATATAGATGAATCAAGTGTAAATAAAGCTAATGAAGTAGGCTCCGCCATAACAGAATTAAAAGGCGGGAATATCGCTTATGGATACTATACATTTACATTCATCATTTTAGATAAAGATTTAGAAAGCCTTGATAATAAGATACAACAGGTAAAGAAAATAATAACTTATCATGACTTTACATGTGAAGTAGATAAATTCAATATTCTAGAATCATGGTTAGGAAGTATTCCGGGAAATATAACTTCAAATATAAGAAGATACCCTATAAATACTTTTCTTCTGACATATTTACTCCCTACAAGTAATATTTATACAGGTGAAGCAATGAATAAACATTTAAATGATGTTCCGCTCCTCTATACAAAAACAGCAGGGAACTCACCTTTTAGATTTAATCTACATGTAGGAGATGTTGGTCATACTTTGATTGTGGGACCAACCGGAGCAGGAAAATCAGTACATCTTGGAATGATAGCTTCACAGTTTATGAAATATGAAGATGCACAGGTGTTTTTCTTTGATAAGGATGCAAGCTCAAGAGTTTTAACTTATTGTCTTGGAGGAGAATTCTATGATTTAGGAGAAAAGGAACTGGCGTTTCAGCCATTATCACAGGTAGATAAACTGGAAGAGCAGGAATTTGCAAGAGACTGGCTCATAAACATACTTGAACAGGAAAATTTAATAGTAACGCCGGAAAAGAAAACAATAATATGGGAAGCTTTAACATCACTGGCTAATACACCAAAAGAACAAAGGACAATAGAAAATTTTACACACTTTGTACAGGATTTTGATATCAAAGAAGCATTGGAACTATACACTCAAAGCGGAGCTTACGGAAAATATTTTGATGCAGATAAAGACAATTTTTCAAATAACAGATGGATAGTATTTGAGATGAGTAAAATAATGAAAAATCCAAAAGTACTTGTACCAATTTTAGACTACATTTTCCATAGAATTGAAGTGGAAAAATTAAACGGAAAACCTACAATACTCGTACTTGATGAGTGTTGGTTATTCCTTCAGGATGAAAAAATGAGAAATAAGATAGATGAATGGTTAAGAGTTCTTAGAAAAAAGAACACCAGTGTTATTTTTGCCACTCAGGGACTAAGTGAAATAGCCAATTCTTCAATAGTAAGCTCAATAACAGATGCCTGTAAAACACAGATATTCCTGCCAAATGATAAAGCGATGTCAGCATGGCTTGAACTGTATAAGAAGTTTAACCTTAATATAAAAGAGATTCAGACAATAAATTCAGCGACAGCAAAGAAAGATTATTACTATAAATCAATAAAGGGTTCCAGACTTTATCAGTTAAATTTAAGTCAGATAGAATTGGCATATTGTGGGGCTTCTAACTCAGAAGATCAGAATAAAATAAGGGAATTAAGAGATAAATACAAAGGAAATTTAAAAGAGCTGAATATTGAATGGCTCAAATATAAGAAAAATGAAGTAAATGAATTTGAAAAGCCGGTTTTTGATAAGTATATAAAGGCTATTCAAGAAAAATAAAAAATAGGAGATGATTTACAATGAAAAGAATTATAAAAATATTTGTTTTAGTATTGGGATTATCAGTTCAGAGTTTTGCATTTCTAGCCGGAACTGATCCATATAGTTATTTAAATTATCTGGAAAATCAAAAAACACAGATAAATACACTAAAACAATTAGAGCAAAAAATGAAAGAGATAGAAATGATGACACAGCAAATGAAAAGTATTCCCGGGAAATTAGCTGGGGAACAAATACAGGTATTACAGGATAATATAAAAGAAATTTCAGAGATTCAAAATAGTGCAAAGTCTGTTATGAAAGACTATAGAGATTACCAAAACCAGTTTAATCAGGTATATAAAGATTTTAAAGATCTAAAAAATATGAAATCGGAAGATTATATCAGATATGTAGATAAAATGGCAGGAGAATTAAACAACAGTATTTATGATGCTATGAAATCACAGGGAATGTCAGCACAATTAGGTAATGACTCAGCAAATTTATCAAGATTAGCAAATCAGGTTTATTCAGCAGAAGGACAACAGCAGGTTTTACAGACAATGGCAAATATTTCAGCAGTTAACGGACAGCAATTAATCAGAATGCAGAAAATTATGGCTGATACAAATAAAGCTCAGTTACAATATTTGGAACAAAAAGTACAGGAAGAGAAACTGGCTAAAGAAAAAACAAAAAATATATATAATAAGAGTCAAAAATGGGATAAAAATTAAAAAGTTGGGAGATTTCTAAATGTTAAATCAAATGCTGGAGGACTTCACATCAACGATTACATCTAATTTATCTACATTTAGCATGGGTGCCATGGGGCTTGTAGGAGTTCTGGCGCTCATAGATTATGGATTGGAAGTAATGGGACATGCCGGAGAAAATCCAATGTCAATAATAAAGATGTCTGTGAGGAAACTTTTAAAATACACTTTTTATGTTTTTTTGATAAAGGAATTTCCAAATTTACTGAAAATATTAATAAATTTTTTTATCGGAATCGGAGAAGAATTGGGTGGTTCAAGTGTCGGGAATAAACCAGATGCAATAATAGATACAGGAATTGAATTTCTTACACCAATTGCAGAAAGTATAAAAGAAATATCCAGCTTTAAGGATGTGGGTCTCATTGCTCCGAATTTACTATATATTTTCTTATGGATAATAGGATTTGTATTAGTTGCGTATATTGTAGTTCAGGTTTTTATGACAACAGTGGAGTTTTATTTACTTGGAGGATTAAGTGTCATATTCCTGCCGTTTGGGGTGTATTCAGGAACAGAAAGTTTGGTACAGAATACTATAAAAGTAATTACAGGTGTCGGAACAAGATTAACAGTTACCGTAACTTTAGCTTCACTGGGAATAAGTAAGATAAAGTCCACTGCTATAACAATAAATCAGACACCAGGAGAATTGATTCCTTTTGAGGATATCGGAAAATTTTTGATATTTTTAGCTATTATTGCTTATTCGATATGGAATGCACCAGTATTAATAAGCATCTTATTACAAGGAGGCAGCGGGGCATTTAAAGCAGGAGGAATGTCAGATACAGCAAGTGGAATGGCAGGAGCTGTAGGCGGGACAATGGGAGCAATAAAAGAAACAGCAGGTGGAATATCTGACGGGATCGGAAAAATAGGAGAAACTGCTTCTAATGTAATGTCTAAATTTAGTGGTACAGAATCCAGTAGTAGTGAGATGACGGAAAGTAATACATCATATTTTACTACCAGTGGCTTAGGAGAAACAGCCGGAGGAGTTGTTGGCGGAATGGTTGGTGAAGCTTATGCGGGAGAAGAAGGAAGAATGATTGGAGAACAGGCTGGAAAAGAGATTGGAGGAAAATTGGAAAACAGCGGGTCAGAAGGTAAAAGTTCTAACTCAGAGAAATCAAACGATAATGATAATAATTCTGAAAAAGAAGAAAGTAATTCAAATAAAGAAAATCAGGGAATTGGTTCAAGTAACATACGAAATGAAGCTGATAATTCTGACTTTTCAGGAAAACAACAAGAAAATACACAAACTAAATTTTTTGCTGATAACTCTGATTTTAGCTCAAATAATGAAAATACTAATTTGGATAATTCTAGTGGAAATACAGCGACAGAAATCAGCTCAAGTCATAATCAGGCATCACAAGAAGAGAGAAATAACAATAATTCAAATAATAAATATTTTGATACTAAATCAGGAAAAGAACCTTGGGAAGACTAAAAAAGAATGGGAGTAATCAGGATGAAGATAACAAAAAATACTTTGAAATTATGTAAGAAGCTACAAATAATATTATTCATAATTCAATTCACAATAATATTTTCTTTGATATATTTTAAGTGTAATTATGTTATTAATGTTACTCCTAGTCTTCCTTTAGGAATATACAGACTGGAAAAAGTAAAAGATTTGGAGCAGGGAGACATAATCTTATTTGATATAGATGAAGAAGCTAAGCAAATGATGTATGAGCGTGGATATATTCCAGCAAAAAATACAAAATTACTAAAAACTATAGGAGCTTTAGAGAACAATAAAATAAATGTAGTAGATAGTATTTTATATGTAGACGGAGAAAATTATGGAAGAATTTTAGAAAAAGATTTAGAGAACAGAAAACTTCCGAGTATTGAAATAAAGATGGATAAAGGAAATTTTCTAGCCTTAACAAAGAAAAAGTTATCTTATGATTCAAGGTACTTTGGACAGGTTAATCTGGATAAAATAGAGAAAAAAGCAAAGTTAGTTTATGAATTTAAATAACAAAAGAGGAGTTGGACGACTCTTCTAATAGTGAGGTGAAAAATGAAAAGAATAATACTGTATGTAGTGGTTTCAATTCAGTTGTTATCAGCACCAAGCAATATATTTAATTATATAAAGAACAGTAATCCAAAGTTGAAAGATGGAGAAATCGAATGGCTTTACAACAGGATAGATAAATATAGCAGGCAGTACAACATAGATCCGTATTTAATTGTAGCAGTAATGGAAAAGGAAAGTAGCTTTGATCATGAAACTATAAGCAGTGCGGGTGCTTTGGGGTTGATGCAGATAATGCCTTCAACTGCAAAAGAATTAGGAGTAAATCCGAAAAGAGCAGAAGAAAATATTGAAGGTGGGATAAGATACTTAAGGCAACAATTAGATAAGTATGAGGGCAGATACAAAGTTCATTATGCTTTGGCTTCATACAATGCCGGAGCAGGTGCAGTAAGAAAGTATGGAGGAATCCCGCCTTATACTGAGACACAGAATTATATCAGAAAAATTGTAGAGAAATATAATAAACTAAAACAAAGTGAAAATAGAGAAGTTATAGGCATTTCAGGAAATGAAAAGTCTAAATTACCTATAGCAGAAGCAGGAAATATAAAAGAGAGAAAGACTATAATTTTTAATCGGATAATTCCGTTAGATAAAAAGATATCTTTTTATAAGTGCGAATAAAAATGTCAAAGAGATAAACAAGGAGGAACTATGAATATGGCAAAAGAAATAATAGATAAATACGGAGCTGTAAGTGAGGAAGATAATTTAACTGAAGAAGAGAAGAAAGAAATAGAGAAAAATGCTGAAGTTATTTCATTTCTTCCGATTTTTACAACATTAACTGTAAAGTAGGTGATAAATATGGGAGCAAGAGATATAGTTTTTGATCAGAGAAAAGAAATTGTAGATAAAGTAATAGAAGATCTTAAGAATGGAGAAAAACCATTTTGGCAAAAAGGATGGAATTCTTCAAAACCTGTAAATCCAACAACTGGTAATGGATATAAAGGTGTTAATTTAGCAATTTTATATATCAGGACAGAGGAAAAGAAATATCTGGATAACAGGTGGGTCACTTTTAAACAGGCAGAAAGCAATGGCTGGAAAGTAAAAAAAGGAGAGAAGGCTGTCAGACTGGAATACTGGAAATGGGAAAAGACAGTAAAAGAGAAGAATGCTAAAGGTGAAGAAATAGAAAGAAAGGAAGCATTAGATTCTCCAATGGTTTCATATTTTGGAGTTTTTAACGGAGAGCAGCTTGAGAATATCCCTAAAAATGAACTTATAAATGAAAATTTCAAGAACAATAATAAGATAGAGAGTATTGTAAAGAATTCAGAAGCACCTATTACATTTGGTTTGTCGGAAGAAGCTCTTTATTCCCCGAGAGAAGACAAAATTTATCTACCAAAAAAAGAATATTTTGAGAATGAAGAGAAATTTTATGCTGTAGCTTTACATGAGATGGCTCATAGTACAGGACATGAAAGCAGGCTCGGAAGATTTGAAACAGGAATAGTTCCAACAAAAGAAAATTATGCTAGGGAAGAATTAGTAGCTGAGTTTTCATCTATGTTTTTACAACAGGAGCTGGGAATAAAAGTGATTGATAATGAAAAACACTATGATAATCATAAAGCTTATTTACAGCATTATATAGAAATTCTGGAGAAAGATCCAAATGAATTGTTTAGAGCTATTAAACAGGCAGATTTAGCTACTGAACGAGTTATTAAAATGGGAAGGGAAAAAGAAATTAACAGAGAAAAGCAATCAGTAATTGACCCAAAAGAGTATTTGGAATTTTTAGAAAAAGATAATATGCATAAAATTAGTAAGGTATCGAAAGAAGAGCCGGCTAATAGTTTTAAAAACTGGAAGAAAAATAAAGACAGGGATTTGGAATGGTAGTGGTAGAAATGTATAAGACTAAAGATGCTTTATTTTCTATATTTATTATTCTGTTTCTTTGTTTAATAGCGATATATGTGGATAAATATACAGTAGCAGGAAATCCGATGAATGTGGCAAAATGCCTAGAGTTAGATTTGAAAATAAGAGAGGAAGATTTTTTACATTTAAGGAAGAAAGAAGATTTAAATAATAAGGAGAATTGCTTTAGAGAGAAATAACAAAAAAGCCGGAGATAAGTCCAGCTGATTCGTCACAAAATTTAAAACACACGATTGTTTTCTAAAAATACTATAGCATATTTATGGGAAAATGCAATGGCAAAATAAAACTTAATAAACTTAATGGATAGGAAATAAAAAATGCCCCAACCGGGGCGAGGAATACTAGCTAGTATGTGACTCTAGTGATAGCTACTACAAGAATAGTTATCACAATTAGTTTCATCATGATGTATTCTTCGAAACTAAAGTATTATGGCTTTTGCGAAACCATAAATTATTATAACAAAAAAGCCAGACCTAAGTCTAGCCAGTTTGTCGCAAAATTTTAATCCTTTAATTTGTTTTCATAATTATTATACCATATTTATGGAAAAATACAACTAAGAAAGTAAAAGCAGGTGAATTAAGAAAATGAAACTAATAATAGAAGAAAAACAAGAATTGGTTAGAACAAATATAGGAATAGAAAAATATGAAATAACAGATTATAAATGTGAATGTGGAGCTTGTTTAGTGAAGAGAGAAGTTTTTAAAAAACCTGGAAAATATTGGTATGGGTGCTTAAAATATCCTGAATGTACAAACAGATATTTTTTAGAAAAGAATGGATTGAAAAAGTTTTAGGAGGTAGAAGTGAAAAAACTGATATTAATATTTATTCTTTGTTCTTCAATATATGGTAATAAGAGTGGAATAGGGTTTTATAAGAACGGGAAGATGATAGTAAAACCAGTAATTGAAAAAGAAGAAAATCAGGATAAAAAAATTATGAATACTAAAAACAGTGTAAGAGATAAAATAATAGATTATGCCGAAAGTAAATTAGGAGCTAAATATGTATGGGGAGCTACAGGACCAAATACATTTGATTGTTCAGGATTTGTACAGTATGTTTACAAGAAGTCAGTTAATGTAAATTTACCAAGAGTTTCGACAGATCAGGCGAGTTATAAGCCGAAAGTATCATTGATGAATATGAGAAAGGGAGATTTAGTGTTTTTTGAAACAACAGGACAGGGGAGAATTTCTCATGTGGGAATTGTGCGCCTAGATAGGGCAAAATTAGCAGCAGATAGAAACAAGGCAACTGCACTGTAAGATAACACAGTAGTCAACCTACCTAACCGAAAAGTGAAAACTGCACGGGAAAATAGCATGGTAGGAAAGCAGTAAGTTACTAAAAGGTAATTAGGTACGACTGAACTGCAATGACAAGTGAATATGAGGATAAAATTGTATTTATTGAATGTGAGTTCTAAGTCTCTGTTACGTGTGGACATAGAAAATTTACCTGAAATCTATGATACGAGAATTATTAGAAATAAATTCCTTCTAATGAGTTATCAATAAACTCATATGACGAGCTGGAGATCCAGTATTAACAGAACGAAAGCATATCCGACAATTCACCGCCTACTAATTTTGTTAACTAGGGATTGCCTAAACTAAAGTGCTTAAACAAGCTATACGTAATGCGCCTATAGCGTGATAAATCACAAGGTTTTACCAAGTGAGATGACGTTGAAAATTTAGCAAGGCAACGGAGCCATCATAGTAGTCCGAGAACCCTGAAATGACAGGGAAAGCTGTAAAATCAGATACGGTAACACCGTTCACAAGTAGTGTTTACTACAAGGCGAAGGATGGCAGTTAAAATGAACTAAAATCTAAAATTGATTAGGGAGGAATGCCTCAATGAAACCAACAATGGCGATTTTGGAGAGACTAGAAAGTAATTCTAAAAATAACCATGACCAAATATTTACAAGAGTATTTCGCTATCTATTAAGACCAGAAATATATTTTATGGCATATAAAAAATTATATGCCAATAAGGGGTCAGCAACAAAAGGAGTAAATGATGATACTGCAGATAAATTCAGTGAGAAATACATAGCAGAAATTATTGAAAATCTTAAAAATGAAACATATAAACCAAATCCGACAAGACGTATTCATATAGAAAAATCAAATGGAAAAACACGTCCTTTAGGAATACCAACATTCAAAGATAAGTTAATACAAGAAGCTATAAGAATGATTTTAGAAGCAATATATGATCCGATTTTCTCAAGAAACTCACATGGATTTCGTCCTAAAAGAAGCTGTCATACAGCGTTATTACAAATAAAAAAAGATTTTACTGGAGTAAAATGGTTTATTGAAGGAGATATAAAAGGTTGTTTTGACAATATAGACCATAAAATCTTGATAAAAACTATACAGAAAAAGATAAAAGACGCCCGTTTTATAAAATTGATATATTCATTTCTTAAAGCAGGATATTTAGAAGGCTGGAAATACAAAGAAACATTTAGTGGGACACCACAAGGTGGAATTCTTTCCCCCATTTTGGCAAATATTTACTTAAATAAATTAGATATGTTCATTAATAAATTAAAAAAAGATTTTGATTTTCTAATACCTAAAAGCATGCATACACCAGAATATCAAAGAATTATGAATAAGCGTCTAAAATTAAATGCTAAAATAAAAAAGTGTGAGAATGAGCAACGTCAGGAGCTCATTCAAACATATAAGGATTTAACGAAAGAAGTCTTTAAAATACCAGCAAAGCTTTGTATAGACAAAAAAATAAAATATGTACGTTATGCAGATGATACCCTTTTAGGAATAAATGGTACAAAAATGGAATGTGAGCAGATAAAAGAAAAAATAAGTGAATTTATTTCCAATGAGCTCAAAATGGAATTAAACCAAGAAAAAACATTAATAACACATAGTAATACTTATGCTCGTTTTCTTGGATATGACATTCGTGTGAGACGTAATTCAGAAGTAAGACCTAAAGGAAAAGGCGGATTTAAAGCACGTACTCTAAACAATAAAGTAGAGTTAAGTATTCCATTTGCTGATAAAATAGAAAAATTCTTGTTCTTACATGGTATTGTAGAACAGAGAAAGGATAACGGGAAGCTAGAACCATGTAGACGAAAGAATTTAAATTATCTCACAGAATTGGAAATTGTATCATCATATAATGCAGAACTGCGTGGTATGTGTAATTACTATAATTTAGCAGTAAACTTCAATAAGTTGATATATTTTAACTACTTAATGGAATATAGTTGTTTAAAAACATTAGCAAATAAACATAAATCAAAAGTATCTAAAATTATTTCAAAGTACAAGGATTGCAAAGGTAAATGGGCTATTCCATATGAAACGAAAGAAGGAGCAAAACGACTGTATTTTGCTGATTATAGAGATTGTAAAGGGAAGATTTGCAAAGATATTATTCCCAAAAATGCGCGTAATCATTCAAATAATACGACTACTTTTGAAAGTAGATTAAAAGCAAAAGTATGTGAATTATGTGGTAGCACAGATAGTGAAAATTTTGAAATACATCATGTAAATAAAGTAAAAAACTTAAAAGGAAAACAGAAATGGGAAAAGATTATGATAGCTAAAAGACGAAAAACACTGGTAGTCTGTCATAATTGTCATGTAACCATACATCATGGGGAAAAGAAGAATTAGCTTTGTAGTGGAATTTTGATGGAGAGCCGTGTGCATTGAGAGATGCAAGCACGGTTCGGAGAGAGGTCTGCATAAACCTATTTCAGTAATGGAATAAGGCGGTGCTTTCCTACTCTACTATATGGGAGAAAGACAGTTTATTCATGCTTCATCTGGTGGGAAGCGAGTTATGGTTTCTAGTTTAGATACTGAGTATTATAATAGGAATTTTAGATGGGGAGTGGATCCGTTATAATAAAAATATTCATTGAAAAAATGGAAAGTCTAATTTGATTTAGGCTTTTTTTTATGCTACGATATTAAAAGTAAATATAAGAAAATTTTAAAAGGAAAACTAAATTTTTGAGGTGATAAAAATAGGAGTTAAAAAATATAGTAGAGAAGAAATTTTAAACCAATTAAGACAGCATTACTCAAAAAATAAAGATATAACATATACAAGTTTTAAAGAAGATAAGGAGACATGCTCAGCTCGTCTTATTGAACTTAGATTTGGTTCATGGAAGAAGGCACTATTAGAGGCAGGAATACATGGAAGGAAAAAAGAGAGAATGTCAAAAGAAAATATAATAAAGCAATTACAAGATCACTATTTAAAAAATCCTGAAATGTCTAGAAAAAGTTTTGAAGTTGATAAAAGTGTATGTTCAATAACTACAATTAAAAGTAAATTTGGAAATTGGAGTAATGCATTAGCAGAGGCAAGATTATTATTAGTGAGAAGAATAAAATTTACAAATGAAGAGATAATAGAACAATTACAGAAATACTATTCAAAAAACTATAATATAATAGAAAAAAATTTTAGTAAAGATAAAGATACATGTTCAGCAGGCACTGTTATAGCGAGGTTTGGAACATGGGAGAATGCACTAAAAAAAGCAGGATTACCAAATAAAAGAGAAAGAATAAAAAAAGAAATATTAAGGCAACTAAAACAGCATTACTTAAAAAATCCAAATATAACAGCAAAAACGTTTACTGAAGATGAAGAAATGTGGTCTGCATCAATGGTTGCAGATTATTTTGGAACTTGGACAAAGGCATTAATAGAAGCAGAAATAAAAGAGGAAACAGCTTATGTTGAATATGACAAGAGGAAACTATTGGTAATTTTAAAAGAAAAAGCTAAGAGTGGGGAATTAAAGAGCACTAAAGATTTGGGAGAAATAAAAGGAATACCTTCAAGATGGTATATAGAAAGAATTTGGACATGGAAGGAATTAACAAAAAAAATAGGACTTGAAAGAGTAGTTCAGAAGTATACAAAAAAAGAAATTATAGAAAAATATAAAAGTATTAAAGAAAAATATGGAGAAAGCAAAAAAATGACTTTAAAACTGATGAGAGAAGAAACAGGAATAAGCTCTGGTCCAATAGAAAGTAATTTTAGAAGTTGGCCTAATTTTTTAGAATTAATGAAAGAAGACGAAAAAAATATATTTAGAATGACAAAAGTAATACATACAGATGAGGAATTAATAGAGATGTATAGAGATTTTTCAATAGAAATAGGAGAGAATATATACGGAGCATCAAGAAAGGATCTTGAAGATCATGGCTTTCCATATTCATCAGGGGTACTATATAATAGATTTATAAGTCCAAATAATTTGAGAGAATTAGCAGGATTTGAAGTAAAAAGAAGAAGTACACCAAGATATACAAAACAAAAATTAAAAAACATGTTATATGAAGAATATAAAAAATATGGAAGAGAGTTAAGTCAAAGTGAGATAACGAAAAATGAAAATCTCCCTTCTGTAGTGACAATTTTAAGATATTTTCAAACATCAAGAATATTAGATGTGTGGAGAGAAGTATTAAAGAAGTAAAAATATAGAAGATTTGATGACCAATATAACAATAGGAGAAAATACGGTAAAGAAAATAAAAAAAATGGTTAAAGAGATATAACAGGTAAAAAATAGAAAGAAATACTAAAACACAGAAAATTTTAAATTTGACTAAAAAAGTCAAGATTAAATCTGGATTATAACTTGTTGACAGTAATGTAGAATAACGGTATAATATAAAACAAATAAAAAATATAAAAAACAGTAAATATAAATAGAAAATGAGTAAAAGTAATATGAAGTGTAGAATCAAAAAAGAATTTTGAAAAACAACTTAATATGATACTTTAGAATGTTTTCTATTTTTTATTGAAGAAAAAAGATATAGATTTAAAGTAGGAGGGTATATGGAAGATTTATTGGGTATATCAGGATTAAATTTAGAAGAAAAAGCATTAAGAATAAGAAAATTGAAAAGAAAAACACCAATAATATTAGGACGAACATTTACAGAAGCAAAAGAAGATTTAAATGACTATACTGAATTTAAAAAATGGTCATGTAAAACAGGATATAATGCAAGTACGGTGTGTAGACAGATGCAAAAATACAGACTATATAACTTATTAATTGAAGAGAGAGGTAAAAAGACTGTAGAAGAGTTGTCTTTAATTTTAGTGAGCAGTATATTTAAATTAGAAAGATGTAACAAGGAAAAATTTTTAGAATTAATAAACTTAATAGAAAATGGACTTTGTAGACTAGGAATAGAAGAATATTTGACAGTAAATTATACAGAAGAATCAACAACAATGAAAGGTGAAGAACTAGCCGAACATTTTGAAGATATAAATAATGATATAAAACAAATAGATATAAGGGCATTAAAGGAAAGTACAGGAAAAAAGATATTAAGAGCAATGGAAAGACTAAAAAAATTGATATCAGAGTGTACAAAATTAAATATAGCAAAATCAAGACAAAGTATAAGAAGTAAGATAGAGCAGATAAACTACAATTCAAATATTTTGAATTTGAATTAGGTAGATAAATAGAATATTAAAAGAAAAGATATCTCTGATATCTAATTTGTGTTTATATAAAAATTAAAAATTTTAAAAAATAGTAAAAATAATTAGTTTTTATATAAATAAATTTATAAAATGATTATAATTAATTAAAAATAAATATTGCATTCTGCAATAAAGAAATAATTCAATAAAATAAGGGGTAATATAAAATGGAGATAAAAAATATAAAAAGGTATGGAGGAGAAATGGAGAATAGGAAAAGTAATAGAGTAATAGAAAAGATAATAAAGAGAAATGTAGCAATAGCAATGTTAATAGGACTTTTTACTAATATTGGATTTGGAGAGATTATACTGAATCCAAATGCAAATCAAAATACAACAATAGATAGAAGTCAAAATGGAGCAGCTACAATAATAAATATAAATACACCAAATTCAAAGAACATAAGTGTAAATGATTTCCAAGAGTTTAGAACAAAGGATGGTGTGGTATTTAATAATTTTGGAGAAGGTGTAGGACGGAGCTATTTAGCAGGCTTAATGGCAGCCAATCCAAACTTGACAAGAGAACAGGCAGCTCAATTGATATTAAATAGAGTTGGTGGAAATAATAGAGTGGAAATAGAAAATTATCTAGAAGTAATGAGTAATGGCAAAACTGATATGATATTTTCTAGCCCGAATGGATTCTACTTGAATAATACTGGATTTATTAATTTTAAAGATGTAATGTTCACAACATCAAATGTAAATCTAGATGCAAATGGAAATATAATGCCATTTAATATTAGAGGCGGAGATATATCTATAGGAAGAGAAGGTATAAATGCGGAAGGGGTAAGATATTTAGCATTACTTTCACAAAAGATAAATATAGATGGACAAATAAATGGAAGTGGAGCAGATGTTGACTTAATAGCTGGTAATTTCGATTATAATCCAACGACAAAGCAATATGCAAATCAAGGAGTAAATAACAATGAGTTATTAATATCTTCCTCAGCATTTGGTAGTATATATGGAAACCAAATAAAGATAGTGGCTTTAAATGGAAATGTTGGAGTAATGGGCGATGTAATAGGAGAAAGAGTAGTAAGGATCAATGCAGATGGAACTATAGTAACAAATCGTACACAAGCTAAAGATGGAATTGAGATAGTAGGTAAGGAGTATACTCAAAATACTTCTACATATACAGAAGGAAATTTAACAATAAATGCAGATAAAGTAACACTTAATGGAAATGGTGCTCAAGCCAAAGATATATATGTAACTGGAGATGTAAATAATAATAATACAATATATGCAAAAGGGAATGTAAAAATAGATGGAAATACAAAAAGTACAGGTCAGATAATTACAGAAAAATCACTTACAATAGGAAAAGACTTAGATTCAGAAGAGTTAGTATATGGGGCTGAAGCAGTAAGTGTAGGTGGTAACCTAAATAATAAAGATAATTTACAAACTGAAGGAAATGTAACTGTAGCAGGAGATACAAATAATCAAGGAAAAATAGTAGCAGGAAATAATTTAGATATAAAAGGAAATTTAAACAATTTAGGAACAGCTTATGGAGAAACTAGTGTAGTAATAGGAAAAGACCTAAATAATACAGGATCACTCCAAAGTACAGGAGATGTGTCAGCTCAGAACACAGTAAATACAGGAAAAGTAATTTCTGAAAAAAATATTACAGTGAAAAACTTAGATAATAGTGGAGAAGTTACAGCAAATCAAAAGATAACAGCATCAAATATAGATAACAAAACAACAGGAAAGATAAATGCAGGAGATACAATAATATCAAATGGAAATGCAATAAATCAAGGTTCAGTAAGAACAAATGGAAGTTTTAATATATCAGGAAACTATGCAAACTACAATGAAACATTAGTAGGAGGAGATTTAAACTCAAGAGATATATTTAATAGCGGTTCTATGAAAGTATCAGAAAAGATAACAGGAAGAGGAACATTTACAAATACAGGAGAAATCTTAGCAAGTAATTTAGATGTAGATACGTTAGGGAATATATCTAATACTAATAAGATTGTAGTATTAGAAGATTCTAAATTAAAAGGGGCTAACATAACTAATAGTGGTTACTTAAGTTCAACTAATATAGAACTAGAAACTCCTACACTAATAAATAGTGGAAGAATCGAAGCAGATAACAAAATATCAGCTAATAATACAAATCTTAATAATGTAACAGGTGGATATATAGGTTCAAATCAAAAGTTAGAACTAAATAACTCAAATATCCTAAATCAAGGAACACTAGAATCAAATAGTATAGAATTACAAAATCTATTTGGATATAATAATACGGGTTTAATAAGAGGAAATGATGTAGTTTTAACATCAATTGGAAATCTAACTCTAACAGGAACATTACATGGCGAAAACTACCTTCAAATAAATGGTTTAGATATATCTAATAATGGAGTAACAACAGGTACAGGATATATAGAAATAAAAGGTAGAGATATAACAAATAATACTGAATTAGCATCAGATATTATTGTTATTGAAGGAACAGGAAATGTAATAAATAACAATATAATAACTGGTGAAGATGGAAGAATAATAGGTTTTAATATAACAAACAATGACCTAATAGCTTTTTCAGGACAGTTAGGTTTAAAGGCAACAAATAAAATAACTAACAGTTTAGGTAAAGCAATTTATGGAGGAGAGTTATTAGACTTAGAATTTGGAGACCTTGAAAATAATAGAGGAGAACTTTTATCTCTTAATACTATAAACTTAAGAGGAAACTATCTATTAAATAAAGTAGGGACAATACAAAGTTCTGGAGATATAAATATAAATGTAACTAAGATAGATAATATAGGAGAAGTAACAGGATTAAATGATTATGAAGTATATTATGAAACTTGGGATGGACAAAAATATACAGAAGCAGAATTTAATAGCAGTTGGGCATTTGGAAAAGAAGAAAATGCAGGCTCAAATGCAGGAAGAGTAAATCACTTTAATTCAATATTAAATATAGCAAATTTGCAAGGAGGATATAACTCATTACTAGATTATTATTATGGAGCAGAGATAAGAAGTAGATTTGTAACAGATGGAGAATTTGGAGTAGCAGTATCAGATACACAAATGTATCCTGGAGAATCAATAAAAGGAAAAGTGAAAAGTAATGCAATAACAACTTATGGAAATATATTAGCTGGAACTGATATTAATATAACAGCAAATGAGTTAAATAATATAGATGGAAAGATATCAGCAGGAGAAAGAGCAGAACTAAATGTAACAACACTAAAAAATAATACAACTCTTGGAGCAGCAATCATTTTAAAAGATGGTTATGAAGAAGTAGAATGGCATGGAATAAATAGTTCAACAAGACCTGTTAGATATAGAAGGTTAATAAAAACAGGAGATACATCATATATAACAGGACAGGCAAGTGTAATAGAAGCAAGAAACTTAATATTAAATACAGGAACTTTAATATTAACACCAGAAATAGACACAGCTAGTCAAATAGTAAATGGAAGTTCAACAAGTGGAATAGCTGGAGATATAACGAAGACTACAAGTACAGGAACTAGTAATACATCAGGAATAGTAAATATAGTAAAGAATATGGATCCATTAACAGAAATAAAAACATCTGGAATATTACCAATAGATCCATTATCAGCTAAAAGTAGTTTATTCACAACATCAACAGATCAAACATCAAAATACTTACTTGAAACTAGAAGTAAATATATAAATCTAGCAAGTTTTTATGGAAGTGATTATTTCTTAAGTAGATTAGGTTATGATGAAAGTAGCGAATGGAATAGAGCAAGAAGACTTGGAGACGCTTACTATGAATACTTAATAGTAACTAGAGCCATATCAGATAAATTAGGGACAAGATTTATTAATGGCTTAAGTGACAAGGAATTAATGAAAGCAATGCTTGATAATTCTGTAGATGTGCAAAAGGATTTACAATTAACGGTGGGAGTATCATTAACAAAAGATCAAGTAAAAGCACTTAAAAGTGATATTATCTGGTACGAATATGAAGTAGTGGATGGTCAAAAAGTACTAGTACCAAAAGTATATTTAAGTCAAACAACACTAGCAAGTATAGAAGTAGATGGAAGAAATAAGATAGGCGGGTTAGAATTAACAGCAATAAATGCAGATGAAATAAGAAATAATGGTCAGTTAATAGGAAATGGCGGAGTAACTTATGTAAATGCAGGAAAAGTATATAATGTAACAAATACAAATGAATTATCAGAAATCAAAGGTAACCAAGTAACAGTAATAGCTACAAAAGGAAACATAGAAAACATAGGTGGAAGAATAAAAGGAATAGAATCAGTAGTCTTATCAGCAGAAAATGGAGATATAATAAACAGTTCAAGTAAAGTAACATCAGTACTTGATAAAGGAGAATTCCATAAATCAACGAATGATAAGATCTTAAGTGTAGGAAGTATAGAATCAGAAGGAACAACATATATAGAAGGAAAAAATTACTTATCAGAAGCAGGAGTAGTAACAGGAAAGAACACAATAATAGATGCAAAAGAAAATATAACAATAGGAAGTATGGCTTTAAATGGAGAAGATAAGTTTGGAACAAATAAAGATAACTTCCAATACTATAAAGGAACACAATATGCAGGCTCAGAAGTATCAGGAACAGACAGTGTAATATTAAATGCTAATAATGATATAAATGTAAGAGGAAGTATGATAGGTTCAGATGGAACAGTACAATTAACAGCAGAGAATATAAATATAGTAAATGAGAAAGAAACAAGACAATTAGATTCAAAATCAAAAGTAAAAAGAACCTTATCAAGTACAGAATCAGAAATGAAGAGTTATCAAGAAGGAGCAGTAGGTTCTACAATAGTAGGAAATAATGTGATACTTGATGCAAAAAATGATATAAATATAAAAGCATCAAATGTAATAGCAGTAAAAGATGGGATAGAAAATACAGGTGGAAACATAATAGCCACAGCGGGAAATAATATAAATATCTTAGCAGAAACATTAGATAATAGTTATTATTCAAAAGTAAAAAGTAGTGGATTTGATACAAACTTCTCAAGTGGAGGAGGAGGCATAACAGCAGGAGTAAGCTACAATAAAAACAGCCTTGAACAACAAAGTAATGGAACAACGGTAGCAATATCAACATTAGTATCAGAAGGAAGTACAGTATTAGATGCAGGAAATAAAGTAAGAACAGAAGCAATGCAGGCTAACATAGGAGAAGATCTAATAATAAAGGGTAAAAATGGAGTGGAGTTATTAGATGCTAAGGAAACTTTTGAAGAGAAAGTAAAGCAGAAAAGCAGTAGCATAGGAGTGAGTGTAAGTGCAGGATTTACTCCAGCTCAAATGGTAAGTACAGTAAGTGATATAAGCAATAATATAAAAGATTATGGATTTGGAAATGCATCACAGACAATAAATACATTAGGGAATGGATTCCAAGATTTAAGAAATATATCAGCTTTAACAGGAAATTTAAGATCATGGTATGAAGCAGATGGCTATATAGGAGCTAAGGGATTAGTAACAGATGGATTAAACAATCCAGTAAGTGGCGGAAACAACTTAAAAGATGCTGCAAAAGGATTGGTAAGTGCATCAGTAACAGCGAGTTATAGTCAAAGTAGTTACGAATCAAATACAAGTGGAACAAAGTCAGTAGCAGGAGTAATTAATGTAGGCGGAAATATGGTTGTACAATCTGAAGGAGATGTAAGATTCGTAAATCAGAAAATCACAGTAGGAGAAAACATAATAATAGATGCTAAGAACTTTGAAGCACTAGCAGGAGAAAATACATACAAAAATGATACAAAATCAAATTCAATGGGAATAAATGCAGGGTATGATATTGTAAATAATAATGCATTAGGAGGACTTAATGCATCAGCAGGGAATTCAAATACAACATCAAAGAGTTATGATAATACATTTATATCAGCAGGAGGAACATTCCAATTAACAACAAAGGAAGATGCAACATTTAAAGGAGCAAATGTAATAGCTGATAAAATAAATTTTGATATCGGTAAGAATTTAAATATAATATCGTTACAAGATGAGTACAAAACTCATGGTGAGAGCTCAAATGTTGGAATAAATGTGAGTGGGAAATTACCAGGAACAGAATTTCAATCAGGAACAGCATCACCATCATTTGGCGGAGGATATAGTCAAAATAATGGAGAAAGTAAATGGGTAAGTAATCAAACAAGTATAATAGCAGAAAATGGGGGAAGTATAAAGGTAAATGAAACACTGACAAACATAGGAGCTATTGTAGGAAGTTTAAGTGATGAAAATAAATTAAGTATAGATACAAAAAATCTTGTAATTGGAAACTTAGAGGATTATAATAGAGGAGAGAATTCAGGAGCACAGATAAGTGGAATAGGTGGGAAAACACCAGCACCACAAACATCAATACAGTATGGAAGTCATGATAAAGAACAGAATACAAATGCAACATTTGTGAATACAGAAGTAACAGAAAATGGAGTAAAATTAGATTTAGATAAATTAGGAATAAATACAGATATTGCTAAAGCTCAGGTAGTGACAAAAGATGAGGTAGTAGATCAAATAAATACAACATTACATACTGACTTGATAAATACAACTACAAGAAATCAAGTAATAATGGATATAAATGGTCTAATCAATTTACCAGGAGATGTAATAAAAGCTGCATTAGCAGTTGATAAAAATGAAGGAAGCAATTTCTTAGATAACTTAGTTGGAACATTGAGATCTACAGATAGTGATATGAATAATACACTAACAATGAAAGATAAGTATAAGAAGTTCAATGAGAATAAAGATTTAACAAACGAAGAAAAAGCAGCGGGAGCTTTAATGCTAGCAAATGATTCTGCAAACGGACTAAGAGAAACTTTTGGAATAGATAAAGATACTCCAATGCTTATTTTATTTGCAGATGAATCAAAAGGACAAGAAGCAGGAGCTTTTTATAAAGAAGATGGAAGTTTATTAATATTCTTAGATCCAAGTAAAATAGATATGTCAAATTCAAAAGAGGTATATAATGGTTTAATGTATGAAATGAATCATTTTAATCCAAGTAATCCTTATACTTATAATCAGAGCGAAAAGAATGTGTCTCAAGGTTATGGATTAGAAGAAGATTTTACATCAATAGGAAGAAAGCCAATAAGTGGAAATGGAAATAGCTTTTATGATGAGGTAATGAAAGGAAGTAGTATACTCACAGTAGGAAATGAAGTATATGGAAGAATTGATAAAAATGATTTGGATTATGCACCAGTTAGTTCTAATGAAGCAGAAAATGATTTTATTAGAAAAATGAAAGCATGTGGACCAGATTTAAAATGCCAACAAAGACTAAGTGATGCAGTTGGAGCAGTAGTAAAAAAAGAGGAAAAAACAAAACAAGAGGTAAAACCAAAACCAGGAGACAAAGGATTTATTCCAAATGTAGTTTATTGTGATAAACCATGTAAAATAGCTGAAGAGAAGAAAGAAGCGAATGCATTAGCTAAAAAGAGCGAGAAAGAAGGCGTAGCAAATGCAGCAAAATTCAATGAACCTTATAATGCATCATGGATGCCGTCACCAGATAATGGTAATGTCAAATTGACAGAATCAGAATTAAGAAATGCAATAACAACAGCTGGAACAGCAAATACAATGGAACATATTGTAAGATTTGATTTGTTAGATCAGCTATATAATACATCATCAGACTTTAAAAATCAGGTAGATGCAATGTCACCATATACAAGAACAAAGGCAGATGCTATGAATATGGCAATGGCAGGACTTGGAGTGGAAGATGCAAAAGAATTCCAGAAGAATGTGGGATATGTATCAATGGCCACTAACTTTATACCAGTTTATGGTGAATATAAAATGATGACTGAAGCAATAATGGGAAGAGATTTATTATCAGGAAAAGAGTTATCATTTGAAGAAAGAGCGTTAATAGGATTAGGTATAAATAAAGGAATACTAGAATTAGGAAATATATCATTAAAACCAAAAGAAACAACGAATACTTTAACAAATCCATCACAAGAAGTAAGCATGGTGACAGCTGATGGTAAGGTAGTTAAGGTTAAGGTAGATGTGAATAATAGCAGTATTTTAAATCCTGAATATCTATATCATTATACTAATGAAAAAGGTTTAAATGGTATTTTAGAATCAGAAAAATTATTTCCATCATTAAAAGCTAATAATCCAAAGGATGCACGATATGGGAATGGGCAATATTTATCTGATATAGCACCATATGATACAACTCCAATGTCATTGAGTTCAAAATTTATAAATGTACCAAATAAGTATAAATACACAAATTATATAAAGATAGATGTTAAAGGACTTGAGGTTATTGAAGGAAGAAATGGAGTATTTTTAATTCCTAATGAAAGTATTTTAAACATTAGAGGGCGAATAATTGAATATGGAAATGTAGGTGGTGGAAATTAAATATCTATATATCAAATCAAATTATAATTTAGAGGGTACTCCAGTTGAAGCTTATATAGAAATGGATATAAAAAATTATGCAGTAAGATATCTTGATCTTTTAAAAGATGGAGAAGTAAGATATGCAACGGAAAATGAGGAAAGTGGCACTTTTTTGCCTTATGAGAAATTTCCAGAAATAAAAGATATTATGGGAGAGAAAGAAATAAAAGAAGTAAAAGAAATAACAAAAGGAGAATTTGAAGAGGTTTGGAGGAAATTAGTAGAAAATGAAAGAAGTTAGGGGAGATATTATTACATTATTGAAAGAAAAAAAAATAGATGTTTTAATTCATGGATGTAACTGTATGGGGATCATGGGAAAAGGATTGGCAAAACAAATTAAAGAAACTTTTCCAGAAGCTTATAAAATAATAAAAAAAGGCAATTATCCGGGAATGATAAATGCAGTTTTAATAGAAGATAGTTTTATTGTAAATGCATTTACACAAATAAATATAGGTAAGGCTTCTAAAAAGTATACTTCTTTAACTCCAATTAATAATTATAAAGAAGAGCTTGAAGATACAGAAGAAAATAGGTATATATTTATTAGGGAAAGTTTGAAAAAATTGAAAAAACATTTTTCACATCTTAAGATAGGAATACCAATGATGGGAGCTGGTCTAGCGGGTGGAAATTGGGGAATTATAAAAAATATTATAGAAGAGGAATTAATAGGTTGCAATGTGATGATAGTTTATTGGGAGAAGTAACTACAGAAGATTTATAAAAAGATACTTGAATAGATCAGATCTAAAATTTAGGATAATTGACAGACGAGAATATATTCAACCTAGAAATAACCACCAATAGTTGTAGAAGATGCTATAAATAATGGAATCAAGATCATAGGAAAAGAAAAAGGCACTTATGAATATATTTCATCTGATATAACTGTAATTACTAATACTTCAGGTAAAGTAATCACCGTAATGCCTAAAGGAGGGAGGGAATGATACATATGACTTATTAGAATTGTTTATCAGTGAACCTGAATTTCCTTTAGGAGAAGAACAACAAATTTACTGATATTAAATTAAAATAAAGTTAAGCGTAACCTTGAAATTATATATTACTGTGGATCGGACCCAAATTTTAGGACAATGATAGCGAAGAAAAGTGAAGTTTAAAGCTGAAAAAGCTAGCATAAATTTGAGCTATTAGGCCAAATTATGTTAGCTTTTTGAATAATCATATTCCATGTGGACTTGTAAAGGGCTGGTTTAACATAAATATTTGATGAATATGAGGTGGAATAAATAAAATTATAGAAGGTGGTTTTATGAAATTTGAAATAATTGAAGAGAGATATACAAAAAAGGATGCTCCAATAAAATTTATAGAGAACTTTTGTATAAACTTGATTCAGGAAATCAAACAATATTATTATGATTTAGAAGAAAATCCATTGAAATATAGAGAAAGAACACTATCTTCTGTTGTTTTTCCAGCTTTTATGAGAACAGGAAGGAGAGCAGTTATGGAGGTGTATTATAGAAAAAATAATAAAAGAAATTTTTTAGACTATTATATAATGGATAGTATGGGAGAAAATTCTTACTTGGTAGAATTTAAACATGGATGGTACGATGGAGGTAATAACAAAATTATCGAATTCAATGCTAATAAATGGAACATAGTTAATGAACAAATAGAAAAACTAAAAAATGAACAGGAATGTGTTAACGAGTTTATAGACTCTGAAAAAAATATATATGGTTTATCCATGTATATGATCGTATCGCAGTCAGATGAAAAAAATCAGTTTTTTAATTATGATGAACATAAAAAAATAATAATAGAGAAATTTGAAGATTGTGAATGGATATTTGTAAAAAAATTAGCTGACGAACACGGTCTTTCAGAATTAGATGGACTATATTATCTCTCTATTACTTTAATTGGCAAAATATGTGAAATTGAAAAAAACAATTAACAGTTTATTTTAAAAGGATACAGAAATGTATAATTAAATATCTGTAAATATAAATTTGTTCAAAATAAAAAGAAATGGGGAGATTTGTGAAAGAAAAAAAATTAATGATATATTTCATATTTAGTATTGGATTATTTGCATGTCCTTCAGTATATGTTGGATATGTTGGGAAAAGTATACAATATCAAGTTAGTTTTGGAGGGGATTTAGTAACTTCGAAAGATTCTATAAAAGAAACTCCAAGTAAAATTTATGCTTCTTATTATGGAGAAAAAGATGAAGCAAGAGAAGTAAAAGAAGCTGATTATGAAACGTTTAAGTTATCAAAAGTAGATGTAGACTACGCCTCAGATAAGAATCATGTATATTATAAAGGTACAATTTTAGAAAATATTGATCCGCTAACTCATGAAGTTATTTCAAATGGAGTAAAAAGTGATGGATTTGTTTTAGATAAAAATGGAATTTATTATTACGGTCAAAAATTAGATGGAGCAGATCCTAAAAGCTATAAGAAAAATGGATATTATATAATAAGCAATAATATGATTTTTGCAAAGGATAAAAAAATAAATTATGATATAGAGACATTTGAGGTCATAATTAGCGGTCAATCAAGTAATATGTGTGATGATTTGATTAGATATGGAGATACTGTGGTAAAAGATAAAAATGGCGTTTACGTGAGTGATATTAAGACTGGAGAATCTGGCGCTGGAATTAGATATCGAAATATACAAAAACTTAATGTAGATCAAGAGACGTTTAAATATTCTGGAGGATTTCTATTTGAAGATAAAAATAACTATTATATTGCCAGAGATGGAGTTGCTTTCCTTGGTAGAACTATTTTGAATAAAAAAGAGTCAATGGTTTATTCAAAGGTAGAATTAGATGAAGGAAAAAATAAGCCATTTATGATTGTGAATAATGAAAAATTATACCAGCTATTATATTCGTATGATTATAATCTCATCACTAAGAATAAATTGAACATTAAAGACATGGAATTGTATGCTGTGCATTATAACATCGTTCTACTGAAATTTGGTGAAAATATTTATACATTAACAGAAGAGCCATTAGTTAAAAATAGTAAAGTTCAATCAATATTTTTTCCAAATAGAAGAACGGCGGTATTAAAAACGAAAGAAAATATAGTAGTTTATGCTACAAGTGTCCCAAAATTCTATACAGCTAAAAATGGGATTGATTTTTCAACTTTTTTATATGTTGAACCAGGAGACGAAATTAAAATTGATAAGGAAAAGTTTGATACTGGAGTATTTATAGATAAAAATTATATGTATAGTTCTGATTTGAGTGTGAAAAAACCAATAACAAGAGAAAAATATAAAGAGTTAAAGAAGTATAAAAAAGATTTTGAAAAAGAGAGAGTAGAGTCACTTAAAGCAGTAACTATTAACGACTTTTGATGATTAAATAATTAAATGAAGGGGTGCGAAATATTATGAAAAATAAAAAAAATAATGAAATTGAGAAAGATATTTTTCAAAATAATAATATTTATCCTTATAACTGCAAAATAAAGGATCATTTTAAAAATTATTATGACACAGTATTTGTTGGACTTTTGCCATTTTTTACAATGAAAAATTCAGAGAACTTAACTGATAATTTTAAAAGAACTAAGAAAATAACTTATGAGGAACTGGTGGAGGATTTTGAAGAGCTAAAAAAGATATCAAGTGATCATAAGGAAATATATATGTATAATGGAGATGAATTTCCGACAGAGAAAGACATTATTGATAATGGAAAGACAGTTTCTTGGGATTTAATTGTTCAAGGAGTGGATTTAAATGACAAAAGCGAGCTAAACAGAGGACTAAGAACTTCGATAGGAGCTTTGAAAAAAGAATATCGAAAAGAAGAAATTGCAGAAAAAATAAGTAATTATTCCACTGAAAATTCTATTTATCATCCAGTGGAAGGACATTTTGACATTTTTGTAAAAATTGCAATGTATAAAATATTTAAATTATTCAGCAAAAATGAAGTAAAAATCGTACAAGAATTTTATGATGAAGAAAAATTAGTATTTTTGGATAAGATAACTGAAGAAGAATTTTGTGAAGAGATAAGTATAAAGGATTATCACATTTATTCAGAGGATAAAGAAATCTTATTTACTATTGACTGGGACAGCTTCTTTTTTATAGTTGGAACAAAGAAGAAGTCAATGATGGAAAAAATAATTTTGAATAATTTAATTGATGGGTTTTTATGTGATAATGAAACAGATCATGATTGGGATTTTAAACCTGGTGAATTGGAAGATATAAGAAGACAAATGGAGGAATGATATGAAAAATTTATATGTTGAATTACTAAATAATTTAAAAAATGTATCTGAATCTTTAGCTTGTTGCAGTTTAATGGTTGGAGAGGAATATAAGAATTCTGATTTTAAATTACTGGTGGTGGGAAGAGCAATAAATGGCTGGGATAACGAATGGGAAAGTGAAATAAGTGTTGATGAGTATGCTGAAAAAGTTATTGAAATGGGAAAGAATGCATTTCAGTGGACAAAAATAATTACACCTGAACGTGGATATGATACAAATAAAAGTTCATTTTGGAGAGTGACGAGAGAAATATTGAAGAAAATAAGCGGGCACAATGATGATATCTGGATATCAAAAATAGCCTGGAGTAATTTATATAAAGTAGCTAAATCTAGCGGAGGAAATCCCAGTGATAAGTTATGTAGTATACAACTAGAGGTATGTAAAAAAATATTGTTTAAAGAAATAAAGGAAATAAAACCTGATCTAATCTTGTTTATTACAGATATGAACTGGTTTGAAGATTTTAATCTTGAAGAATTTGAAATTGAAGAAAATAACGGAGAAACAGTTGTAGCATATGGAAAATATGAGAATTCAAAAATTATAGTGACAAAACGGCCAGAAAGAAAAGCAGAAGATAAATTTGTTAATGAGGTTATTTCTATATTTAAACAAAATATGGGAGCAATGTAGAGTAATAAATGGTTCTATGAGAAAATTTAGATAAAAAGTCTGGAGATTTTACGAGCTAATTAAATATAAAAAAATGTGAGGTAAAGACAAGAATGAAACAACAAACAGAGTTATGGCTTGTATTAGAGGAAAATGAGTCTGATCAAATATGGGAAAATGTGCATAAAAAATTCAATTTTAATCCTAAGGGAAAATCCTCGTTATCACCATTTACTTTTACAATTCCAGTTGATGTTTATAACATACACGATTTGAGCCAAAAATACGAAACAGCGAAAAAAATTCTTATAAGTTCTTTTGTGAAATGTATGAATAACGATGAGTATATGTATGCTTTGGATTGGCAACATACAGATTTTAGATATAATCCAAGAATTACTACTCCAAAAGAAGATACTTTTATAGCTGATGAACGTTATCATGGCGGAGGATATAATGTGTATTTTCCCTCTTTCTATCCTGATGGGGATTACTATTTTTTTATTGCAAAAGATTTCACTTGGGGATACCTAACTCATCCATGGTTAGAAAAAGCATGGGTATTTGGAAATCAATTTAGGGATTATATACGTCAAAATTCAGAAGACTTGGGGCTTAGCTTGTGCTCAGAATAAAGTATAAACAATCAAGCATGATAGTCAATTAAGATAGCTTTTATAGAGCAGCATGTTAAGTGGGGAAATTCTAAAAGTAAATAATCAGTATCTGTTGACCAAGAAAATCCAATCTAGTATAATAAATTAATTAATTTAAAAAGGGGGAAGTAATGCGGAAAGTTTTTTTGTTATATTTATTAATATGTTTTAAAGTCTTTACATGCCAGCCACCGCAGGAATATGAAAAAGGATATATTAAAACTCCAAATGGAGTTTATTATTATGATACTGAAATTTCAAGAAAACAAATGATAAAAGTAAAGAGTAATAAATTTGAAATTTTAAAAAATGACAGCAGAGTTGCATATGATGGGAAAAAGATATATTTAGATGGTACTTATGAAAATCTAAAAGATTCAAAAATAAGTAAAGATGTCAGAACAATAGAGAACTCAATATATGGTGCAGATTTTAAGACACTAGAAATTGTTTATATTCCAGGATATCGTGATACAAATAAAGTACCTGTGCATAAAGATAAACAATTTATTTATTTTAATTACTGGAAAAAAGATATAAACGATGTAGACAGTAAAAGTTTTAAGGTAGTTGAAGTGTTTAATGAAAAGCCTGATGGATCTCTTAGTAAATTTGGTAGTTTAACAGGAGTATTTTTTAAAGATAAAAAATCAGTTTATTATAAGGATAGTTCTTTAGAGGATTCAGATCCTCGAAAAACAATTGATATTTTAGAAACTTTTGATGGAAACGAAGAAGGAAAAGATATAGGAGGAATAAAGATACCTATGGCAGTTCTGAGTTTTGGGTGCAACTATGTGGAAGATACTCAGGCATATAGTTCAAATAATAATAATATTTATTATAAAAATAAGAAAATACAAAATGTGGATATAGACAGTTTTATAATAGAAGATAAAAATGTATTTTATTCAAAAGATAAAAATCATGTTTATTTTATGGGAGAAGAGCAGAAGGGAACTGATAGTTCTACTTTTGAGGTTCTAAATTATCATTTTACAAAAGATAGAAACCATGTGTATTATGAAAATGAAATTCTGAATGAGGCAGATTCAACAAGCTTTGTAATTTTACAAAATAACTATGCGAAAGATGATAATCACATATACTATAACAATGAAATTTTAAAAGAAGTGGATTCATCAAGTTTTATAGTACTAGACAATAATTATATGAAAGATAAAAATAGCGTATATTATAAAAATATAAAACTTGATAAATCTGATCCAGAGACATTTATAATAATGAAAGACAGATATTCAAAAGATAAAAATTTTGCTTATAAGGAAGAAAAAATGATTTTGAATGCAAAAGGATCAGACTTTCTTGAAATTAAAGAGATTCGCGGAAGAGTATATCATAAAGATAAAAATCATGTATACTTTAATGGGATAGAAATTGAAGGGGCAGATCCTAAAACCTTTTTAGTAATTGATCATGAGTATTCCAAAGATAAAAAAAATGCTTATTATAATGGTAAAAGTGTAGGAGAAAGAGATTGTGAGACATTTACTCTTTTAGGTGATTATACAAAGGACAAAAAT
>JAGOZX010000074.1 GCA_018058425.1 Sebaldella sp.
CTATAGATGACACAGAATACATAAAGAATTTAGAAAATGCAGAAAAAGAATTAAAAAGTGTAATTATAAGAAAATCATTTGTAAAAGTTAGTTCTACGGGAGTTAAGTCTGTGCCAGTTACTTCTGTAAAAGTAACTGGAGAAAAGACTTCTAAAGGATATAGTAAAGAAGTTTTAATTGCAGAGGAAAAATTTAGAAATGATAGGGAAGCTTATACGGCAGGATTAATAAGTAAAGTGGAGTATGATGAAAGTTTAGCTGCAATAAAGAGAGCAAGAGAGAAAGAGAAGACAAATAAAGTGCCAGTTTTATCAAGAGAAACAAAGGTTGTAAATACCAAAGTTACAAATACAAAATTTGTACCTGTAGAAAATCAAAAGGTTTTAGAAGATGAAGAAGTAATGGCAGCTGTGGATAAATATAAAAAAGCATTTGTAGAATATGAAAGAACTAAGATATATGCTCCAATATCTGGAATTATAACTGAAAAATTTACTAATGTAGACCAAATAATAAATGAAGGACAAGAATTATTTAAAATAACTAATTCTGATGACTTATGGCTGAATGTAGAAATTAGTGAAAAAGAAGCTAAAAAAGTTAAGGCAGGAAATAGTGTGAAACTTTTAAATAGTACAGATAAAAAAGAGTATGATGGTGTAGTTACAGAAATAAAAGAATTAAAATCAAAAAATAATAAGAGTGAAAAACTATTTTCTGTTAGAATTATTATTGTGAAAAGTAGTTTAGGTAAAGATACTGTTATTCCAATTGGAAGTTCTATGGGAGTAAAAATAAATACTAAAAATATCGTTGATATCAGTAAATTTAAAATGGTCAAAGATAACAGCAAAGAAGAGTTAGAAAAGACGTACAGTAAAAATGCTGATGCCAAAATTCAGGAGATACTAGAATCAATTATAAAGAAGTAATTTATATAAAAAACTTAAAAATAATGGTCAAGGTACTATTTCAGAAAAGAATTTTTGAAATAAATTTTGACCATTTTATATTATTAAATATTACTTATCTTTAAAAGCATGTAACATGTTGGTAACATATTAATTATTAAGTGATAAAAATATTAATTTTTCTTGATTAAAACGATTGACTGTACAAATGTTTGGGTGTATAATAAAAATAAAGGACAGAACTAAGGATAAAGATGAAAATTTGACATATTTTTATTAGCATTATATAATAACACCTCATAAAAAAATATTTATGTTAAAATAAGTGAGAATAAATTAATTTCTAATATAAAGTTGTATACATATATTGTGAATAATGAAAGACTAAAGCTCTTTAAAGAAAAAAGGTGGTAAAAATGTATAAATTTAAAAATAGATCGTACAAAAATAAAGTAATTCAAGTAATTTCACTATTAGCTGTTTTTAGTTCATTAGGAGCTGCTCAGTCTAAAGTGAAAATAAATACTGAAACTGAAAGTGAAATAGTAATTTTAAATTCAAATTTTAAAACAACAGTAAAAGGTAAAGGTAAAAAATCAAGTCATACAAATACTGAAAATAATGACAATAGTAATGATGAGGAAGCACCAGAAATTCCAGAAGAAGAAAACCCAGCAGAGGAAGTACCAAACATTCCAGAAGAAATTACACCAATCTATATACCAGTAGTGAGAGAAAATGGGATAATAATGGTAGAAAAAGAACAGCTTGGACAAACTAGAAATTATATAGTTTCAGATGATATACTATCATCAGGAACAGCTTTATGGATGATGGATGTAAATACAAATGTTGAGAATAATAATATATTAAATTCAAATTTTCAAAATGAAGATATGAATAATTTTACAGTAAAAGTGGAAAATGGAGCAAATTTTGAAAATAATGGAACTGTTTTGGGATCACATTATGGGATAAATGTTATAAACGGAGCATCAGTTATAAATAAAGGAACTATAACAAATAATGGAAGTTATGGAATATACTCTGATAATGGAAGTACAGTAATAAACCAAGCGACAGGTTCTGTGGAAAATCTACTTAATTATGGAATTTATGGAGTGGGAACAGGGAGCACAATTACTAACTATGGTAATATTCAGAATGGAAAGAGTTATGGAATCTATGTTAGAAATGGTGCAGAGGCTATTAATGAAGCAAGTGGAATAGTGAAAAACTCAGAAGACTATGGAATGTACGCAACAGATACAGGGACTATTATTACTAATAATGGAGTAATACGAAATGGAAAAAGTTATGGTATGCATTCTAAAGATGGAGCAATAGCTGTAAATGGAATTAATGGAGTAATTGAAAACTTAGGAGATTCTGGAATGGACAGTTTTGGTCTAGGAAGTTTATCAATAAATAATGGAATAATACAAAATGGGAAAAGTTATGGAATGTTTGCTAAAAATGGAGCAACAATAATAAATGAAGTAAGTGGTATAGTCCGAAATATTGAGGACTATGGAATGTATGGTCAAGGAGAAGGGACTAGTCTCATTAATCGTGGAATTGTTCAAAATTCAGGCAATAGAGGGATGCAGGCAGTGTCTGGGGCAGAAGCTACGAATGAATCTGGTGGAGTCATAAAAAATAGTAAGAATGTAGGAATGTATGCAGATGGTTTAGATAGTAAAGTTACAAATGATGGAAGTATAGAAAATGGTGGACTTCATGGATTTTATTTAGTAAATGGAGGGTCAGGAATAAATAATGGTACAATAAAAAATACTGGAGATTATGGAATGCGGGTATTAGACAATTCTGTGGCTGTAAATAATGGATTAATAGAAAATAATGGATCACATGGGATAAATGCAACAGGATTAAATACTTTAGTAACAAATAATGGAACAATAAGAAACAGTGGAAGTATTGGAATGAGAATATCAGAACAATCGGCAGGAATAAACAATGGGAAAATACAAAATGGAACAAGTTTAGGTATGGCGGTTTATAATTATGGTTCTAAGGGAACAAATGAAGTGAGTGGAGAAATCAGTAATAATGGAACAAATGGAATGTATGCTTCATTAGGAGGAGAAATTCTAAATAAAGGAATTATAAAAAATACAGGTCAGTATGGAATGTATGCTGAGTCAGGATCTAAGGCTACAAATGACGGAGTAATTAAAAACGAAAGCTTATATGGAATGAGCATAATGGGAATTGGAAGTACAGGAATAAATAATGGAGTGATAGAAAACAATGGAACAAATGGTCTGAAAATAGGAAGTGGAGCTGTTGGAGTTAATAATGGTAAGATAAGTAATTTTGGAAATGCAGGGCTATACATTATAGGAGATGGTTCAAAAGGAACAAATGAAATAGCAGGTACCATAAATAATAATGGGACAAGTGGTATTTTTATCACACAAAGTGGAGAAGGAATAAACAATGGAGTAATAAAAAATACTGGGAATTATGGTATATATGCAGATAATGCATCAATAGGAATAAATAATGGTAAAATAGAAAATATAGGACAAAGTGGTATGTACATAACAGGAGTAGGTACAAATGCTGTAAATGAAGAAACAGGAATTATAGCAAATACAAGTGATTATGGTATAAATACAAGAGCTGGGGCAACAGCTATAAATAAAGGAAAGATAGCAAATACAGGATTAAGTGGATTTTATATAGTAGGAGCAGGATCAAATGGAGTGAATGAAACAACAGGTGTAATTTCTAATACAGGTCAGTATGGAATGTATATAATAACTGCAACAGGAACAAATAAAGGAGAAATAAAAAATATAGGAACTCATGGTATTTATGCAACTGGTATTTCAGAAGTAGTAAATGAAGAAACAGGAATTGTTGCAAATAAAGGTAATTATGGAATGGTTTTAGGAGATAGATCAACAGGAATAAATAAAGGAATAATAAAAAATGAAGGAGTTCGTGGTTTTTATATAGATAATTCAGCTGTTGGAATAAATACAGGAACGATCATAAATACAGGGGATTATGGACTTTATGCAACTAGATCGGGATCTACAGGAACAAATGAAATTACAGGCTTAATTGCTAATGATGGTAAGTATGGAATGTATGCTGTAGATGCAGGTAAGATAATTAATAATGGACAAATTGAAAATACAGGAACACATGGGATGTATGCAACATTTCTTTCAGAAGCAGTAAATGAAGAAACAGGAGTAATAGCAAATAAAGGCGACTATGGAATGGTTGTAGGAGATAGATCAACAGGGACAAATAAAGGTATAATAAAAAATACAGGAGCAAGAGGAATTTATGTAACAGGTGCTGGAGCTGTTGGAATAAATGATGAAACTGGTATTGTTTCGAATAATGGACAATATGGAATGTATATTTTAAACTCAGGAAAAGGAATAAATAAAGGTGTAATAGAAAATATAGGCTCATCAGCAATTTCTGTGACTGGTTTGGGTTCAGAAGCAATAAATGAAGTAACAGGGATTGTGGCAAGTACTGGAAATTATGGAATGGCAGTAGGAGATAGTTCAACAGGGACAAATAAAGGAATAATAAGAAATAATGGAATGACAGGAATATTTATTAATAATGCTGGAACAGGAATAAATATGGGGAGAATAGAAACTACTGGAAATAATGGTATGCACGCAGCAGGAGTTGGCTCAACAGCAATAAATGAAGTAACAGGAGTAATAGCAAATGAGAAAGACTATGGTATGTATGTATATGATTCAGGAACAGGTATTAATAAAGGTTTAATAGAAAATAAAGGGACATACGGCATGTTTATAAATACTGCTACAGCCACAAATTTAGGAACTATTCATTTAACAGGAGATAACAAATGGGGAGTTTATGTAAATAATGGAACTTTTACAAATAATGGTATTATTCAAATAGATGGAACAAACAGTATAGGAATAAAAGCTGTAAATAATAGTACAGTTAGAATAGGGCAAAATTCACAAATAATACTTAATGGAAATGCAGCAATAACACAATCTTCAACAGAATATAATGATAAAATCAGTACAGGAGCAGCTAATAGTAATTCAGGTGGAAAGGCCTATGATATAGATGCAACTTCTACATTAATAAATGCAGGAAATATAGTTACAGGTGGTAAATTTGTGGTTCAAGATACTGGTAAATTTGTTTTAGATACAAAGACAGGAACTATAAATGCAGGAAGTATAGAGTTAGAGGGAAATATGTATGTAAATGCTGAAGGAACAATCGATTCTTCTGGAAATGAATATGTATTTGATAATTTAAATACAGATAACTTAACAGGAGCAGGAGATGTACTTTCAGATTCATATTTGTTCACAAGCAAGCTAGAACAAAGAACACCAGGAGATTATAATATTGTAATGGCAAGAAAAAACTTCACAGATGTTTTTGATGGAGATTTTGGAAATGTATTAGAAAAAAATTATGATGGTTCTGAAAATGATAGCAGCAAAAATAAAATTTATAATTCACTAAAAGTAAATGTGACTTCAAGTGAACAAGCCAAATTAGCAGAGGAAGAATTAACAGGAAAAGGGATAGTAAGTAATTTAATGTATCAAGGATTTAATAGAAGCAATGTATTAGGAAAAAGTACAGAGGCATTATTAGATAAAAGAGATAACTTAAAAGATCACGGTGTTTACATTAATTTTATTGGGAGTGAAACAAATGCAGATGAAAATGAAGATTCATCAGGATATAAAGATAAAGAAATTGGTATGATAATAGGTGGAATGAAAAAGGTAAGTAATAATACATCAGCTGGAGGATTTTTAGGTTATTTAAGTTCGGACATAGATTATAAAGATAATGGAAAATCAAATCAGAAGAGTGATACATTATCAATAAGTGGAGCATTAGTAACTGACGTAACTGAAAAGTTAAAATGGACAAATACTATAAATTATAACTATGGAATGACAGACATGACAAGAAAAATAACATATGACAGAAGTAATAGAGAATTAAATGGAGATTTTAATTCTTGGTCAGCAGGTGGGAAAACAAAAATAGAGTATACACAAAATATTGGTAAAAATATAGAGTTAATACCGTCATTTGGAGTGAGTGTAGATTATTTAAGACAGAATTCTTATACAGAAACTGGTGATAATACTTATGCACTAAATGTAGATGGAGCAAGTGGAACTTCAGTAAGAGCAGAAGTAGGATTAAGACCAGATATAACAGTATATAATAGTACAAATACTAACTTTAAAGTTATACCATCAGTAAGATATTCATATGAATTAGCTGATCCTTATAAAGATAGAGATGTAACAATGTCAGCATTTGATGATGGGATATCAGTTATTTCTAGAGAAGCAGGTAAAGATGTACTAGACTTAGGAATTCATTTAGTTTATAACTATAAGGAAAATATTTCAGTATTTGGTGGTTATAATGCAGGGTTTTCTGATGATACTAGAGATGAAAGTTTTAATTTTGGTATTAAGTATCAGTGGTAAGATTTATAGAAAGTGGGCTGGAAGGCTCATTTTTTATTGTGATAAAAAAATATAGAATAAAAAAACAGATTCTCACGTCGCTGCGCTTCTCAGAATGACAGATTTATAGGCTTTGTTTCTATTGTTTTAATTATTGTAGTGAGATAAGTTTGAAGTGTATTATGTAGAGAACACAGCGACTTTTGATTAGAGAATAAAAAACAGATTCTCACGTCGCTGCGCTTCTCAGAATGACAAATTTTATGGGCTTTGTTTCTATTGCTTTTTGCCATACTTTTATATATTTATTTTTTTAGACAGTTCGTTTTTAGATAATCTCTTTAATAATGAGATTATTTTATCTTTTTGATTTCTCCAGTTTCAGAAATTTCTAGTTTTGTATCTGGAAAATCATTTTTAGTAAGTTCAATAACCTTTTTAGCAGCTCTATTATTTTGATCTATTTTAGGTCCACTTCCTTTTACTTGATATGTAGAAATTATTTTTCCATCTATAAAATTTCCATCTTGATCTATATTAATTTTAAATATTGGGGCAATACCTTTTACACCAGATAAACTAAAGTTTCCATAAGTAGCAAAGTTCCCTGCACTATATGAGATAAACTTATCATTGTATAGCTCTACAGCTCTAATAACGTGTGGGCCTTGTCCAAATATAATATCAGCTCCAGCATCTACCATTGCATGCGAGAACTTATAAACATCACCTCTATTTTCGCCATAAAACATTTCATTTTTTCGAGGAACATTTTGATATTTATCCCCCTCAGCACCACCATGGAATGAAACAATTACTATGTCAGAATTAGCTTTTAAATTTTTCACAACTTCTTTAGCATGCTCTATATCATTTATACTAACAGTTCCATTATTAGGAGCAAAGGCTGCAAATCCATATTTAACTCCATCTTTTTCGAAAATAACAGATTCATTAGTACCAGCTAATCCAGCATATTTAATACCAAGTGAATCTAAGTTTTCTTTTGTTTTCTGCCTTCCAATAGCTCCAAAATCTCCATTATGGTTATTAGCAATACTCATAACATCAAAGCCTGAATCCGCAAGGTATTTACCAAATGTAGAAGGGGTTCTAAAAACATAACAAACAGAAGGGTTTGCACAAGTTTTTGGAGTTCCTCCACTATCAAATAGAGTACCTTCTAAATTTCCAAAAGTAATATCTGAATTTTTTAGTTCTGATTCGACATCTTTTAATATGTTGCTGTTATTTGGCGGTAGTAGACTATTTGATGGATAGTTACTTCCAAGCATAATATCTCCAACACCTGTTATAGAAATGATTCTTTCTTTTTTCACTGTTTCAGTAATTTCTGTTTTTTTATCTTCAGCAGGAAGTTTTTCTACCTTTTCAGCTTCCTTTTTTCCACAAGAAAATAAAAAAACAAGTAAAGAAAATACAATAAATTTTTTTTTCATTCTTAATCTCCTCTTGATTTTTTTCTTATTATACCATATTTCATTAATTTAATTTACTTTTTATCCAAAAAATGATACTATTTATGACATGAAAGTTATTTATATTTGATGAAAATACAGAAAGAATAATCTTACTTATTTGAGCAGAATATATATGTAAATGAAGGAGGTATCATTAGAGATGAAGCATATAATAAATGAAGGAGAAAGAGTATTAGTTTTTAAAAATGAAAAATTAATAGACTACATAAAAGATGGAAGCTATAGAACTTCTAATCTATCTAACAAAAAATATATAAAGTACTCATGCACAGGCGTTTTTGAAACTGATAAAAATATAGATGTTTTATTAAAAAATGAGAGATTAAGGGAAGAAATAGAAGTTCAGGATGTAAAAGAAGATGAGATATTAATATATTATAGAGATGGTATTTTTCAAGGCGGTTTTTATGAAGGAAAGCATGCTTTCTGGAGAGTTGTAGGAAGAAATTCTTTTGCTAAAATTGACCTGAAAACTGCTTTTGAAATGGATGAGAAAATAAAGAATGTATTCGCTAAAACAAAGTTAAGTGAAATGTTCGACATAGTAGAAATAGAAGATTATAATATAGTCTTATATTATAAGAGTGGAGTATATGAAAAAGTACTTACAAGTGGAACATATGCAGCATCAAAAAAATACTACAGAAATACTTTTCAAAAGGTAGATTTAAGAGAAGCAATTGTCTATGATGAAACAATGGAAAAAATATTTGATAGTGATCCAGACTTTATACATGACTTTGATATAAAAAAAGTAAGAGAAAGAGAACTGCTTCTTTGGTATCAGGATGGACTTTTTAAAGGACAATGTTTAGTTGGAAGTTATTTATTTTGGAATAAGATGAAAGATAATTATTTTGAAATAGTTGACTTAAATACAGGTATAGAAATAGATGAGAAATATTTTGGTATACTTGACAGGTTAACTGGAGTGTATTCAAAATTTGAGATTAAAGATTATGAAGCAGGACTTTTGATTATTGATAATCAGTATAGAAAGACTTTAAAATCTGGTGTATATTATTTTTGGAATGGAAGTCAAAAAATAGAGGTTTTCCCAGTAGATTTGAGAATAAAACAGCTTGATATGCAGGGAGAAGAAATACTAACAAAAGATAGAGCAATGCTAAGATTTAACTTTATAGCTCAATATAGAGTGGTAGACCCTATTACGAATTACAAAGAAATAAATAATTTAGAGAATCAAATATATATATTAATACAAATGGCTTTAAGAGAGTACGTAGCCACACAAAATTTAGAGCAGTTATTAGGAAATAGACATGAGATTGGCGAATATGTACTAGAAAAAGTTAAGAAAGAAGAAAGAAAATATGGAATAGAATTATTGGATTCAGGTATAAAAGATATAATTTCTTCTGATAGTACAAGTGGTATAATAAATGTAAATGAAATAAGAGCTGAACAGAATATGAGAATAATAGAGGAAAAACCTCAAATGGAAAAAGTCGAGGAAATAATAGAAGAAATAAAACCTGAGGTAGAGGAAGAAAAAGAGAAGCTCAAACCATACGATCTCTTACCAAGTATAGAAAAATTACTGAAAGAAAAGAAAGCGGCTCAAGTAGCAGAAGTAACAGAGGAAGAAAAATATATCGATAAGATAGCTGAAAAGGTAGCAGAAAAAATAGGTAAAAGTGAAAACAGCAATATCTTAGAAGAATTAAGCAGAATCTTATCAAAATAATAAATTATATTAAAATAGAAATTTCTTCAATAGGTTTATATCAAAGATATAAATACGAATGGAGGAATTTTTTTAATAAGGTTCATAAATTATAATTACTTCAATTACAAAGGTGCAATCAAAGGAATAGTAAATATACTTTTGATCATAAAAATTTTAAAATAAGAAAATATTCTTTTAATAGTATGTATTAAGAGAATACTTTTCTGAAAAACCATTTATTAATACTAAAAATATATGAGAAATTAATTCATGTAAAAAATTATTAGATTACACTATATCCTTTATTTAAAAGTGGTAATATGATATAATACTTAAAAAATGAAAAGGTGAAAATAGTTATGAAAAAATTATATATTAGTATTTTTAGTGTATTTTTAGCATTAAATATATTATCATGTACACCAATTGTAAATACTATACAAAAAGTAGATAATCGTATAAATCCAAAATTGAAATTTGATGTTTCTAAAGCTTCGGGTGTTTGGTATTTATTATATGATAATGATATGCTAAGCAGAAACTTCGAAAATATAAGCATTGAACTTGCACAAGAAGGGCAAGGGTATAATTATATTACAAAAGGTTATAATACAAAAAAGAACAAGTGGGTTAAAGTAGAGGGAAGAGCATGGGTTCAGGAAGATAAAGATAATGTATATTTTTATGTAAGAAAATCAGGGCCATTAAATAATAAAAATAAGATAATTTATTTTGATGATAAAATGGAGTACTTAGCTATTTATTTTGAAGATAATCGTGTAATAAAAATAATGACAAGATCAACTTCTGTGGATACAGATACAGTAAATGAAATACTAGCTGAGATAAAAAGAGCTGGATATAATACATCAAGATTAAAAAAACCAAACTTTGATCCTAGTATTCGTGATGATGAGGAATTAGAAAAGGCTCAAAAAGAAAAAGATTTTTATGAAAGATTAAGCAAATTTGGTGAAGATGGTACAATTAAATTTGATGAAGCAGTAGAAGTAAAAAAGTAGAAGATAGACGAGGAGAAAGATGAAAAAAATTATAATTGTTTTTAGTGCTTTAATAGGAATAATAATATTTTTATTTATTCTATTTTTTATAAATTTTTTAGCACCAACTAGAAATTTTACAAATAAATTTATTGTTGTACGTAAGGGTGATAACTTTAATAAAATTTATAATGACTTAGGGATAAAATACAATATTTCAGATAAAATATATCTAAGGATAACAGGTAATGCTTCAAAAGCTAAGTTAGGCTCATATAAGTTTAATGGGAAAGTTAGTAAATTTGAAGTTATAAACAAAATAACAAGTGGAAATACAGATGAGATAAGACTTACAATTCCTGAAGGCTTTACTAATAAGCAGGTATTTGAACGAATAGAAAAGCTAGGTTTAGGAAAAAAAGAAAAGCTTCAAGAAGCTCTTAATGAGAAAGATTTTCCTTATCCACATCCAGATAATAACTATGAGGGATATTTTTATCCAGAAACTTACTTTTTCTATGAAGGAGCTACAGAAAAAGAAATAGTTAACACCATATTAGGAGAGTTTTTAAAAGCTTATCCACCAGCTAAGTACCCTAATAAAGAAGAGTTTTATAATAAATTAAAATTAGCTTCTATTGTGGAGTTAGAAGTTTCTAAAAAAGAAGATAAACCAAAAGTAGCAGGATTATTTCAGAAAAGATTAGAAATAGGTATGAGACTGGAATCAGATGCAACACTTAAATATGTTTTAGGAAGACAGGCATACAGAAAAGAATTAATAACAGATATGTCTCCTTATAACAGTTATAAACACACAGGACTAACACCAACTCCTATTTCAAATCCTTCAAAAGAAACATTTGATGCGGTTTGGCATGCTGAAAAAATGGAAGATTTGTTTTTCTTTACATATAAAGGAGGAACATATTTTTCTAAAACTCATGACGAGCATTTAAGAAAGAGAAGGGAGACAGGCCAACTAAAATAATATGAGACTTAAAATAATATTAATTGTTTTCCTAATAATGACTCAGTTCTATTTTTCTGATAATACAGTAAAAGTAGCATTGATGATAAATGCAGGTAAGGAGCTGTACATAAAAGCTGATGATGAAGTAGAAATCATTGCTGATAATATACTTTTAGATAAGAGTAAAGAAATAAGAGTTTCTTACAGTAAAGATGGAATAAAATATAATGGAAGTACTTATAGTAATATACTCTTTAAAAAGAGTGGAGATAAGTATATTTATATAAGTAAAAATGGATCAAATTATAATGCTTATCGAGGTGATATCAGCTTGATAACTGAAAATGGGAAAATGATTCCTGTTGATATTGTGGAATTAGATGAGTATATTTATAGTGTAGTTCCAAGTGAAATAGGTAAAAAATTTCCAGAAGAGGCTGTTAAAGCTCAGATAATAGCAGCAAGAACTTATGCTTATTACAATACAAAAAATTCTAAGTTCAAAAATTATGACTTAGTAGATAATGTAGATTCACAAGTTTATAGAGGTATCAGTGCTGAAGATGAGAGTATTAATAAATTAGTCAATAATACCAAAAATATAATAATGACTTATAATGGTGAACCTATTAATGCAGTTTTTCATTCTGATAGTGGAGGATATACTGCGAATTCTGAGGATGTCTGGGGTGGTAAACCTGTAGACTATCTTAGAAGTATAAATGATATAGGAAATAACGATTACTCACCTAGGAAGAATTGGTCATATACTATTACAAAACAAAAATTTAAAAATATTTTTGGCGTATATCCAAATGAAATCACTATGGAAAAAAAAGATAATAGAATAGAAAGAGTCTATATTTTAGGAGAAAATAAAAGAATAGAGCTAACTTCAAATGAATTTAGAAAAAAATTAGGATATACCAATCTTTTTAGTACAATTTTTGAATTTCAGGACTTGGGAGATTCTTTTATGTTCAGTGGTAATGGATCAGGACATGGAGTGGGACTTTCACAATGGGGTGCTTATGGTATGGCAGTAAAAAATATGAAGTATGATCAAATTTTGAAGCATTACTATACAGGAATAAAAATAGAGGAATTAAAAAATGTTAGATTCTAAAATAGTTGAGAAAGTAAGGAAATATGTAAAAACTAATGAATTACTAGAGAAAAATGACAAAGTACTTATAGCGTTTTCCGGAGGTCCAGACTCTGTATTTTTATTTTATATTCTAAACTCCTTAAAAGAAGAGTACAACTTAAGTATAGAGCTTGTGTATGTCAATCATAAGATAAGAGATGATGTGGAGTTGGATATATCTTTTGTGAAATTATTTTCTTATAAAAATGATGTAGAGTATCATATAAAGGAAATAAACTTAGGGAAACTTATGAAAGAAAATAAGTTATCAGAAGAAGAAGCAGGAAGATACGGAAGATACAAAGTTTTTTCTAATATTATGGAAGAAAAGGGATTAAATAAAGTAGCAACAGGTCATAACTTAGATGATAATATTGAAACTTTTATTTTTAGAATGTTAAGAGGAACATCACTAAATGGGCTAAAGGGAATTCCTGTAAAACGGGGAAACATAATAAGGCCTATATTAGATTTTAAAAAAGAAGACATACTAAATATATTAGATAATGTAAATGAAGAATATAGAATAGATTCTACAAATTTAGAAATAAAGTATACAAGGAATAAGATTAGAAATTTAATTTTCCCTTTATTTAATGAAATAAATCCTTTATTTAAGGAAAAAGTTTTTAATTTAATAAATGAAATAAATGACTTAGAAATAGAAGAAAAAAATGAAAATGGAGAATTAAAATTAAGTAAATTAATTAATTTATCTAAAGCTGAGCAAAACAAGCAGATTTTTTCTTTAATTTCTTCGTATAATATACAAATAAATAGAGAAAAAATTAGACAAATCCGTGATTTGATAAATTCAGAAGGAAATAAAGAAATAAATTTAGGAAATAGCTTTATACTTTACAAGAATTATGATAAACTAGAGGTGATTTTTAAAAAAGAAAATGAATATGAATTACAAGAACAAAAATTAAAATTGGGGCAAACACTAGAATGGGGAAATTATATTTTAATGTTGGTATCTATAGATAAAAAAATAGAATTTAATGAAGATATAAAGACAATTTTTTTAGATAAGAATTCAGAAATATCGATTCGTAGTAGAAAGGAAGGAGATAGAATATATTTAAAAAACTTAGGATATAAAAAAATAAAAAAAATACTAATTGATGAAAAAGTTGAGAAGAGAATTAGAAATTTAATTCCAATAATAGAAGTAGATAAAGAAATAGCAGCTGTTGGAGATATAAAAATCTCTGGAAAACTAGCAGCAAAAGAGCTGTTAAATGAGGACAGACAGGTGAAATTAATTATTAGGAGGAAAAATGCAAAATAATAATGATAAAAAAGATGATATATCGAAAAGATTAGAAGAGCTCAAAAAACAACGGAAAAATCAAAATAATGGTGGAAATAATAATAATCAAAAACCTCCATTTAATAAGTTTCCAATTATACTTGGAGTAATAATGTTATTTTTATTATTAACAGCTCTCCCAGGTCTTACAGATAAGTTAGACGCTTCTATGCAGAATAGAAAAGAAGTAGAGTATACTGATTTTGTAAATAAAGTTAAGACAGGTGTAATTAAAGAAGTCGGAGAAAAAGATGAGTTTATAGTAGGAAAAGTAAAAGAGGGCGACAAAGAAATAACTTATAAAACTAGAAAAATTACAGAAAGAGTTGGAGATGATCCAAATCTAATGGGTGTAATTAATGAGTCAAATGCTAAGTTAAATGTTCAGCAACCAACAGCACCAAGTTTATTTTGGCCTATATTAATTAACTTTTTACCAGTAATTTTAATTATAGGAGCATTTGTTTATTTAAGTAAAAAAATGTCAAATGGACAAGGTGGACCTGGACAGATATTTAACTTTGGAAAAACAAAAACTAATAAAAATGAAAATTTATCAAAAGTAAAATTTGATGATGTAGCTGGAGTAGATGAGGCAAAAGAAGAATTAAAAGAAATAGTAGAATTCTTAAAAAACCCAGAGAAATTTACAAAAGCAGGAGCAAGAGTTCCAAAAGGAGTTTTACTTCTAGGAAGACCAGGAACTGGAAAAACTTTACTAGCTAAAGCTGTGGCAGGTGAATCAGGAGCATCATTTTTCAGTATTTCAGGATCAGAATTCGTAGAAATGTTTGTAGGAGTTGGTGCTTCAAGAGTAAGAGACCTTTTCGAGAAGGCTAAAAAAAGTAAACCTGCAATTATTTTTATAGATGAAATAGATGCTGTTGGACGTAAAAGAGGAAATGGAAAACATGGCGGTAATGATGAAAGAGAACAAACGCTGAATCAATTATTAGTAGAGATGGATGGTTTTGAAACAGATGAAAAAATCATAGTAGTAGCAGCCACTAATAGAGAAGATGTTTTAGATCCGGCACTTTTAAGAGCTGGAAGATTTGATAGAAGAATAAGTGTAGATGCACCAGATGTACAAGGTAGAATAGCTATTTTAGAAGTGCACGCTAAAAATAAAAAATTAGCTCCTGATGTGGAGTTAGGAGATATAGCAAAGATCACTCCAGGTTTCGTAGGAGCAGATTTAGAAAACTTATTAAATGAAGCAGCAATATTAGCAGCAAGAGAAGGAAGAGATACAATAAAGATGCTTGATTTAGATGAAGCTGTGGACAAAATAGGTATGGGACTGGGACAAAAGTCTAAGATAATACGACCAGAAGAAAAAAGATTATTAGCTTATCATGAAGCTGGACATGCTGTGGTGAGTGAGTTAACACCAGAAGCTGATCCTGTACATAAAGTTACTATAATACCTAGAGGAAGTGCAGGAGGATTTATGATGCCTCTTCCAGAGGAAAAGCTAGTAACAGGAAGTAAAAAAATAATTGCTGATATACGTGTATCATTTGGTGGAAGAGCAGCTGAAGAGCTAGTATTAGATGATATAAGTACAGGAGCTTATTCTGATATAAGACATGTAACAGGACTAGCTAAGGCATATGTAACTAAGGTAGGAATGAATGCAACAATAGGACCTATAAACTTAGAACCTCAAGATGGAGAATTCATACTTAGCAGTGGTATGAGTGATGAGACAGCAAGAGAAGTTGATTTAGAAATAAGAGGACTTTTAAAACGTGAATATAAAAATACATTAGATTTATTAAGAGATAATAGAGATAAATTAGATGGTGTAGCAGAATTACTACTTAAAAAGGAAACTATAACTGGTAATGAAGTTAGAGCTATAATTTCAGGTAAGCCACTAGAAGAAGTAGAGGCTGTGGATAAGAAAGAAGATACAGTTTCAAAACTATTAGAAGAAGAAGCTAAAGTAGAAGAAGAAGTAATAAAAGATGAAAAATTATTTGAGCAAGGTGAAAATAGTTAAATAAATAATAAAAAGATGTTGTGATAAAAAGCAGCATCTTTTTTTATTTATAAAATGAGAAAGAAGGTTGTTATAGAAACTAAAATTTAATTATAATATTAATGATAAATTATCGAGATTATTATTTAATATTTATATCAAATATATTATGATATGTGTAAAATATTTTAATAG
>JAGOZX010000021.1 GCA_018058425.1 Sebaldella sp.
AGTCAAAGCTTCAAGGAGTCTACGACATACCTCTACCTAATTAATTTAATTATACAATATTTGTATAAAGACAGCTAATAAAGGATTATAGGTTGCCTTATTAACCTAAATATATTATACAAGGAGTAATATGAAAAGTAAAATAATGGTTTTTGCTATTTTAGGTTTAGCAGGTGTTTCTTTAGTGGAAGCAAAGCCAAAAATGGAAGAAAAAAAGATAAATAAAGAAAATGAAATCATGATATTAGGTTCATATTTTGATTTTAATAATAGTTTTTCTAAAATGTATACATTAAAGTTGAATCCGATTCCTATCCCAGACCCAATACCCGATGGTCCGATCCCCGATCCGGACCCAATTCCTAATCCTAATCCGATTCCAGACCCTGGTCCAGTAATAGTTGATTGGTTTCCAGTAGTTAAGGAAGCTGGCGTGATAGTAAGGGAAAAAAATATAGTTGGTGATATGCTGAGATATGATGTATCCGGTGATATAATGTCAACAGGGCAGGCAGCATTATGGATGACTGATAAAAATACTAATGTTTATAATTATAATACATTAGATACCACTGGATATGATTATACAGTAGAAGTAGAAGGGCAAGCGCACTTTGAAAATAATGGTATAATTTTGGGAAATAATGGTGGAGTTGAAGTATTAGGTGGAGCTAGTATTTTAAATAATGGTGATATAAAAAATATTGGAAATTATGGAATTCTAGTATATGAGACTGGTTCAGAAGCGATAAACAGCCAAACTGGAATTATTGAGAATACAGGGGCAGCTGGAATTTATGTTGCTAATGGAGCTAAAGGATCAAATGATGGAATAATAAAAAATAAAAGTGATTATGGATTTTATGTTTCAGGATCAGATGCTGTAGGGATAAATAATGTAACAGGAGTGATAGAAAATATAGGTCACAGAGGAATGTATTCCGAGTATGGTGGAAAGACTGTAAATTATGGCTTGATAGAGAATACATCTTGTTGGGGTATGCTTACAGTTGGTTTAGGATCAGAAGCTGTGAATGAAGTAGGTGGAATAGTAAGAAATGGAACTTACCAAGGTTACACTTATGATATATCAGGTATGCAGGCATCATCAGGAGCTAAGGCAACGAATAAAGGGTCAGTAGAAAATATAGGAATGTATGGAATGGCAGGTAGTGGGGCTGGTTCAGAAGTAATAAATGAATCAACAGGAGTTGTTGCTAATACAGCTATATCAGGAATGTATGTAGAAAATGGAGCTAAAGCTACAAATTATGGATTAATAAAAAATGGAATAGTTGGAAAAACTAATTCAGGACAAAGTGGAATGGAGATATCAGGAACAGGTTCAGTTGGTATAAATGAAGCTACAGGAGTAATACAAAATATTGGATATTACGGAATGTATGCATCAAATGGTAGTGGAGCGATAAATAAAGGAAGAATTGAAAATAATTTTTCATATGGAATGTATGGATCAGGAACAGGTACTGCACTAACAAACGAAAATACAGGGATTATCGCTAATGATGGGTCATATGGAATGACTTTATATAGTGGAGCTACAGGAATAAATAACGGGACTATAAGTAATACAGGTGATTATGGAATGTATTTAAGTTCAGGTTCTACAGGAGTAAATAATGGCACAATTCATATAACTGGAGATAATAAAACAGGAGTTAATGTTAGTAACTCAACATTTACAAATAATGGAACGATTTTAATGGAAGGTAAAAATACCACAGCAATTAGAGCTACTTCTAACTCTACAGTAAAAATTGCCTCTGGATCAGAAATAATTTTAAAAAATGGTTCTACAGAAGACACTGTGACTCAAGGAACTACTGACTTTACAGGAAAAGGCACAGGAAATATAAGCACAAATGGCAAGTTCTATGATTTGGATTCTACATCAACATTGATAAATGCTGGAACAGTATCCACAAATAATGTTTTAAGTATTCAAGGTGGAGGAAAGTTTGTATTAGACAGTGAAACAGGAAGTTTAAATGCTGAAATTTTAAATTTAGAAGACAACTTATATGTGAATGCAAGTGTAGCTTTAAATTCATCAGATGATGTATACACAAACAATGGGTTAGATGTAAATGAAATAACAGGAGATGGAAAGGTTGTTTCAGATTCTAAACTATTTAGTGCAAGTATAAATGACAAAAATGTAGTTACACTTACAAGAAATAACTTTGAAAATGTATTTGTTGGAGACTTAGGAACTGTTTTAGAGAATAATTATACGGGTTCTGAAAGTAATGAAGAACAAAATAAAATATATAATTCACTAAAATCAATAACTAAAGACGATAAGATAAAAGATGCTAATACTGAATTAATGGGTCAGGCATCTGTAGAAAATCAGATGTATCAGCAGTTTACTTTAAATAAGATTATAGATAGAGGAATTGAGAAAATTTTAAATAAAAGGGATGAAAATAATAATGGATTTTATGTAAACTTTTTAGGAAGCAAATCTGAAGTTGATTCAAAAGATGATAGTATTGGATTTAAAGGAGACTTTGGAGGAGTAATAATTGGAGGAATGAAAAATTTAGATGAAACAACTTCAATTGGAGGATTTTTAACTTATTTAGATTCTCATTATGATTATAAAGATACTGCAAAATCAGTGCAGGATACAGAAACATGGTCTTTAACAGGAGTTGTGGAAAAGGAGCTAAGTAATAATTTTAAATGGACAACAAAAGTTGGTTATAATAAAAATACAAATGACGTAAATAGAAAGATAACTTATGATAATAGTAATAGAGATGTAAATGGAGAGTTTGATTCATGGTCATTAAGTGGAAGTACTGTAATAGAGTATACAAAAAAAATAAATGATAGAATAAGTTTAAAGCCGTCAGCAGGAGTAATATTAGATTATATATCGCAAGATTCATATAATGAAAGCGGAGCAGATGGATTAAATTTAAATGTAGATTCATCAAATGGTCTTTCATCAAGAATAGGAGTAGGATTAGAGGCAGAAATAAGTGCTTATAAAAATCTAAATCATGAAGTAAAGATAATACCAAGAATAGATTATTTGTATGAATTAGGAGATCCTTATGGAGATAAAACAGTGAGTATGGAAGCATTTTCTGATAATATGGATGTTTGGTCAAGAAATGCAGGAAGAAATGATTTGAATTTAGGAATAGATTTACAATATGAATATAGAGATAATTTAATGTTATTTACAGGTTATAGTGCTGGTGTTTTAGAAGATAATAAAACTCAGAGTGTAAATGCAGGATTTAAATTTACATTTTAAAAATAAAATAATGATGATTTGGGATTTTCTGTAAATAAATATATAGTTAGTTAAAGTTATAAAGCTTTAGCTAGCTTTTTTTCTTTGGAAAAATACTTTGTGTTATAGTGAAAAATAGGGTAATATATTATAGAGGAAATTTAGTATAAAGAATTTGAAATATATATTTATTTCTATTTTTATAGTAAGTTTTAAGTTTTTAGGATTTAAATTTGTAAAATAATCAGGAGGAAAGTGTATGAAATTAAAAATTGCATTTTTAGGATTTGGGAAAAGCACTACAAGATACCACCTGCCCTATGTTCTATTTAGAGATAACATGGAAGTTACTACAATTTATAACAGAAAAAGAAAGCCAGAATTAGAAAAAGATTATATTGATTATGATATTAAGTTTACAGATGATCTAAATGTAGTTCTAAATGATAAAGAAATAGACTTGGTTTCAGTATGTACACCATTATCTACACATTATGAATTAGCTAAAAAATGTTTAGAAGCAGGAAAGAATGTTTTAGTGGAAAAACCTTTTACTTCGACGGTTGATGAGGCTAAAGAATTATTTGAATTAGCAAAAGAAAAAAAACTGGTAATAATGCCTTATCAAAATAGAAGATTTGATTCTGATTATTTAATTTTGAAAGAAGTTTTAAAAGGTGGAGATTTAGGTGAAATAATTGAATTAGAGTCACATTTCGATCGTTTTAGACCTAATGAACAAATGAGCTTTGGAAAAGCAGAGGATGGATCATTTTGGGGCTTAGGATCGCATCTGATTGATCAAATGATTTCACTATTTGGAAAACCAGAGAAAATCTATTATGATGTAAAAAGTATAAAGGATAAAAAAGCTGTAGATAACTATTTTCAGGTAGAACTTTTCTATGATGGTTTTAAGGCTATGGTAAAGTCGAGTTATCTTGTAAAGCTCGAATATCCTAAATTTATAGTTCATGGAATAAACGGAAGTTTTATAAAGTATGGAATAGATAAACAGGAAGAGTGTCTAAAGGCTGGAATGCTTCCAGTAGATATAGGCTTTGGATTAGACCCTGTGGAAAATTATGGAGTTATTAGTTATATTGATAACAGTGGAAATGAGAAAGAAGAAGTAATGGTAACACCACTTGGTGATTATGGAAGAATTTATGATAATTTATATGAGGCTATAATTAATAAGAAGGAAAAACTTGTAAAAGATGAGGAAGCTTTATTATTATTAGAAATTTTAGAAGCTGGGATAAAATCTGAAAATCCAAAAGTAATTACATTTAAATAGAAAAACTTTGTTTCATGTGAAACAAGAAATTCTCTAAAAGTGTATGATAATCAAGAAAAAATAGTAAGTAAAATAAAAAAATACTGGTATTATTAGAAGTAGTTTGGGGAGTGTAAAAAAGTCTATAAGTAAGAAAGCTTTCTATGAGTTTTATTTTTTCATAGAAAGCTTTTTATTTATAAATTTGATCTAGATTTAACTAGTCTAATAATAAAGTTTTACTTATCAGAAATAGCTTCTACACCTGGTAATACTTTTCCTTCAAGATACTCTAGAGAAGCACCTCCACCTGTAGAAATATGTGTAAATTTATCAGCATAACCTAGTTGAATTGCAGCAGCAGCAGAATCTCCGCCTCCAATTATAGTTGTAGCACCTTGTAAATGAGCTATTGCTTCACATACACCAATAGTTCCTTTAGCAAAGTTAGGCATTTCAAAAACACCCATTGGACCATTCCATACCACAGTTTTAGCATCTTTTAACTTTTCTGTGAATAAAGCTATAGATTTTTCTCCTATATCAAGACCCATCCATCCGTCTTCGATGTCATCAACTGATACAGTTTTAAATTCAGTATCATTTTTGAACTCTTTTGCAACTATTGTATCTATTGGTAAGATTAATTCTTTTCCATTAATCTTAGCTTTTTCTAGTAATCCTTTAGCTAATTCTACTTTGTCCTCTTCTAATAATGAAGAACCTATATTTTTTCCTTGTGCTTTTAGGAATGTAAACATCATTCCTCCACCAATTAATATTTTATCTGCTTTTTCTATTAGATTTTCTATAACACCAATTTTATCAGAAACTTTCGCTCCTCCAAGAATTGCAGCTAAAGGTCTTGCTGGGTTATTAACAACTCCTCCAATAAATTCTATTTCTTTTTCCATAAGGAATCCCGCAGCAGTTTCTAGGTGACCAGCAATACCTACATTAGAAGCATGAGCTCTGTGAGCTGTTCCAAATGCATCATTTACAAAAACGTCTCCTAATGAAGCCCAATATTTTCCTAATTCAGGATCATTTTTAGATTCTTTCTTACCATCTATATCTTCAAATCTAGTGTTTTCAAACATTAGAATTTCTCCATCTTTTAACTCAGAAACTGCTTTTTCTAATTCAGCACCTCTTGTTTCAGGAATAAATGTTACAGGTTGTCCTAATAATTCTGCTAATCTTTTGGCAACAGGTCTAAGAGATTTAGATGCTTTGTCAGCTTCTTCTTTTACTTTACCTAAGTGTGAAAATGCTATTACTTTACCACCATTTTGTAAAACATATTTAATAGTTGGTAATGCAGCTACTATTCTATTTTCATCTGTGATTTTTCCATCTTTCATAGGAACATTAAAATCCACTCTCATTAGGACTTTTTTCCCATTTACATCTATATCTTTAACTGTTTTTTTTGACATTGTATCCTCCTTGATTTTTGAAAAAGCGGAACCATCTAATATATGTCCCGCTTTTATTACTGACTATTTTTAATTAAAAAATTTATTTAGAAATTTCAACAAAATACTTCAATGTTCTGATTAATTGAGCTGTATATGACATTTCATTATCATACCAAGCAACAGTTTTTACTAATTGCTTTCCACCAACTGTTAATACTTTTGTTTGAGTTCCATCAAATAAAGAACCAAATCTGATACCAATTACATCACTAGAAACTATTTCATCTTCAGTGTATCCAAAAGATTCATTAGCTGCTGCTTTCATAGCTGCATTTATTTCTTCAACACTTGTATCTTTGTTTAAAACTGTAACTAATTCAGTAACTGAACCAGTGATAACTGGAACTCTTTGAGCTGCTCCATCTAATTTTCCTTTTAAGTTAGGTAATACTAAACCAATAGCTTTTGCTGCTCCAGTAGTATTAGGTACTATATTAGCTGCTGCTGCTCTAGCTCTTCTTAAATCACCTTTTCTGTGTGGAGCATCTAATGTATTTTGATCTCCTGTATAAGCATGAATAGTAGTCATTAATCCTTCTACAATTCCAAATTTCTCATCTAAAACTTTAGCCATTGGTGCTAAACAGTTAGTTGTACAAGAAGCTCCTGAAAGAACTGTCTCAGTACCATCAAGAATATTATGGTTTACGTTATAAACTACAGTTTTCATTTCTCCTGTAGCTGGTGCAGAAATAACTACTTTCTTAGCTCCTGCTTTAATATGTAATTCTGCTGTTTCTTTAGAAGTAAAGAATCCAGTACATTCTAGTACTACATCTACTCCTAAGCTTCCCCAAGGTAATTCTTCTGGTTTAGCGTTAGCAAAAGTTTTAATTTCTTTTCCATTTACAACAAAAGCCCCTTCTTTTGTTACTATTTCTCCGTTAAATCTTCCTTGAGCTGAATCGTATTTAAACAAATGTGCTAACATTTTAGCATCTGTTAAATCATTAATTGCTACTACATCAAATTCTGGGTTCTCAATCATTAATCTTAATGCTAATCTCCCTATTCTTCCAAATCCATTAATTGCAACTTTAACTGCCATTTACAATACCTCCTAAATAATTTTATCTACAAAATAAGTATATCACAAGAAATGTAACTTTTCAATTCCTATTTTTAATTAGAATAGGGAAGAATGTCCACAGAATCTTGCAAATTTAGTAGTTTGTGAAAAAAATATTTCGTAATTTAAAAGATTTATTTAGATATCTATATTTTCTCCAAGCTTAAATATAGGCAACATTATTGAAAAAATAATTACTCCAATAATGAGAGCAATGAAGATTATGGAAACAGGTTCTAGTATTTTTAAAAATCTTTTTATTTTTTCCTTTATTCTGATCAAATAGATATTTTTAATATGTGAAAATATAAAATTTAAATCTCCAGTTTCTTCACCTATTGTAATATAATTTTTATATTCTATGTTGAAAAAAGAAGAACTGTTAAATGATTCTTTTAAACTAATACCTTTTTCTAATTTTTTCTTTAAAGCAGAAATTTCTTGTTTTAAAACAAAACCAACAGAGTATTTACTTAACTCTAAAGAAGTTAGAATATCTAAGCCTCCGTTTGTAAGTATATGCATATTTTGTGTGAAAGATAAAACCTGAATTTCTAAATATAATTTATTTATAAAAGGTAGTTTTAAAATCAGAGATTCATATTTTGATTTATTTTTTTTATAGTAATACATAGCAAAAGCTAGTATTACAGAAGTAATTACAATGATGTAGAAAAGATGTCTTTCATAGAAGACACCAAATTTCATGATTATATTTGTTAATTTAGGTATTTCTTTATCTAAGTCTTGATATATAGCAGAAAATTTAGGAACAATAAATTTAAATAAAATACTTACTATTATTATCGATGTACTTAAAACTAAAATAGGGTACATGCTGAGATTAATAATTTCTTTTTTTATTTCATGTTCGAATTCATATTTTTCCTTTAGATTCTCCAAGGCATCTATTATATTTCCACTTTCTTCTCCAATTTTTAAAGTATTTAAAAAAATCTCATCATTAGAAATAAAGATAAAACTGTCTTTTAAGTTTTTACCCTTTTTTAAATGAGAGATTGTTTTACTTATATTTTCTTTAAATTTATTTGGAAAATTTTCTTTGATGATAACTAAAGCATCTAAGATATTTATATTTGCTTTTATTAAAAAGTATAAAGAAGATATGAAATTTTTTATATCCTTCGATTTTCCTCTATCTTTTTTGAAGAAAATTTCTTTATATTTGAATAGTGTATATTTTTCTTCTTTTAAATAATCATAGAAATGTTTTTTATTATTAAAGTCTAAAACAGCACTTTTTTTCTTTAAATTATTGTCTAAATATTCAAATTTGATTCTCAATTAAGTTTCCTCCCCCAAAAAAACTTTATTTTTTCATTAATAATACAACACAGTACGACTTCATACCTTCCATGCTTCCTGTAAAACCTAAATTTTCTTCAGTAGTAGCTTTAACACTTATATCTTCAATATTAATATTAATTTCTTGTGCTAAATTTTCTCTGATTTTATCAATATAGTCTCGTAATTTAGGTTTTTGTGCAACAATAGTGGCATCAATATTTTGGATTTTATATCCTTTATCAGAAACTACTTTTAAAATTTCTCTCAAAAGTAAAATACTATCTGCATCTTTATATTTAGGATCTGTATCTGGGAAAAACTTTCCAATATCTCCAAGAGCCAACGCGCCTATTAAGGCATCCATAACAGCATGAGTTAACACATCAGCATCTGAATGTCCACTTAGACCAAGTTCAAATGGAATTTTTATTCCTCCTAATATAAGATCTCTGTTACTTGCATATTTATGAACATCATATCCTTGTCCAATTCTAAACATATGTACTCCTTAATTTTCATTATTTTTGTTATTTGTATTATCTTTACCAGTCTCATCTTTTTTACGTTCTCTACTAATAGCAATATACGAGGGTAAAAATGAAGTAATTCTTTTACTAACAGCAGATCTAAGAGGAAGAGTTCCACTAAATTTAAATTCTTTTTGGAATGAATTTATACTTGTTAATCTTAATAGAGAAAAAAGTCTTAATAAAAAACCAATAAGAAAAGCTAGTTTGATGGTGTATATTTTCTCTCCTAGAATATATACAACTCCTTCATTAATAAAAGTACCAAGGATACCAGCAGTTAGGCCGGCAAGTATAGCGGTGAATCCTACAACTACAGAATAGACTCCTATATATCCTTCAATAGGTTCTTCCGAAACCTCCATTAATAAATTTAAAAAGCAGAGATTTATAGCAGTAAAACCAATAGCATCAAAAATTCCAGATAGAACTAATAAGACTTTAAAGTTTTCATCTGTCATTGTGAAAAAGAGAAGCACATAATAAGTGGCAAATGATATTCCTAAACGAAGTATAGTTCTATTTCCATATTTATCTGAAAGCTTACCATAAATAATATATAAAAACATAGAAATTGCCGCTGTTAAGACTCCAATATTTGCAAGAAACCTAGGATCAGTGTTTAAAGTTCTTACTCTAAAGTATTCTAAAAAGGGCTTTAAAAATTCCAATGAAAAAAGCCACACTGAAACAAATTTCAGATAAGTTACGAAATCTTTATTTTTAAATATATCAAGGTAACTTACTTTGTGTATAGTAGGTTTGAAATTTGGTATATGATGTTTACTCATTAGAACTATTGTTATTAAAGCTGATATAGCTACTGATAGAGATAAGATAAAATAACCTAATTTTTTATCAGGAAATGCTAAAAAACTACCGTAAGCTAATGTAAATAAAACAGAGGATATAGAAATAAAAAAATTTCTTTTCCCAAAATATTTACCTCTATTTTTACTATCAATAATTTCTACCATTGCTGAAGTCCAAGTATTTGTTACAAATGGAGCAAAAAAAGAATACATAAGTATTATTCCAGTAAAAATATATGGATTTCTTAAATCAAAAAGTACTGCTATTGGAAGAAAAACCATAGAAGACCTGGAAAGTACCACAGCTGTCATAAGAGTTTTTTTTCTTGTTTTAAATAAATCATATAATTTTTTTGTAAAAATTTGTAATACTTGTGTAGCAGTAGGTAATGTTGAAATAATTGCTATAAAAAAAGGATTTGAATTAAAATATAGAGCTAAATTCATCATTACAAATCCTTGTGTACTTAAATACATTCCATTGAAGAAAATACCTTCTAATATTGAAAAATTCTTAGTTTTATTAACTGCTGTTTCATTCAAAAGAGAACACCTTCTTTTATTTAGTTTCTAATGCTAAGCTTCCTAACGCTAAACTTCCCATTAAGCCTGCATTTTCTTCTAATCCAGGATACACTATATAGTTATCAATGTCTTCAAGGATTTCTTTTTTATGAACATAACCATTTAAAAATTCTTTTACATTTTTTCTTATAAGAGGAAACATTTGTTTTTGTTTCATAACTCCGCCACCCATTATAATTCTTTGAGGAGAAAGTATAAGTATGTAGTTTATTAATGCTTGAGCTAAGTAATAAGCTTCTAATTCCCAGACCTCATTTTTATCTTCTAAGTTGTATGCCTTTTCACCCCATCTATCTTCAATTGCTGGTCCAGAAGCTAAACCTTCCAAACAATCACTATGAAAAGGACATTTTCCCTTAAACTTGTCATTTTCATTTCTCTTTATAGAAATATGTCCCATTTCAGGATGAGTTAAACCTTGCAGCATTCTTCCATTAATAACAGCTCCAGCTCCAATACCTGTACCAACAGTAATGTACATTACACTATTTAATCCTTTTCCAGCTCCCCATAAAGATTCACCAAGGGCAGCTCCGTTAACATCAGTATCAAATTCCATAGGAACATTGAAGTTCTTTTTTAATTCACCAATAATATCATAGTCAGTCCAGTTTGGTTTTGGAGTTTTAGAAATGTATCCATAAGTTTTTGAACCTTTCACAGGATCAATAGGACCAAAACAAGCTACACCCATTACTTCAAATTCTTTTCCTTTAAAATACTCAATAACTTTTTTCATTGTTTCTTCGGGAACAGTTGTTGGAATACTAATTTTTTCAAATATTTCCCCATTTTCATTACCAATTCCACAAATAAACTTTGTTCCTCCAGCTTCTATAGCAGCAATTTTAGCCATATTCTTCACTCCTTATATAAAGTTATATTTATCCACCTATAAAACCGTCAAATTGTGCATTATAAAGTTCAAAATAATGTCCTTTTTTATTTTCAATTAATTCCTTATGAGTACCAGATTCTACAATTCCATCTTTTCCTAATACTACTATTTCATCAGCTTGTTGGATAGTTGATAATCTATGTGCTACGACAATAACAGTTCTGTTTTTAGTTAGTTTTTCTATATTTTCTTGGATTACAGCTTCTGTTAAGTTATCTAAAGCACTTGTTGCCTCATCTAAGATTAATATTTTTGGATTCTTTAGAAAAATTCTTGCTAATGATATTCTTTGCTTTTGTCCTCCAGATAATTTAACACCACGTTCACCAACAAAAGTATTATATCCCTCTGGTAATGACATTATAAATTCATGTATTCCAGCTTGTTTAGCAGCATTTACAATCTCTATATCTGATGCTCCTAATTTTCCATATTCAATATTTTCTTTTATAGTTCCCCAAAATATAACTACATCTTGTTGAACATAACCTATGTTTTCTCTAAGAGATCTTAAATCATAGTCTCTTATATCTATTTTATCAATGTATATACTTCCTGATGTTATTTCATAAAATCTTGGAATAAGTTGAGCAATAGTAGTCTTTCCAACACCACTTGGTCCAACTAAGGCTATCATTTTTCCAACTGGAATATCTAAATTAAAATGCTTTAACACAGTTTCTGTACCTGATTCATAAGTAAATGTAACATTATCAAAACTTATATCACCTTTTACCTCTTTTACAACTACAGCATTTGGAACATTTTTAATTGGTTCAGGCTCATCTATTAATTCTTGAAATCTAATAAAACTAACCCATCCCTCTTGTATAGTCTCAAAAGATCTAATAATTAACTTCATAGGAGTCATCAAAAGATTAAAGTAAACAATGTATGCTAATAAATCTCCATAGTTTATTTTACCTTTTATTACAGCAATTCCAGATATAGTTAAAATTACAATGTTAAGTAATAGAGTAAAGAAGTTATTTACTGCTGAAAATGAAGCTAAGGCAAAATTTGTCTGTTTGGCAGATTTTTCTTGTAGTTTTGCTCCCTTTTTAAAATCTTCTAATTCTCTTTTTTCATTTGCAAATGCTCTTGTTAGACGAACAGCAGAAATACTGCTTTCTAATTTTGCATATACTGTACTTGTTTTTTCTCTTGCCTTTCTAAAAATATTTTCCATATGTTTTCTTGCCATAGCAGTAGCTATTAATTGTACAAGTACAAAAGAAAATATTAAAAGAGTTATAGAAACATTTATTTGAAGCAATAGTATAAAACCTACTATTGACACAAGTATAAAAGTAAGAAAATCTTCTAATCCATGATGAATCATTTCTGATGTAGTAAATAGATCACTAGTAATTCTTGAAAGTATAATACCCACCTTATTTTTATCAAAGTAATCAAAAGGTAAAACTTGTAATTTTCTAAATGCCTTCTCTCTCATATCTTGATGTAGTTTTAATCCCCAAATATGCCCAAGATAACTTTGTGTAAAGTTTAAAATAGTATAAGCTACTATAAGTACTAAAAATATAATACCACCATTTACTATAGAACTTATATCTTTATTTGGGATATAGACATTTAAAATTTGCCTTGAAAAAAATGGTAATATTAAATCAATTGTTGTAATTCCAGCAACAACAGCTAGCACTAATAACATATTTCCTTTATATTTAAAAATATAGTGTAAGAATTTTCGAAACATTTTATACTCCTTTATTTTACTTGTTATTTTATTATGTTCTAAAAATGAAAGTTAGTTATTTTGATAAAGTTTATTATAAAATTCTAGTATTTGATCTGTGGTAGCAGTGGCAGTTCCCATTTTAGCAACAACGATTCCAGCGGCAGTGTTTGCAATCCTTGCTGCTTCAAACCATGTAGCCCCAGCAACTCTAGATAGAGTAAAGACTGAAATTACTGTATCTCCTGCACCAGTTACATCATAAACTTCTTTTGCTACAGTAGATATAGTTTCTACTTCGTCACTTTCAAATAAAGTCATTCCTTCTTCACTTCTTGTTAGTAATAAGTTTTCTAAATTAAGTTTAGTTTTTAGAGCCTTCATCTTATTAATAAGGTCGTTTTCATTTTCAAATTTTTCACTTTCCATACACTCCAGAGCTTCTTTTCTATTTGGAGTTATTGAAGTAGCACCAACATAATTCATGTGATTTTTTGGCTTAGGATCAACTGTTATTATCTTTTTATTATCTCTTGCTAATTTTATTATTTCTTTAGATAATCTTTCTGTTAAAACACCTTTATCATAATCAGACAGTATAATGGCGTCTATCTCATTTATTTTATCTTTTATTTTTTCTAATATTTTATCTTCTATTTCAGTGGAAATAGGACTTTTATCTTCCCAGTCCATTCTTAAAAGCTGTTGATTTTGCGCAATTATTCTTCTTTTAACAGCTGTAGGCCTTTTATCATCTGATATTATTCCATCAGTATTTATCTCTTTTGAATTTAGTTCTTTCAAAAATCTCTTTCCATTATCGTCATTTCCAATTACTCCAAATGCGAAAACTTGAGTATTTAAACTTTTTAGATTATTTAACACATTGGCAGCTCCACCAAGGACATAAGATTCTTTTTTTACATTTATTACTGGAACTGGAGCTTCAGGTGATATTCTATCAACACTTCCAAAGATATAGTCATCTAACATAACATCTCCAACAACAGCAATTTTCGAATTCTTAAAGTTATTCAAGATTTCACAAAGCCTATTTTTATCAACCATTTTTTATTATCTCCTATCTAAATTTTAGCTATTTTTGACATAGTTTCATTATACTATATAAACTTAGTATTTTAAAGTGTTTAATCTTTTTTTAAATTTATTCTTTAAAGCGGTTTTACTTCAAAAATTAACTAAAATTTTTTAAGTCTATACTATCAGCCATTGCTTTTGCACCTGCATCATTAGGGTGAAGTCCGTCGCCGCTATCGTACTCTGCCTTTAATTTTTGTGGATTATTTTGATCTCTCATGATTTCATCAAAGTCAATAATACTGTCATAATCAGTCGATGACCTTATCCATTGATTTACTTCATTTCTAATACATTCTAACTCTTTAGAGTATAACTTATATCCATGAAAAGGCATAAGTGTAGCACCTATTGTTTTTATGTTTTTTTCTCTAGCTCGTTCAATGCAAATTTTAAAGCCGTCAATTAACTCTTTAGCTGTTACTTTTTCATTTTTAGGGGCATTACCTAAGGGATGAATGAGATCATTAATACCTAAAAATATAATTATAAAAGCGGTTCCTGCCTGCAGAATAGCATCCCTTTCAAACCTTGACAGTCCTGAACATCCATAAAGACCTTTTATTATTGGAATAGAGTCATAAATTAATCTATTTCCATTAATTCCTTGTCTAAGTACAGATATATTGCCAATTTTATTTTGTTGAAGTTTTTCTGTTAAATATACTGTCCAGTTATTTATAGCAGTTATAGAATCACCAAATGCAACTAGAGCTTTATGATCACTCGAAGTGAGGATATCAATATTTGTGATAAAAGGAACAATAGAGTTTTGGTATTCATTTATTTTATCTTTTTTATCCAGTGCATAAAAGTTTTTTAATAAATTATTTTTTTCTGTAAAGTAATGCATTGAGTCAGAAAAGTTACCAGTACTTAGCTCTGTGAACTCTTTTATATAAATTCCAATCCAAATGTCTTCTGAAGGTTCTATCTCAAAATCCATAATATCACTAAAAATCTCTTTGTTTTCTGATATAGAAATTCCTTCTTCCCCATTAAATAATATTTTTTGATAATTTTTAGAAGATTGTTCTCCAATTTTATAGATATAAACCTCTTCAATATTTAATGGAAGACTTCCGAAAAGATTTGAAAACTTAATTCTTAAAAGACTTCCTCCAATGCTTACTTTTAACTTGATCCATATAGTTTCATTTTTAAATTGTAAATTGGTAAGCATTAAATTAATTGGACTTATACTAAATGTTCCAACCCACTTTTTCATATTTTTCATATATTTCTCCCAATAGTTTATTTATTCATATTGAATCTCTCCTGTAATTTCAATATAAATATCTCGTATTTCTCTATTTTTTCTTTTATATTTAAATAAAGCTCCTAAGAAGGGTAATTTACTTAATACAGGAACTCTTTTTTCAGATTCTTTAAGGACATTTTGTTTTAAGCCCCCAATAAATATAGACCCTCCATCTTTTATAGTAATAACAGTATTAATTTTATTTTTTTGTTTAGCTCCTTGATCAGCGTTAAAATTTGAACTTAATTTAAAGTTACTAATTTCCGAATCAATATATAGTAGTATTTCTTTCTCCTTTTCTGTTTCTTTAATTTCTGGTTTTATTTTAAAAACAACACCGGCTTCAGCAAAAACAGGCTCTACATATTCATTATCTTTATTTTGATATTTTCTTTCCCCCACAATAACTTCTTCAGTAACACGTAATTCGCCCTCTTCACCTTCTAATATAATGAGAACTGGCATTGCTTCTATCTTTATATCACCATTTTCTTTTAAGAGATCAACATTAATTCCTAAAAAATTACTTCCTTTTTTTATAATTCCTGTTAATGATAAATCTCCATTTAAAAAGTTACCAAAAAATTCTGAAGAATTTTCATTTTGATTTGTATTAACATTAAGATTAATTCCTAGTCTTTCAAATAAATTATCGCTTGTATCTATTATTGTAGCTTTTATTTTAATTTGTTTTTTGGGTTTATCAAGATTCAAAATTATATATTTAGCATCTTCAATCTCTTTTTTACTTCCTTTTAGAATAATTTCTTTATTTATCCCAGTTACTTTAATAGTACTAACTTCTTTTAGACGAGGAATAATAGCCGTAGAGTCTGAATTTATTAGTTTAATACTCTCTTGGATTTCTTCAATTTTTTTTTCTATTTTAGAATCTTCATTTGTTTCTTTCTTTTTTTCAGGGATTTCAGTGTTTTCAGACTTCTCCTCATGTATATCTAGTTTTTTTACATTTTCATTTGGTTTAACAATAAAGATTCTTTTAGAATTCTCTAGTTCATTTTTATCTATGTAATCAGTAATTTTTGTACTGTATGTTAGTGTACATAAGTTTAGGATTAATAGCAAATATACTTTCGTCAATTTTATCCCCTTGATTAATCATTATTTTTTTCTAAATATCCCAATGATATTTTAAATTTATCTCTTGTAAGTTCAATGTATGATTTAGATGTATCTGTGTAAATTTTGCTTTTATTTATATAGTATAAAAATTTTGCCATTCCAAGGAGGTCTCCTTGGAATGTAAAAAAAATATATTTTAATGAATATTTTTCTTTCTTCCAAATATTTTCAGCTTTTCCAATCTCTTTTATTTCCAATCCACTTTCTCTAGAAAAAAGATAGATCATTTTTTTAAATTCAGTTTCATTTTTTAAAGTATTTGAATTTAAACTCAGAGAAAGAGCGCTTATTTCCAATAACTGTTCTTCAATAAATTTTTGTTTTTCTAAATTTTTTTTATTTTCATCCTCTATTTTTAAAGTTAATTCCCTTTTTTCACTTATTAATATATCAGTGAGCTTATTTACTTCAATTCGTTTTTCATATTTTTGAAAGAGAAATATTGATAAAATAATAATTATTAATAACAGAAGGTATTTTTTTCTAATAATGGAATTTAATTCCATAATACTTCACCAATTTTATATTGAAAGATTAATAATGAATTTTCATTTTTTATAAAATTTAACTCCATATTTTTAGCGTAATTATTTAGTTTATCTTCAAATTTTTCTATAGTTTCAAATTTATCAGCTTCACCTTCAATTGTCCAAAATTTATCATCATATATAATTTTAGTAAATCCTATATTCTTATTTGATTCTTTAATTAGAAAATTGAAGAGTTTATAATAATTTTGATATTTCATGGTTTCAATAATTTCATTTAATTCTTTTAGTTCCTTAGAATAATCGATTTCGTTATTATTTCTTAGATTTAAAAGTTCTTGTTGGAGAAAGTCAATTTCTTCTTTAATTTTTTTATTTTCTACTTCAAGATTATTATAAGAAATAAGAGAATTTACAAAAAAGTAAAATAAAAGTACTATGAAGTAAGGTAAAATAGGTTTAATATTTATTTTTTTAGAATAAAAGAAATTTTTTTCAAGAAAATTTGGTTCTGAATATAATGAATTTCCAGAAAAGATTACTTCAATGTTTTCTATATCAGGACTTAAAATGAATAAGTTCTCATAATTTTTTATAAAATCATAATTATTTAGATTCTCAATATCGTCTACATTTATTGTAACTATTTTAAATTCTTCTATTCTATGAAACTTTATTTCTAAAATAAAACTTAAATTATCACCAAGATTTAAAATACTTATATCTTGATTCTTAAAGTATTCATAAATGGAAAGCATGTCAACTTTACACTCATTCAATGTTAAGTTATACTTTTTTAAGATAAACTGGATGTTAGTTAGATACTCTCTACTTATACTCAGAATAATACTTTTTCTTTGAGGATGATCCAGATAAAACTGTTTTGTAATAAAGTTTTTATCTGTATAATTTTCAATTTCTTGACTTAGAAACTGAGACAACGACTCTTTTTCTTCTTTGGATGTTGTTCCTGAAGCATTAAAAAAATTAATATAAAAACTTGTGAAATCTAAAATAAGAGATACTTTTTCTTTATTGATTTTATGCTCTGTTACAATTTTTTCAAGTATTTCTGAAAGATTATCAAAAGAATACTTATAAATTTTTTCTTCGTGATATAGAAAAATAGTTTTGTCACTTTTTAAATAGACTGTTAACATTATTCCCCCATTATTTGGAACTTTTTATTTTCTATTATTATTTCATCAGAATCTTTTCGAGTAAAGCTAATTTCTTCTATTAATAGTATTTTTTGATTTAAAATTACTTTTTCGTATAAAATTATTAGTTCAGGATAAATAGTATTTTTTTTAAGCGGTAGAGAGTAAAAGTTATTATTTTTATCTTTGATTTCTATAATTTTGAAATTAGCCATACTTAGGCTATTTTTGCTCAGGTAAATCAAGTTTTCTAATATTAATTTTTTAGTTAACCCTTCATTTGTTTCTATTACTTTAGAGTTGTAGTAATCTTCTTTTCTCGATAACATGATTTTTATTCCATTATAAAAAATACCATTTTCAAATGTAGCATTTGAAAATTCTTCTTCTTTTTCTAAAATTCTTTCTTTAAGTTCATAGATAGACTTTTCTTTTAAAATATATACTTTATACCTATTTTTTGTGAAAAATATAAATTCAACAAGAAATATAGATAAGCCAGATAATATAATTAATGTGTAGAGAAGAATACTTCCTCTTTTTTTCTTCATTTTATATTTATAACTTCATCTATTTTTTTCTTTTTCTTTAAATACGAGAGTATTAAAAGGTCTTTCTTTAATAGAAAATTTAGATTTTCTAATCTGGCAAGAACTTCCCATCTTTTAAATTCTCCCAGATTTTCTGCACTAGAAATTAATAGTTTATTATCTTTAAATTTTAGGGAATGAAATTTATTTTCATATTTTAATAGTATTTCATTCCCATTATCTATGATTTTATTATCCTTTATAAGAAATAAATTAGCTTTTTTTTCATTATAGAAAAATAAATTTTTATCACGTTCTTTAATTCTTTTTCTTAATAAATCAGTTATATTCATTTGATTCTCACTTATAGAGAATGTTTTAAATTCATATTTTTGTATAATAAGAATTCTTTTTAAGAAAACTATTAACATAAGCATAATTATAGAAAAAATAAACATACTTAATAAAAACTCTATTAATAAATTTCCTTTATTCTTCATAGTCCCCCTGACTTGGAAAATAGTAGTATTCCTTGTTATTTATTTTTAGTTTTAATATATATAATTTTTGATGCTGATTATTTAGGTAGTAATAATTTGTAGTTTCAATATTTAGGTTTAAATCAATGTGTTTATTTTCAATGATTTTAGAGCCTTCAATTTGGTAAAAATGAAAAAAATCGTTTAAACTATTAAAATTTTGAGATCCAGTTTTTCCTTTTAGTTTCTTATATTCCATGTTTTCAATGTATTCAACAACATTACTATAGATAATGACTTCATTTTCTTTCTTCTCAATACTTATATTGGTTTTAAAAAACTTAATATACACATTTGAAATAGGAACTAAAACAATGCTTATATATAAAAGTGCCAATAAGTTTTCAATTAGAATGCTGCCTTTTTTCTTTTCATATAACATTTCTAAATTCCCATAGTATAACAGCAGCAGATATAAAGGGAGCAAATGCGACATAAACTTTTCTGTCTAGTTTCTTAAAAAATACCCAAAAGAAACAGAATAGTCCCGCAGAAAGATATAATAATTCATAAAAATAAATAATATCTGCCATTTTGGTATAAGAAAAAAATCCCCCTATGGAACACATTAATTTTATATCTCCAAATCCTATAAATTCCTTTTTAAAGATATCTGATAGTGTATATATTAAAAATAAAGGTAGTCCAAATGCTGCAACTCCAAGGTACCAATTTACTGGGTTATTTTCAATAACTGAGTAAGTAAAACTTATTAACAATATACTTATATAGAATCGATCTGGAATAATGTGAGTTTTTATATCTATAAAGGAACAGGCTAATAATAATGTTAATATAATACTTTTATAAAAAAATATAGTATTTAACCCATATAGTTTATATAAAAGTAAAAAAATAGGTAAAGTTATTATTTCCAGAAAAAAATAAGTTTTATCAAGTTTCTTATTGCAGTATCTACAGCGACCTTTTTGAAAAATAAAAGATAAGATAGGAATATTATTATAAAAAAATATTCTATGCTCACAAAAGTCACATCTAGACCTAGAAAATATAATTTTTTCTTTAATAGGAACTCTATAAACTAATACACCAGCAAAACTTCCAGCTATTAAAGAAAATAAAATCACATAAATTATCATCTGGATTCTATCAACTCCCCCTTAAAAGATTTACTGTCTGAATCCACTTTTGCTGAAATTTCTCCATCATTAAGAAGTAATTTCCCTTTAATATTTCCAATTTTAAAGCTGTCATCTGTTTCTAAATTGATATTTAGTTTTTCTAAACTGCCATGTTCTTGATAAATTTTTTGAAGAGTATCTGGAAGATCACCATTATTATTAATACTCCATGATAGTGAAGTATTATTTAATTCGGAAATAGCAGCTAATACTTTACTCTTATTAGCTTTATCCAGATATTTGTTAACTTGTGGAATTGCAATTGTAGCGATTATTGCAATAATTGCTATGACGAGAATGACCTCGATCAATGTGAAACCCCTTTTCATAAATTCCCCCCTTTTATGATTAGTGATAAAAATAATATACAGTTTTTTTAATTTTAAGTCAATGATTTTGTTTTTAAAATTTTAATGTTTTTGTGTAAAAATAAATTTTAATTTGAATAGAAAATAGTGTGAAAATATTGAATTTCTTAGTGAAAGTATATTAGGGAAATAGAAAGAAGAAATAGAAAAATTAGGAAATTATAAGAGAAGATGAATAAATTACACAGGAGTGTAAGGAGAGAGATGTTTTATTTAACAAAAATAGAGTTTTACATTCTAAATATTTTACATTATTTAAAAAAATATAGGTAATTTAATTCATTCAATAAAAATATAGGCATGTTATTATGAGGCTGGTATTCCAAGGTTTTTCTAAACTTGTAGTAAAATAATTTAAATAAGTATTTGAAAATTTTGTTACTTAAGATATAATATATAAATATGACGAAGAAATTAAGTTTATACAAAGGATTATTTATACGAGAAATGTCACCAAATTTAAGGATGTCAGCTAGAAAATTATAAAAACAATAAATTATTAATTATATAGAGTATAAGAATAATCTGAATCACAGTAAAATAATAAACTTATATTATTTGATAAAAGAAGGAGAATAAATGAAAATATTAAAGGGAATATTTTATAGGATATTTTGTACTAAGACAATGAGTCATACAAGCTTCTCAATAGCTTCAACAGGTCTAGTCTTAAAATATTCGAATAAAAAGTATTACTATTTTCAAAATGTATATAGTGGAAAATATATAAAGGTGTTGAGAGAAGAAAATGGTGAAGAAATAGTTTTATATGAAAATTGGTTAGATTCTTAAAAATTAGAAAATAGAGATAATGTTAATAAATAAAGGGCTTAGTGAGTAAAATACTCTAAGCCCTTTTTAGTTAAAAAATTTATTTTTCATTATTAAAAAAATATTTTGTCTGATTTTCAATATACTTAAAGTAACGTTCAATGGATAAGTAATCTATTTGTTTGTTAGAATAAGGAGTAACAAGAGCGACGATATTTTCATTTATAAACATTTCTATCTACCTTTCTTTTTATTGTATTTTGTATTTTAATTATATCATAAAGATATACTGTTAAATGATCAAATTTAGTATTAAATATAAAAAAATAACTCTCCATATTATGAAAGAGTTATTTTTAATTTTATACTTTATCTCTGATAAAAGCAATTTTTGGCATTCTTCTTTTGAATTCAGAATTTTTAATTTTTTCAATGATTGAATCTATAACATCTGAATCAAATCCCATTTCTATTATTTGAGTTCTTCCTTTTTTCTTGTCTAATAATTCATAAAGAATATTATCAGCATCATTATAAGAAAATCCTAGTTCCTCTTCATCAGTTTGACCAATCCACAGATCAGCACTAGGTTTTTTATCTATAATTTCTTTAGGAACGCCTAGGTACTCTGATAAGCTCCACACTTGAGTTTTATATAAGTCCGCTATAGGAAGTAAAGCGCATGCTGCGTCGCCATGTTGAGTGGAGTATCCCAAATACATCTCAGTTTTATTTCCAGTTCCAATAACTAGGGATTTATCTCTAGCTGAGAGATCATATAAGATACACATTCTTTCTCTTGCCATTCTATTTCCTTTTCTAAGTGGAGTCATAGAAGGGTACTTAGCAAAATATGGATCTACCATGTCTGTTATTTCTACCTTTTCACAACTAATCTTTAAAGAGTCTGCTATTAACAGAGCATCTTGTTCACTCTGTGGATTAGAAGTTTTATAAGGCATAATTACACCATGAACATTCTTCCTTCCAAAAGCTTTTACTGCTAAATATGCAACTAAACTGGAATCAATACCTCCAGATAATCCTAAAATAACTTTTTCAAAACCATTGTTTCTTACTTCTCGTTTCATAAATTCAACAATTCTTCTAGTGACAAATTCATGATCAATAGCTAGTTTATCCATGACAACTCTCCTTTTTATAAATAATAAAATTTAATTCTTTGTATTGATATATATTATAGATGTTATACTAATCTGTGTCAATTTTTTTATAATAAAATTATTAAGTGAACTTTATTAAGCTAAAATAGTGGGTTCTAAAAAATGTAGAAAGTAATAAAAAATTAATTGAAAACAATAATTTATAAAAATTGAAAAATAACTTGTAATATTGTATAATTGATAGAAAAAGTCTTTACTTAATTAAAGCGGAGGAATAAATGTCAAGAAAAAAGAGTATATCTCCTTATTGGATATTATTATATTCATTTATAGTTATAATATCAATAGGAACAATATTATTGGCCCTGCCAATATCAAGTGCAACAGGTAATAGTGTACCAATTATAGACAGTTTATTCACTACAACTTCAGCTGTAGCAGTAACTGGTTTAGTGGTAAATGATGTAAGTACAACTTTTAGCTTATTTGGTAAAACTGTTATCATAATATTAATACAACTTGGCGGTTTGGGAATAATGACTTTCTCATCAATTATTGTTTTATTTGTAGCTAAAAAAATAAGTTATAGTACAAAAAAAATAGTTCAGGAAGATTTAAATTATAATACTTTGTTTGATATACAAAAATATATAAAAAATGTAGTTAGAACAGTTATTTTTATTGAATTTTTAGGTGCATTTTGTTTGTTTTTTGTATTTATAGAGAGGTACAGTTTTTGGAAAGCTGTCTATTACTCTATTTTTCATTCAATTTCAGCATTTTGTAATGCAGGTTTCACATTATATTCTGCGAATTTAATAGACTTTAAGTCAAATAATGTTATTAATATAGTGATTTCACTATTAATAATTTTAGGTGGAATAGGTTTTGCTGTTTTAAATAATATACATTTATATGTAAAGAAGAAGATCAAAAAGGATAAAAAGAAAATAAGACTCATGTTAACAACTAAAATGGCTGTTATGATATCTATAAGCCTTATTATTATAGGTGCAGTTATAACATTTTTTATAGAAATGCATAATCCTAATACATTAAAGGATCTATCAATACATGACAAAATATGGGCTTCAATTTTCCAAAGTGTTACTACAAGAACGGCAGGTTTTCAGACTTTAGATATGGCTCATATGAGAGTGGGAACAATAGTCTCGTATATTGTACTGATGTATATAGGTGCTTCACCAGGATCAACAGGGGGTGGAGTAAAAACTACAACCTTTGGAGTAATTATTTTAGGTGTTTACAGTACTTTAACAAATAGAGAAGATATAGAGATAAGAAGAAAAAAAATCACATGGGATATATTTAATAAGGCTATTTCTATAGTTTTTATCTCATTGACATATATCATCGTTGTAGTGTTTTGTCTAAGTTTATTAGAAAAGAATATAGGGTTTTTAGAACTTGTTTTTGAAACTGTTTCAGCATTTGGTACAGTGGGTCTATCAATGAATATAACTCCAAGTTTAGGAAGTATTTCAAAATTATTGATAACTTTAACAATGTTTGTAGGAAGAGTGGGGCCATTAACAATTGCAATGGCATTATCAGAACGTGGCAAAAGAAAAGGAAACTACAAATATCCATCAGAGGATGTGTCAGTAGGATAATATTTTGGAGGTAAAAATGGCTAATTATTTAGTGGTGGGTTTAGGAAGATTTGGTAGAAGTGTTGCAAAGACACTTTATGAAAATGATCAAGATGTATTGGCAATAGATGAGGATGAAGAATTGGTGCAGCAAGCAATTGATTCTGGAGCTGTGAGTGAAGCAGTTATATTAGATGCAAGTGATGAAACAGCTATGAAAAATATAATTAAAGATAATTTTGATGTAGCATTTGTATGTATTGGCGCAAATGTTCAAGCTAGTATATTGGTAACATTGTTACTAAAAGAGGCAGGTGTTCCAAAGATTATTGCGAAGGCTCAATCGAGGTCACAAGGTAAGGTTTTAGAAAAAATAGGAGCCGATGAAGTGGTTTATCCAGAAGAGTTTATGGGTAAAAGAGTGGCAAGTAAGGTATTAAGACCCACAATAATAGAGCACTTTAAACTTTCAAATAAATATGCAGTTGTAGAAGTATTAACGCCTAAAAGTTTTGTAAAAAAGAGCTTGATTCAGCTGGATGTAAGAAAAAGATTTGAAATAAATATAATAGGTATAAAAGATAGTGAGAATAATGTACTAATTTCTCCTGGTCCTGATACTATAATAAATGAAGGAGACACATTAATAGTAGTTGCAGATTCTAAAAAAATGAATGAATTAAATAGATTAAAGTAAAATGGAGGAATAGATGAGAGATTATGATGTTATTGTAGTAGGAGCTGGACATGCCGGATGTGAAGCAGCCCTTGCAAGTGCAAGACTAGGTATGAAAACAGCAATGTTTACAATAACACTTGATAATATAGGGGTAATGTCGTGTAACCCATCATTGGGCGGGCCGGCTAAAAGCCATCTTGTGAAAGAAATAGATGCGTTAGGCGGAGAAATGGCCTATAACATGGATAAGAGTTTTATCCAAATGAGAATATTAAATACGAAAAAAGGACCAGCAGTGAGGTCACTAAGAGCTCAGGCAGATCGAAAAATTTATAACAGAGAAATGAAGAAAGCAGTAGAAAATCAAGATAACTTAGATGTTATACAAGATATAGTTACAGATTTAAAGGTAGAAAATGGAAGAGTCATAGGAATAACAACTAAAACTGGTTTAGAATTTCTATCAAAGACTGTAATATTAGCTACTGGAACATTTTTAAATGGCCTTATGCATATAGGGAGTAAAAAAATAAAAGGTGGAAGAATGGGAGAACTCTCAAGCGAAGAGCTGTCTTCTTCACTTGAAAGTGCTGGGTTAATATTAGGAAGATTTAAAACAGGAACACCTCCAAGAGTGGACATTAGATCAATAAATTTGGATATTTTAGAAGAACAGCCAGGTGAAATAGATAAAACATTAAAATTTTCATCAAGAACTAAAATTGAGGATATAAAAGATAGACAGCAGTTATCGTGCTACTTAACAAGAACAACATTAGATATTCATAATATAATTTTGGGAAATCTAGATAAAGCACCTATGTATAATGGATCAATTGATAGTACAGGGCCTAGGTACTGCCCGTCAATTGAGGATAAGGTAGTAAAGTTTAGTGAAAAGGATAGTCATCATTTATTTTTGGAACCAGAAGGCTTTGATACTTCAGAAGTTTATATTAGCGGACTTTCTACAAGCTTTCCAGCAGAAATACAACAACAGATAGTAAATAATGTTATTGGTCTGGAAAATGCCCATATAATGAGATATGGATATGCAGTAGAGTATGATTATGTGAATCCAAGTGGATTAAAATATACATTGGAGTCTAGAGCTGTAGAGGGACTTTACTTAGCTGGGCAAATTAATGGGACAAGTGGCTACGAAGAAGCAGCTGCGCAAGGGTTAATAGCAGGAATAAACGCAGCACAGTACCTAAAAGGAAAAGAACCATTAATCTTAGATAGAGCAAGTTCTTATATAGGTACAATGATAGATGATTTAATAAATAAAGAAATAATGGAACCGTATAGAATGTTCACAGCTAGATCAGAATATCGTTTAGTTTTAAGAGAAGATAACGCAGATCTTAGACTATCAAAAATAGGGAATGAGATCGGACTAATAAGCGATGAAGAGCTTCAAAAAGTAGAGTATAAAAGAACAACTGTGGAAGAAGTTATAAATAAATTAGAAAATATAAAATTAGGGACAAGTAATGAAAGACTAGTAGAAATATTAGAAAAATATGATGAGTCTTTAAAAAGTGGAACAACATTAAAAGAGACATTAAGACGTCCAAAAGTTAGTTATAGTGATATAAAATATATAGCTGAAATTATAAAAGATGCTCCAAATTTATCATTTGACGAAGATATAGAGTACCAAATAGAAGTACAGGTAAAATATGAGGGCTATATACAAAAGTCATATCAGATAATTGAAAGACAAAAAAAATTAGAAGAAAAAATTATACCAAATGATTTTGATTATAATAAAATGCAGGGAATAACAAGAGAGGCAAAACAGAGATTATCTGAAAAAAGACCTCATAACATTGGTCAGGCTTCTAGGATAGTGGGAGTTACACCTGCAGATATATCAGTATTATTTATGTATCTAGAAGGAGTATTGAACTAAATGAAGGATTATTTTAAGTCACTTTTAGAGAAATCAGATATTAATTTAGAAGATAGTGTAGTAAACAAGTTGATGGAATACTTACATTTATTAGTAGAAAAAAATAAAGTATTAAATCTTACAGCAATCAGAGAAGAAAAGGAAATTATAGAGAAACATTTTATAGATTCTTTATTTTTAAAAGATTTATTATATGAAACTGATAAGGAAATAATTGATGTAGGTACAGGAGCAGGGTTTCCGGGATTAGTTTTAGCAATTTGTTTTCCAGAAAAGAATTTTTTATTAGTGGATTCTGTAAGAAAAAAGGTAGAATTTTTAAATGAAGTCATAGAAGAAATGAATTTAGGGAATGTAAAAACAAGTTTTGAAAGAGCAGAAGACTTAATAATAGACTCTAGAAGCAAATATGACATTGGACTATGCAGAGGTGTTGGGAATTTAAGAATAATACTGGAGTATATGATTCCATTTTTAAAAGTTAATGGAAGGTTTTTACCACAAAAATTGAATGATAATGAAGTAGAAGAATCAGAAAATGCACTAAAAATTCTGAACTCAAAAATATCTAAAATTTATAAATTTAATTTACCACTTTTACAAGATGAGAGATTGGTAATAGAAGTAGTAAAGACTAAAGAAACAAGCACAAAATATCCGAGAAAAACGGGGATTCCAGCAAAAAAACCACTATAGGAGAAAAGATGAAATTATTAAGCTTAGAGGCAAATAAGATAATTTTAAATTCCAAACAGCCTAGAAAAGAATTTGATAATGAAAAACTTGAAGAATTAGCTAAGTCAATTAAAGAGTATGGAATAATACAGCCTATTATAGTAAGGAAAATAGTATCTTTAGGTAAATATGAGATAGTGGCAGGGGAGCGGAGATTTCGTGCATCACAAATAGTGAAGCTGTCAAAAGTTCCAGTTATAGAAATAGAAAGCAGTAATATAAAAAGCTTTGAACTGGCAGTTTTGGAGAATGTACAAAGAGAGAATCTAAATTCTATAGAAGAAGCAGAAGCGTATAATAATTTAATTGATATATATAGTTATACTCAAGAAGAGCTAGCTGAGAAATTAGGGAAGACAAGGTCAGCAATTTCAAATAAGTTAAGACTTTTAAATTTACCTGAAAAGGTGAAACAAATGGTTAGGGAAAATAAAATATCATATGGACAGGCAAGAACTCTTTTATCATTTAAAGATACTGAATACATAGAAAAGGTATCAGAAGAAATACTTAAAAATCATTATTCAGTACGTGAATTAGAGGAAATGTCAAAAAAAAGACTTAAAAAAGAAAAAACCCCAGAGATTGGAAATGTATCTCATAATGATTCAGGCTTAATTTCTGTGAATGATAATGAAATGGAATATTTAGAAGGAAAGCTAAGAGAACATTTAGAATCAAAGGTAAATATAAAGTTCTTAAATGAAAATTTAGGTAAATTGGAAATAGAGTTCTATGGTTATGAAGATTTGGGAAGACTTCTAAGTACACTAGGCATTGAAATAGAATAAAACTAAAAAAATAGCAGGGAGGAGAAAATAACATTATGAAATATCTGAAAAAGACAATAATCGTATTTATTCTCCTTTTATTATTTATAACAGGATTAGTCTCTTATATAAATAGCTCTAAATTTTCTCAAAATGTGCAAGATGTGATAAAAGGTTTAAAACTAAATATAAAAGTTGAGGACGCTAAGTTTGTAGGATTTGGAAAGATTAAAGTAACAGGGTTAGTGCTTTATGATAAGGCAAATAATCCGGCTATTGAGGCAAAAGAAGCTTATGTTTATATTAATCCATTAGATATTTCAAGAGTACGAAAAATAGATGTTTATTCTCCAAATGTAATTTTAGAAAAGTATAAAGATTTAAAATTTAATATAACAGAAATGTTTTCATCAGATTCAGATAAAATTGATAGAACAAGCAGAATAGGAAAAATTAATTTTTATAATGCAAAACTGGATTATAGAGATAAGTCATATGAAAAGTTAATTCAAAAAGAACTAAATAATGTCAATGGATATGTAACTTTTAGCAAATCAAAAGGAATCTCTCTAGAAGCAAGAGGAAATAACGGAGATGAAAAAGTAGGAGTAATTTTTAAAGTAATTTATCCACCGAAAAAGCCAATTAGAGATTTTTTTAAAAAACCTGCGAAAAAAAAGGTTAATACAGTATACTTGGAATTGAATTTTGATAAATTTGAGATATTTCAAGAAGCTGGGCAGTATGTTCCTTTTGACGGTCTGGATATTTATAAAGGTTCTTTGACAGGCTATCTTAAATTAGGAAAAAATAAAAAGTTTTCAGGAGATTTAGAAGTTAAAGATGCTTCTATAAAATATGTTGATTATGATGATATTTTAAAAAATGTGGAGACAAAAGTTATTTTAGAAAATAATAATGTAGATGTAAAAGCAGTGACAAATATTAATGGTGGAAAACTGGACTTAGGAATTAAATTTCTAGAAAAAACAAAAGTGGTTAAGTTGGATATAAAAGCAGATAATTTAAATTATCTGGATATAAAAAAATATAAAGTGGTAAAAGATTTTAATATTCAAGCAGATGGAAGAGTGACAGGTATTTTCCAAGGGAATTTAGACTTAAAGGATAAAATATATGAGTTTAATGGGAGTTTGACTTCTCCTAGATTGAAATATGCTGACTATAATTTAAATAATTTAAAAACTAATTTTACTTATAATAAGGATGGAATTTTAGAACTGAATAATATAAGTTTTGGATTTAATCAGGCTGTATCAAATGTACATATAAACGCAAGTGCTGTGGGGAAATTTACATTTAATACAAAAAAGAAAGAGGGACAGGGAAGTTATGAACTGGACAATATAAATTCAGATTTTAGTGTGAAAAAAATATATGGAACTTTAAATATAGATAAAAATACAGTGATTAGCAGTAATTTCAACTCAAATGAGGTAGATGGAAGTTTCATTTTTGATACTAAAAATAAAACTATGGAAGTAAATACTAATGCAAAAAGCTTTTTTAATTTAAAATACGGTGAGAATACACTTGTGTTAAAGCCAACATTGAGAAACTTGAAAATAAATTTAGATAAATTTTTATTAGTTTCAGGTTTTGCAGATATTGAATTAGCTAAAAGTGAGCTTTATGATTCTGTAAAACTGGCAGCAAATGTTAAAAATGGGAACTTTGATGTAAATGCAGTTGTAAATATAAGCGGACAGCAGATAAAAGCAGTGGGAGTGACAGATAGTAAGTTTAATCATAGATATTTAGTTACTGGATCAAATGTAAACTTAAAGCCGATTTTACAAAGATTTGGCGTAAAATTAAGCGGAATAAATGAAGCTAGTGTTGTTACTGATCTTTATGCAAATATTTACAGCGAAGGTGGTAAAATAAAAGGAGACTTTAAATTAGACAGCCGAAGAGGAAAATATTTTGCAGAATATGAAAAATTGAGTTTAAGTGGAAATATTGAAGATCTATTAGCTGGAAAATTAAGGGCAAAAGTTGATATAGGAGAATTATGGATTAATTATCAAAGGTTTAAAAATTTAGCAGGAGATGTAAGTTTTGAAAATAATGCATTTACAGTAAATAACTTAAAAAATAAAGAATTAAATGTAAATTTAGTGTATAATGTAAAGGAACAAACTGTGAACCTATCTGCAAATTTGGATAATTATATAGTATACAATGTAAGTGCACCAGAACTTAATTTACATGTTGATAGAATGAATGTAAACTTATCTGGAAAGCTAGAGTCTCTTAATGGAACTGTAAATATAACTCCTTCTCTAATTTCCATAGATGATAGAAATATAGGGAACTTAAAAGGGGATATTACAGTAAATAACAGTATTCTTTATTTTAAAGAAGTTACACTAAGAGATAATAAAATACAGGGAACATATAATCTAAATACACAAAATGCAGATCTTATAGTTCATATTGATGAACAAAATCCAGAAGATATATATGGAATTCCTGATTTGAAATTATCAATAAATAGTGATCTTAAACTATACGGGAAATTAGATGACTTTAACATAGTAGGAAGCCTAAATATAGGTAACTTAGCTTATGGTGATTACAGATTGCCTAAGATAGAGTCAGAAATAGCATATAAAAATGGAGATATAAAAAAGCTATTTAAAAAAGGAAGCTTAGACATTACAAAATTCATATTAAGGGGTGAAGAAGGAGAAGAGATATTAAATACAAAAGGATCAGTTGATGATCTAGCAACTTCTCAGCTAAACTTCGTTTTAACGGACCAAAAATTGGATTTAGAATCTATAAAGGGCCTTAAAGATAAAGGTTATAGTGGTATAATAAATTATTCATTTATTTTAAGAGGAGATATAGACAACTTCTTTGTGGATTTAAAAGCAGACAGTAAGGATTTCAGTGCATCAGGGTTTCAATTTAATAATCTTTCTGTAGATGCTCAAATAAATAATCAAGGTTTAAATATAGGGCAGTTTTATTTAGAATATGAGAATAATCCTCTGCTAGTAAATGGTTATGCTACATTTAGTCCTGTTGATTATAATATTAGTGTAATAGCAGAAAATTTTAATTTAGACTTCTTAAAAGCTGGAAAAGGTATGGAAGATGCAGGAGGAATAGCTAATTTAGATGTTACTTTTACTCCAACAAATACTTCTGGTAAGATAAAGATAGATAATTTAGTATTTAAAGATAAAAAAGGTACAGTAGATATTTCTAATTTATATGCCGATGTAGATATAGTGGATAGAAAATTGATTATTAAAGATACTCTACAAGGTAGTGGAATCAGTGGAAACTACAATGGAGGAACATTTAAGATTACTGGAAACCTTGATGTGCCAGGGATTGCACCTGATTTCGCAGAAACAAAAAGAATAGATCTTGGGGATTTTGATCTGAAAATAGTTCTAGATAAGGTAAATATAAAATATGGAAAAACCTTTGAGGGAATAGTAAGTACAGATTTAGACTTTACAGAAAAAGATCTGACTGGAAATGTTAATATAGAAAAAGGAAGTATAACAGATGTATCACAATTTTTAAACAGTGAATCAAAAGGCGACGAGAAGCCTAAAAAAGATTTATCAATAATAGATGGACTACAAACAGAGATTGTAGACATTATAATGGGACAATATGCAGTTCGTATAGATTTAAACATAATAAAGGGTGTGGATTTAGATATTTCAAGTGCAAGTGTAATAAGAAACTTGAAAGGAGTAGTACGAGGAGGAGCAAGGATAACTTATAGCTCAGGAAATGTGAATGCTGATGGAAGCTTTGATGTAATAAAAGGAAGTTTCTCTTTAAATGACAGAAAGTTTACTCTAGATAGAGCAGAAATCAGATATGGTGGAAATGGATTTATGGGATCAAGTATTAGCAATCCATTTGTAATTTTATTAGCAACTACATATTTGAATAATGATCAAATCAGCATTAGTATGAATGGAGAATTAAGCGACCCTCAAATGAAATTTAATTCTACTTTAGGATTAACACAAGAACAAATATTAGCTCTTTTGATATTTGATGCGTCAGCACCTACAAAATCTGGTGAAAATCAAACTTCACAGAATGAACAATTAGGAAATGTTTTCGATACTGCATTTAATCAATTGATTTTTAATCCAATTATTGATAAAATAGAAGAAACTTTTGGATTTACATCTGTAGTTTTAAAAACAAATGTTTTACAAGAAAGCAGCACTAGCAATAAAAAAGATTCATCAATGTCTACGATAGAGCCTTCGATATATATACAAGACAGTTTATATAAAGAAAAACTTTATTGGAATGTCCGTTTGACTTATACTGATGATCAATCCAGTGCAGGTTTAAATTATAATTTTTGGGTAACTTATAAAGTTAGTCCTAAGTTTGGTATAAATTTAGGAGTACAAAATTTAAAAACAAGAGAGACAGCTATTGAATCAACAGATTATTATTTAGGAATAGAATTCTCAACGAGATTTAGCGATTTTGGAGAATTTATAAATAGTTTGAAAAAACCAAAACTAGAAGTTATAACAAATCAGGAAAATTAAAAAGAATTTGGAGGTAATTATGAAAGGGAAGTTAACATCGATTATTATCACAATGGTTATACTTATTTTTGCTACAGTTAACGTTTATGCAGCAGAATCAGATGATCTTAGGGTAAGAAACATTATAATATCAAACTTGAAAGAACTGCCAAGAGAACTGGTAATGAGTAAATTGAAAATAAGAGAGGGTGAAGCTTATAGTACGAAAAATATAAGTGACACATATTTGGCGTTAAGAGAGCTACCTTATATTAATGATGCTAACTTTTACACACAAGTAGAAGGAAATAGTATAGATATTAGAATAGAAGTGGATGAAGCACCAAATGCGTTAGAATTAGCAAGAAGAGAAGAGTCGAAAGAAGATCTTAATCAAAAGACAAACTTCATGGTTTCTAATGTTAGCATTACAGGATTAAAATCATTCAGCGAAAGTGAATATTTAAGCAAAATACCTTTGAAAAAAGGAGAATACTTTGTACCTCAAAATGCAATAGATGGAGCATCGGTATTATTTAATTCTGGATATTTTAGCAGTGTTGAACCTAAAGTAATTAGAGGGGCAGATAACACAGTAAGTATAGAATATGTAGTTACAGAAAATCCAAAAGTAAATGATATAACAATTGAAGGAAATACATTATTTACACAAGCAGAGTTATTAGAGGCACTGCAGGTAAAAAAGGGAGACATTTTAAATATTGAAAAAATGGATCCATCTAAAAATGGAATAATAAAAACTTATCAAGATGCAGGATACACACTTACTAGAATAGATGACATAAAATTAGATGATAGTGGAAATATAAGAATAGTATTATCAGAAGGAACTATTGAGAGTATAGTTTACAGAAAAGTTAGTAAAAAGAAAGATGGAGAAAGAAGAACTGAGAAAAGTGCTAACTTAAGAACATTAGACTATGTCTTAGAAAGAGACACAAGAATGAATGTGGGAGAAGTCTTCCAAAAAGAAAAATTAGAGCAAACTATTAGAAATATATATAGAACTGGATTATTTACTTCAATTCAACCTAACTTTAAGCAAAGTGCAACAGATCCTAATGGAAGAATTGTTGAGTTAGAAACTGAAGAAAGACCAGCAGCATCTATAAATGGTAATATTTCATATGGAACATCAGTTGGACTTGTTGGTGGAATAAACTATACTGATTCGAATTTCTTAGGAAGAGCTCAAGAGTTTAAAGCATCTATAGAGGTTTCAGATGAAGGAGATCAAACTTATGAGATAAGTATATTTGATCCTTGGCTAAGAGGAACTAATAGACTACAAGCAGGAGGAAGTCTTTACTGGAGACAGTCAATAGATGATGATGCTTATGGAGATGACTTATATAAAGTAAAAAGAGGCGGAATCAAAGGAACAATAGGACAAGGTTTAAATGATGATATTTATGTAAGAGGAGCACTTAGATTTGAGAATGTGCAAGAATACTTAAGAGATAATGTTAGAAGAGAAGATTATGACTTAGTAGCATTTACACCAACTATTACTTATGATACAAGAAATAACAGATTTAGTCCGCAAAAAGGTGACTATGTAAACTTAAGTTATGAAATTGGTAAAATAGTAACAGATCACAGAAGTTATAGTCAAGTAGAAATAGATTTAAGAAAGTATCATAGAACTTTCTTTAAAGATAAAAATATAATGGCATACAGAGCTGTTTGGGGATTCACAGGATCTGAAACACCTGAATCATTAAGATTTAAAATTGGTGGAGCAGACTCTATAAGAGGTTATGACTATGGAGATTTTGAAGGATACAATGAATTTTATTTCAATGTGGAAAATAGAACTCAAATTACTAATAATATTCAATTTGTAGCATTTTTTGATATTGGTAATGCATGGCAGACAAGTGGGAAAGAACCTAACAGAAGTGATGCAAATGCATTCAGAGATCTAAAATCTGGAGCAGGAGTAGGATTAAGAATAACAACACCAGTTGGACCACTAAGATTTGACTATGCTTGGCCGTTAGATAAAGTAGAAGGAGAACAAAAGAAAGATAATGGTAAGTTTTATTTCAACTTTGGACCAAGTTTCTAATATTGGAGGAGAAATGTATAGTATAAAAGAGATTTCAAATTTAATAAATGGTATAATTATAGGGGATGATAGCTTAGAGTTTTCTAAGTTATCGCCTTTTTTTGAAGCAGATGAAGAAGATATTACATTTGCTGCTGATGAAAGTATGGCAAAAAATATTTTAGGGACAAAGGCTAGAGTAGTTATAGTTCCTAAGATGGATGAGCTGCCAAAAGAAAAAACTTATATAGTTTTAGAGCAAAATCCAAGAAATGTTTTGCCATTACTACTAAACCATTTTAAAGTAAAAACAAAAAAAATGGAAAAACAAATAGAAGATAGTGCCCAAATTTCAGAAAATGTAACTATTGGTCTGAATACATATATTGGTCATGATGTAAAAATAGGAGAAAATTCAGTTATATATCCTAATGTGACTATTTTAGAAGGAACTGAAATAGGAAAGAATTGTATTATATATCCTAATGCAGTAATAAGAGAATTTTGTATATTAGGAGATAACGTAATACTACAGCCAGGTTCTGTGATTGGTGCAGATGGTTTTGGTTTTATTAAAGATAAAAATGGTAATAATATGAAAATAGAACAAATAGGAAATGTAGTAATAGAAGATAATGTAGAAATAGGTGCAAATAGCTGTGTAGATAGAGGGGCAATTGGATCTACAAGGGTTAAAAAAGGAACAAAAATTGATAATTTAGTACATATTGCACATAATGATATAATTGGTGAAAACTGCTTTATAATTGCTCTAACAGGTATTTCAGGAAGTGTAGAAGTAGGAGATAATACAGTTTTAGCAGGTCAAGTAGGTGTAGCAGGGCATTTGAAAATTGGAAGCAATGTTGTTGTAGCTGCTAAGTCAGGTATAACAAATGATATTCCAGATAATTCTAAGATGTCTGGTTATCCATTGAGACCGCATATGGAAGATTTAAGAATAAAGATGTCAATGGGAAAAGTTCCTGAATTGATAAAAAGAGTAAGAGCATTAGAAAAATTAATAAAAAAAGATACTGAAAAGTAATCATTATTATAAAAAGTAGCGATTATATAGTTGAATGTATATAAAATGGTTTATTATAAGTTTTATCTTGACTATAAATACCAAATAATGTAAAATTACATTAAAACTATAGGTAAACTAAAGAGGGAGTTGTACTAAAATGAAAAAGCTTTTTTTTCTGGTAACAATGTGTTTGTTATTAGTGAGTTGTGGAAGTAAGGCGGATAACACTGTCACAAAATTTATAGACAATATAAAAAATAAAAAAATTGATGCTGCCATGAAATACACTAAAAATGAAGATTTTGTTCATGATAATATGAATATAGCATATGGAAATAAAACACAAGAAATGATATTTGAGACTTTGTTTAGAGAAATGAATTACAAGGTAATTCAAACAAAAAAAGAATCTGATGAACTGACTGTTGTAAAAGTAGAAATAGAAAATATTGATTTAGGAGAAGTTTTTACTAAATTAATGGTAGAAACAGTAAAAGATGTAAAGGATGTAAAAGATGGAGGTAGTTCTGTTAGTCATGAATATTTGGAAAAGAAGCTTTCAGAAATATTACAGAGTAACGATCTTCCTAAATTGAAAGCAACAACAGAGTTTAAAGTGTATAAAACAAAAGATGGTAGTAAAATAGATTTATCTTCTGATAATATAAATGTTATGTTTGGAAAAATTTATACATCAATTGAGGATTTTGGGAAAACAAAAAATTCAAATGATGAAGAGAAAAAAGTTGAAACAGAAAATGTTCAGCCAACACCTCAACCAATGCAAAAAAAATAAGGCACAGAAGTGCCTTTTTTACTACAAAAAATTATGTTAAATTAATAACTTTCGTGATGAGATTGGATTTTAAAAATATTTTTGAAATAAAATTATATTTAAATGCTTTTTTAGTTACATAAAAATTTGAAAATTTCTATAGTTAAAAAAATAAAAACTATATAGGTGTTTTAAAATATAAAGGAGAGACAATGTATAACAGTAAAGTAGAGGCTAAAAGATGTATAGCTTGTAAAATACCATTTTGTGAAAAGGGGTGTCCTGTAAGTACTCCAATAAAAGATGTAATAGAGATGTATTTAGATAATAAGATATTGGAAGCAGGGGATATTTTATTTAAAAATAATCCTTTATCAATAGTTTGTTCTATTGTTTGTCCACATGAAAAACAATGTGAAGGAAACTGTATTTTAAGTAGAAAATCATACGGAGTAAAATTTGGAGAAATAGAAAATGATATATCTACTAGCTATATAGATAACGTTGATTTTGCAATACATAGACTTGATGGAAAAGGAGCTAAAGTTGCAATAATAGGTGGAGGACCAGCTGGAATTACTATTGCTTTTATTTTAGCGTTTAAAGGTTATAATGTTACAATATATGAATCGCACTCTCAAATTGGCGGAGTTTTAAGATATGGAATTCCAGAATTTAGACTTCCTAAAATTACAATTGATAAATTGGAAACAAAACTGATTGAAATGGGTGTAAAGATAAGACCAAATATATTAATAGGACCAACTTTGACTTTAGATGATATTTTTAATGATGGATATGGTGCCATCTTTATAGGGACTGGAACATGGAATCCCAGAAAACTAAAGATAAAAGGAGAGGCATTAGGAAATGTCCATTATGCAATAGATTATTTAAAATCTCCAGAATATTATAAACTAGGAAGTAAGATAATAATTATTGGTGCTGGAAATGTAGCTGTGGATGCTGCAAGAACTATGATTAGAAATGGGGCAAAAGAAGTAATTATTTTAAATAGAGAAGGTGAAACTGGTATAACAGCGAATAAAAGAGAGTTTAACGATGCTGTGGCTGAAGGACTTCAAGTATTGAATTTTAAATCAGTATTAGAAATAAAAGATGATGGAATTATTTTGGCAAATACAGAAATGGTTGAAAAAGATGGAAATATAGATTATGATATAGATTATAGTACAGAACAATTTTATAAATGTGACTCTGTGGTAGTGGCTATAAGCCAAGGGCCAAGATCTAATATTGTTTCAGCGAATAAGGATCTAGAAATAAATGAAAAAGGCCTTATTATAACAAATGTTGATGGAAGTACAACTAAAAAAGGTGTTTTTTCAGGTGGAGATGTAGTAACAGGTGCCAAAACAGTAGTTGAAGCTGTGAAAATGTCAAAAATAATAGCAGAAAAAATGGATGAATACTTAAAGGAAGAATTTAATTAGAAAATACACATTGGAAGGATGAATCTTAATGGGAAAAATGATAAGAGGTATAAGTAAAAATGCAAGATTTTTTATATGTGATACAAAGGATTTAGTTCAAGAAGCTATGGATATACATTCTTGCAGTGCTACAGGAATATCTGCTTTAGGGAGAGTACTAACTGCAGCAGGAATGATGGGGAAAGACTTAAAAAGTGAAGATGACTCTTTAACAATTAGAGTTAATGGAGACGGTCCAGCAGGAGTTATTATAACAACAGCTAATAAGAATGGCGAAGTAAAAGGGTATATGGGAAATCCACAGGTAGACTTAGGTGAAAATCACATAAATAAGCTTTTAATAGGAGAGGCTATAGGAAACGGAACTTTGTATGTAATAAAAGATATGGGACTAAAAGAGCCATTTTCGGGACTTGTTCAAATACAAACTGGAGAAATAGCTGAGGATTTAGCTTATTATTTTTTCACATCTGAGCAAATACCTTCTGTAGTCGCTTTAGGAGTAAAAGTAGGTCCGGATTATAAAATAGAATGTGCTGGAGGGTTTATTTTACAATTACTACCAGGAGCTGATAATAATTTTATAGATAAACTAGAAGAAAAAATCAAATCAATTCGCCCAATAACAGAATTATTTGAAGGTGGTTTTGATGTATATAGAATAGCAAAACTATTATATGAGGATATGGAAAGCGATACTCCTGGAGAATTAGTAGAAGAGTATGAAATATTAGAAGAGTCTGAACTTTCATATAAGTGTAACTGTTCTAGTGAGAAATATTTAAAAGGTCTAATTACATTAGGTAAAGAAGAGATTTTAAATATATTAGAAGAAGATAATGGTCAGATAGAAGTAGAGTGCCATTTTTGTGGGAAAAAATATATATTTAAAGAAGAAGATTTTGAAAATTTAGAATTTTAAAAAATGGGAGGAAAAAATGGAAGATAGATTTTTATATAGTGAATTAGAAGATGTTATTTTTATAAAGATAGAAGGAAATGCTACTATGAAAAATAGTAAGACTTTATCTGATCTCTTAGAAAAAATATTTAGCGGAGATAAAAAGAATTTAGTTTTTGAAATGTCAAATTGTAATTATTTAGATAGTACTTTTTTAGGATTAATAGCTAAATGTGCTTTAGAAATAAAGAAAAAATGGAATTCAACACTTTATATTATGAATGCATCAAATATGGTTATGAGCGGTTTAAAACAAACAGGAATAGATAAATTTATAGAAAAGTTAGAAGACGAAAATTTTGAATTAGAAACAACAGAAGTTAGAAAAAGTGATTTTTCTGATAAGAAAGATAAAACTCTTCATATTTTAGAAATGCATAAAACATTATCAGACTTAAATGAAAAGAATAAAGAAACTTTTAAAAATGTAGTGGAAATGATAGAAAAAGATTTGGATAAATAAAGCAATCTATATTACAAATGGTGAAGGAGATAATAAAAACATGAAAAAGCTTAAAGTAGGTGTAATAAGAGGAGGAATTTCTTCTGAAAGAGAGGTTTCTTTGAAATCTGGAGAGGAGATAATAAAAGAGCTAAACAAAGAGAAATATGATGTAAAAGACATTATTTTAAATGACAAGAAAGATATATTTACAGTTTTGGAAGGTTTGGAGTTTGTATTTTTAGGGTTACATGGAAAATTTGGAGAAGATGGGAAAGTACAGGCAATCTTAGAAACTATGGATATTCCTTATACTGGATGCGGTATGCTATCAAGTGCTTTATGCATGGATAAAGATATAACAAAGCATATTATAAAAAATTACGACATAAGAACAGCGAAATGGTTCACAGTGAGAACAGGTGAAGATTATAGCTATGAAGAGATAATTGAGAAATTAGGAGAAAAAATAATAGCTAAACCAAATTCTGGGGGATCAAGTGTAGGAGTACACTTTGTAAATAATAAAAATGAACTAGATGAAGCATTAGAGGATATATTTAAAATAGATAATGAAGCAATAATAGAAGAAGTTATAGAGGGAGTGGAGATATCAGTACCAATAATAGATGGTTTGGTTTATCCAACACTTTGTATAGAACCAAAAGCAGGGACATATTTTGATTATGCCTCAAAGTATGAGCTAGGTGGAGCAGATGAATATGTTATAGAATTTGAAGAAAATCTGCAAAATGAAATAAATGAATTTACAAAAAAAGCATTTTACGCTGTAAAGTGTGAAGGTTATGCAAGAATAGATTTTATGCTGAAAGATAATAAGGCATATTTAATGGAGATTAATACGCTTCCCGGAATGACTGCAACAAGCTTAGTTCCTAAAAGTTTAAAACATTTAGGAGTTAGTTATTCTGAACTTTTAGATAAATTAATAGAAGTTTCACTTAAAATAAAAAGATAATTTTAAAAAATTATAAATAAAAGCAGAGTATAGGAGGAAAATTATGGATTTGAAAAAAATACCAAGTTTTACAATAGATCATATAAAATTAGAACCAGGGATTTATGTATCTAGAATTGATGAAGTAGGTGGAGATTTTGTTACCACTTTTGATATTAGAATGAAAAAACCTAATTCAGAACCTGTTATAAATATAGCAGAGTTACATACAATAGAGCATTTAGGAGCAACCTTTTTAAGAAATGATAGTGAATGGAAAGATAGAGTGGTTTATTTTGGACCTATGGGATGTAGAACAGGATTATATTTACTTCTAAAAGGTAAATTAGAATCAAAAGAAATTTTAGATCTTATAAAGAGACTGTATATTTTTATGAGTGAATTTGAAGATGAAATTCCTGGTGCTACAGCAAAAGATTGTGGAAATTTCTTGGATCAAAATTTACCTATGGCAAGATATGAATCAAAAAAATATTTAGAAAAATTGGATAAGTTTACAGAGAATAATTTAGTTTATCCTAGATAGAGGAGGATGAAATGAAGTTAGTGGATACACATGCACACATTTATGATAAACAATTTAAACCTGATTTTGAGGAAGTTATAGATAGAATTTCAAAAGAATTAGAGTTTATAGTAAGTATAGGATATGATTTAGAAACATCGGAAAAAAGTGTAGAGTTGGCAGAAAAATATCCATTTATTTATGGAGTAGTGGGGGTTCATCCCACTGAAATAAAAAAGTATAATGATATTGTAGAGAAAAAACTAGAAGAATTAGCTAAAAACTTAAAAGTAAGAGCAATAGGTGAGATTGGTCTTGACTACCATTGGATGGAAGATCCAAAAGAAAAACAGGAAGAAATTTTTAGAAAGCAGCTGGAACTTGCAAAAAGAGTTAAGCTGCCAGTAGTAATTCATACTAGAGAGGCAATGGAAGATACAGTGAAAATACTTGAAGACTATAAGGAAATAGGCGGTATAATGCATTGTTATCCTGGATCATATGAAACTGCGAAAAAACTTATAGACAGGTATTATTTTGGCATTGGAGGAGTTGTAACTTTCAAGAATAATAAAGTAACAAAAGAAACAGTGGAGAAATTACCAATAGAGAGAATTGTTATCGAAACAGATTGTCCTTATCTCACTCCAGTACCTTTTAGAGGAAAAAGAAATGAACCTATTTATGTAAAATATATAGCAGAAGAAATAGCGAAGATAAAAGGAATATCTTTGGAAGAGGTAATAAAAATAACGACTAAAAATGCTAGGGAAATTTATAAGATAAGTATTTAAAATTAATTGTTTAAGTACATTTGTTAATTTTTTTATAAAAATTTTATAGGAAAATTTTAATTGACAAAGGTGTGGAAAATATAGTATCATGTTGAAGAATCAAATAAAAAAAATATTAGGAGGATTTTATGGAAAACAATAAAGGGAACGCAATGATAATTTACGTTTTAGCAATATTCATCTGGGTAATTTCACCAATAATTTTCTATTTCGCTAAAAAAGATGGTACAGAATTTGAAAGAGAAAATGCTAGAATAAGTTTAAACTTTGAAATAGCAATGGCTGTTATTTATGCAGTAATATTAGTAATAGTTAGTATGGTTCCAGTTGTATTCTTCGTAGCAATGCTTGTAGTGTTAGCACATATCATTATAAACATTCTTGCTGCAGTAGCTGCAAATAAAGGTGAATATCCAAATATGTATATTCCATTTGAAATTATAAAAAAATAACATTTTTATATAATTTATATAAGTTAAAAGGGGCTGTCTCAAAAGTATTTTTGAGTCAGCTTTTCTTAATTATATGGAAAAATCAAATAATATTTCTTAAACTAAATATTTTTATTTGAAAAATAAATACTAAAAAATGAGAGAATGACTTC
>JAGOZX010000135.1 GCA_018058425.1 Sebaldella sp.
TGCAGTTGATGCAATCATAGGTAGTATTACCTCATTTGTCCCTCTTACTGCTGCTATAAGCGGTGGCTCTTTGTTTACCTGAATATGTTCAAATATATTATCTAATGTAACTACCGCGTTATCTACTAGTGAACCTATTGCAAGTGCTAATCCCATTAATGAAATTAAATTCAGAGATATCCCTTGTGTTGTAAGTAAAAAAAATGTAAACATTGCAGATATAGGTATTGAAAGCCCTACAACTATTGATGCTCTTATATCTTTCAGAAATAAGAACAACACTATAACAGCTATTACTAATGCTTGTAACCCTGTACTTGTTACATTAGAAATGGCAGATTTAACATCTAAGCTATTATCAACTAATATTTCATAATTAGCTCCTGTTGGTAGTAAAGGTTTCAACTCTTCTAATGACTTTTTTGATATATTAGCTATTTCTACTAAATTTCCATCTTTACTTTTTTGTATAATAACACCAACCATTTCCTCGCCATTATATTTAAGATAACTTTCTCTATTTTTAGTTCCATAATGTACATTTGCTATATCAGATAACTTTACAAGTTGATTATTATTATTAGAGATTATTATATTTTGTATTTGTTCCAATTCTTTTATTTCTCCATTTACCCTTAAAATAAATTCTTTTGTTCCATCTGTTACTGTTCCTGCTGGAGATACTGTATGTGCATCTTTAATTTTAGAGTATATTTCTGGAGGAGATAAATTATATGCTTGTAATTTATAAGGATCTAATTCCACCTTTATTTCTCTTTTTGTACTACCTAATACCGAAATATTTCCTATACCTCTATTTCTTTTAAGTCTAGGCTCCATAGTTTCATTGATAAAAGAAGTGATTAATGATTCATCTGCACCTTTTACACCTATCATTAAAGCCATATCTGAGTTCCCGCCTCCTGTGTCTATTTTTGACACTACAGGAACACTGAAATTATCATCTGAAGGCAAATCATCTCTTATTTTATCAATCTCTGTTTGTACTTGTACTTGTTTAATATCTGTATCTACTCCATAGTTAAATTCCATAACAACCACTGATGTTCCAAATGTTGACGTAGTTGATATATTTTTTATACCATCAACATTTAATGCTGCTTCTTCTATTTTATCAGATATTTGAGTTTTCATATCCCCAGAAGAAGCCCCTGTCCATTTGGTATTTACAACTACTATAGGAGTTTCAAAATCAGGGATTAATTCCTGCTTCATACCTCTTATTGCCATATAACCTGCAAAAACCATGAATACTAAAATCATTGTCGTTGAAACGACCCTTTTAGTTGCAAATTCTGCTACTGTCATTTTATTCTCCTTATTTTTATATATTTATATTACAGATTTTTTTTGTTAATTTTACATTAATTATTGAACTTTTCTTACTTTTTCATCTGCTTGTAATACATTTTGACCATCTATTACAAGTTCAGAACCTATATTTAATCCTTCTCCAATTACTGCCGCATAAGTATCATTTTGATTTGTTATCTTTATAGGTATCGCAACTGCTTTTCCTTCTCTTACTATATATACTATTTGTTGAACTCCTCTTATTACTATGGCATTTTTAGGTATTATTATCCCTTCTTCCTGTCCTGTATTTATACTTACTGTTCCGTACATTCCACTTTTTAATTTTTTATCAGGATTAGGTATTTTTATTTTGACTATAAATTGTCTCGTAGAAGAGCTTGCAGTTGAAGCAACTTCATAAACCGTCCCAGTAATTTCTTCTCCATTTAACTCATCTATTTTAACTTTAGCTTCTGTTCCTACTTTTATCTTTTCAATAACTTTAGGAGAAACCCCTACCTCTAGTTTCATTTCACTTTCATTTACTACTGTAAATAAAGCGTCTTCTATAGAAACATGTTGATGTTTTTCTAAGTTTAGATTGGCTATTGTTCCATTAATATTTGTTTTTACCACAGACTTACTGTTATTATCATTTGCTAAATATAAATTTGCTCTTGCAGAATCCATTGCTGTTTTGGCACTTAAGTATTCTGTTTCAGTAACAAGCCTTTTTGAATATAATTGACTATATTTTTCAAAATTTATTCTTGCTTCGTTATAACTTGACGAAGCTGATAAAACATTTGATCTAGCTGATTGGTTGTCTATAGATATTATAACTTTTCCAGTATTTACAAAATCACCATTTTTAGCATTTACTACAACTACTTCTCCACTTGCTGTCGCTACATAAGGTACCTCTTCTATTCCCTTTACTGTTCCACTTGCTGTATATCCTAAAGACATTGTATTATTTTCTAAAACTTGCACCTTTACTGCTCTCGAATTATCTTCAACAACCTTTTTATTTCCACATGATATTAAAAATACCAATAATGTAATCATGATAGCTATATACTTTTTACTTAATTTCATTATTTTCCTCCATTTTTTGTTTTTATATTGATTAATCTAATAATGATCCATATTGTGATACTAAATAATAATAATTTAATCTTGAACTTAAATAATTTGTTCTAGCTTGTCTTAAATTACTCTCTGATGCCAGCAGATCATTTAGTGTTATGAGTCTATTATTGTATCTTTCTGTCTCAAGTTCATAAGTTTCTTCTGATACTTCTACAGCTGTCTTTAAAGCTTCTAAACTTTTTTCAAGAGACTGTATTTTATAATAAATATTTTTTAAATTTACTTTTAAATTATCTAATACTTGCTCTGCTTGTATTCCTACAGATTCGTAATTTTTTTCAGCATCTTTTACATCAAGTTTTCTTGCACCCCAGTCAAATAAATTCCATGAAAAATTAACTCCTATAGACCCATTATAATTTTCAGATTTTGCTAATTCTGATAATTTACTTTGATTTGATAAAGTTCCGTAATTTACAATTCCTGTTATAACAGGTTTTAAATCTGCTTTTTCTATATTAATATTTTCTTTTGCTATTTCTTTACTTTTTAGTGTTATTTGATACTCAGTATTTGATACTTTCAATTTTTCTAAATCTTCTTTAAAATTTACTAAATTAGTAAATTTTTCATTTACTCCAAATGGTACTATTTCTATATCTGAACCATTCATTCCCATTAAATTCCCTAATGTTTCTTTATTTATCTCTACAGTTGCTTTTTGTAAAATTATATTTGCCTCCATATCTTTAACACTTCTCTCAGATTCTAGCAATTCAGGTCTTGTTACAAGTCTTAATTTATATTTTTCTTTTTGAATTTCATAATTCTTATCAAGAGCTTTTTTTGAAACATTATATACATCAAGGGTATTTTGTGCATCATATACATTAATATATGCTTGAACTGTACTTAAAATAATATCTTTTTTTGTTTTTTCTAAATTTAATTCAGCTAAATCAAGACTACTTTTTCCTATTTTTATTCCAGATTGTATACTTCCTCCAGTATATAGTGGTTGAGCTAGTGTCACACTATGAGAATAAGATTGATTTGTTGAAGCTATTTCTTTAAAATATCTATTTGCTGAAGCACTATAAGATACATTAAAAAAGGCATTTTTCCATGCTTTATCCACTTTTATTTTACTTCTCTCTACTTCTATCATTTGAACTTTTATACTTTTATTATTTTTAAAAGCCATTTCTGTTGACTCTTGTATTGTAACTTTTTGTGCAAACGATGATAGTATTGAAAATAGGAATGCTAAAATTGCTATTCCAAAATTTCTATTTTTCATTTTTCCTCCTATTTTTTTAATAATCCATTATGTATAAAATTTACTATTTGGTCTATATCTTCTTTTTTTCTTTCTAAATAGGTATCTTTATTTCCTATTTTTTCTTCTATTATTTCTACACAAAAATGTTCGTCAATTGATTCTTCTATAAATTTAGCTATAAACTCTGAATTAAAATCTGAATTTTCATATTTCATTATTACATTTTTCATTAAAAAATCTCTACATATAATTTCTATTCTTTCTTTTCCTTCTCTTATATGATTATTTTCCAATAAATTAACCATATCTTGCAAATTTAATTTATAGAAATTTTTTACAAATAAATTTACTTTACAAAAAATATAGTCTTCTAATATTTCTTTTGGACTTTTGGAAATATAGATCTTATTTAATGCATCTATATACTCAGCACATAATTTTTTTAATATTTCAATCAAAACTTCCTCTTTAGATTTAAAATAAGTATAAAAACTTCCTTTAGAAATTCCTAAAGCTTTTGTAATATCTTCAACTTTAGTTTCATTATAGCCTTTTTCTTTAAATAATTCTCTACTTTGTTCTATTATATTTTTCTTTTTTTCTTCCTTTAAAGGCATTTTATCCACTCCTATTTTAAAATTGACTATTCAGTCATCCAAATATAATAATATCTTTTTCAAATTTTGTCAACCATTTTTTTAAATAAAAATTAATTATTATTATTATTATTTTATTTTAATAAATTAAAAAAAGATGCTATTAATTATTATAGTATCTTTTTTATATGTATTTATTTAAAATATTTCGTCATATCATTAAAAACTATGAATATCATTAGAGTAAACAATACAATCATTCCTACTAAATGTAGTTTTTCTTCTATTTTTTTATTTATCTTTATTCCGAAAAATTCTGGTATCACAAACAAAAGTCTTCCCCCATCTAGGGCTGGTATTGGTAATAGATTCATAAGACCTATATTTATTGAAAGCAGTATAAATATATTTAGTAATGCTATATACCCAGATGCTTCATAAGCTTGTCCTACCAATTTTGGTAATCCTACAGGGCCTGTAATATCATTTGCTGATACTTTTCCAGTAATCATCATTTTCAACCCATCAAATGTCATTTTAAAATAGCTTACAAATATTCTAATTGAAATATCAACTTTTTCTAAAAAATTCATTTTTTGTTGCTCTAATTGTACTCCTAATACATACGTATTCGTTTCTGAGCTATGAGTTAAAATAACGCTTTCTTCTATTATTTTTTCATTTCTTAAAATTTTTATTGGAAATTTATTTTTTTCTATAAAATTGTTTTCCACTTTGGTTCTATTTACTAAAGATATTTCTTCTACAAAATCGTTCCAATTAATCATTTTTTTTCCATTAAACTCTAATATTTTATCCTTTGGTAGTAATATATCTTTTGCTTTAGAATAAGACATAACTTCTTTAATAA
>JAGOZX010000075.1 GCA_018058425.1 Sebaldella sp.
TGCTTTAATATAACTATCTTAGAATGTAAATGGCTTAAGCACTATATTATTTATAAGCCCTTTATCTCCTTTAATATAACTATCTTAGAATGTAAATCATTTCTGGATAAAGAATGTAGATGGCACATATTCACTTTAATATAACTATCTTAGAATGTAAATTTTTGAAGTTTATACTTTGTCCAATCATCAGGAAAACTTTAATATAACTATCTTAGAATGTAAATACTATATAATTGAAACTGCAGAGCAAAAGATTTATGCTTTAATATAACTATCTTAGAATGTAAATTATTCAATGATATAAGGAGGTGAAGGAATGAGATACTTTAATATAACTATCTTAGAATGTAAATAATACAATTAGAATAATACGTCTTTCCAGTTCCATCTTTAATATAACTATCTTAGAATGTAAATAAGTTATAAAATGGGATCAAGGGAATTAACGAGAGCTTTAATATAACTATCTTAGAATGTAAATTTTGATAATTGTAATAATTTATTTGTTAAAGCTGCTGCTTTAATATAACTATCTTAGAATGTAAATACTTAGGAGGATTACTATGGCTTATAAAGAAAAAGATACTTTAATATAACTATCTTAGAATGTAAATACTCAATAGTTTCTGGCTTTAAAACAGTACAGAAATACTTTAATATAACTATCTTAGAATGTAAATTTATATGTATCAAACCTTATAGGTAGATCACATAATAACTTTAATATAACTATCTTAGAATGTAAATTCTTCTCTAGTCGTTATATACTCGATCGCGTCCTGTACTTTAATATAACTATCTTAGAATGTAAATTGATTCAAGGAATGTATGTAGGTTACCCTGCTGGTTACTTTAATATAACTATCTTAGAATGTAAATCTGGCTGAGGTGCACTTATTTCAAATTCTAAAGTGGACTTTAATATAACTATCTTAGAATGTAAATTTAATAATGTAACAATGTAACAAACTATTATATAAGACTTTAATATAACTATCTTAGAATGTAAATTCTTCATACTTCTGCACAAGTTCCTGCTGATATGGTACTTTAATATAACTATCTTAGAATGTAAATGATGTATACAATGGTGTATTTAATGAAGGAAAAGAAAACTTTAATATAACTATCTTAGAATGTAAATAATAAATACCATACTTGATCCTCTATCTTCTTTTTGACTTTAATATAACTATCTTAGAATGTAAATGCATTACTTCCTCTACTTGCAGTTTATGGAATGAATACTTTAATATAACTATCTTAGAATGTAAATACTTTATTCGTTTTGCTTTATAGAAATTTAGCAGAACACTTTAATATAACTATCTTAGAATGTAAATCTACCCAAAGATGAAAGCTGGCTACAAAATATAAAAGACTTTAATATAACTATCTTAGAATGTAAATGCAAATCTGCCATAACTGTATGAAGAATTAAATATTACTTTAATATAACTATCTTAGAATGTAAATAAGACATGGTGAACAGTATAGCGAATAATGGAATTGACTTTAATATAACTATCTTAGAATGTAAATTCACATAGTGCTGCAATAGCTTCATCTATGCAAGCTACTTTAATATAACTATCTTAGAATGTAAATATCACAGAAGAACAAGCTTTAAGCAGCACAGAAATAGACTTTAATATAACTATCTTAGAATGTAAATTTGTATAGCGTTATCCATTCAGCGTTAGGGTCTACAACTCTAATATAACTATCTTATAAAGAAAAAAAATTTAATTATCTATATTATTTGACTAATCGTTACTTTAATATAACTATACTAGATAAGAATTTAATGAGAAATTTTCCCATAAAAATATAAACAAATGGAGTTGAAAACCATATAAAAAATAACTAAACTTAAAGAAAATTCTAGAAAAAAACTTCACATAGAGTTCATATATGAATGATAATATAATACTTAAGAGGTGATAGGAATGAAAAAAAGAATAATCTTAGTTATGGTAGTGAGTCTATCATTATTAGGTTATAGCTCTAAAATGAGTAGTCAAGAGCTAAAACAAAAAAAGGCAGCTTTAGAGAGAAAATATCAAAACTGTATGAAGTACAGTAAGTATAAACAAAATTGCCAAAAATATCGTAATATAAAAAACAACTTGTAATAAATTTTATTTAAGAATGAAAAAAGAACTGAATTCTGCAATGTACAGAACTCAGTCCTTTTTATTTTATATTATTTTTATTCTAAAAGAAGTTTGATTTTAACCTATAATAATTTTTTACCCTCAAATATCCCAATTTTATAATCCAAACGATCTAATGTACTTTGCATATCCTTCATTCTTTCAACTAATTGTTCACGTTGCTTGGCTAAGAGTTCTTTTCTGGAATTAATAGTCAAATCTCCCTGTTGGAGCAGTTCAAGATACTCAATTAGTACTTCAATTGAAAGACCAGCATTTCTCATACATTTAACAAATTCTATCCATTTACAATCTTTATCAGTATAGTTTCTAATTCCACTTTTATCTCGAGCAATTTTAGAAATTAATCCTATACGCTCATAATAACGAAGTGTGTCTTGAGAAAGAGCAAATTTTTCACTTACTTCTGAAATTTTCATAAACCTACCTCCTGTATATTTTATATTATAACATTTTGAGCTGACTCCAAGTCAAATGTTTTTTTTAGTATTAGTACAAGAAAGTGGTGGAGAAGAGCAATTTTAAGAGGTAGAAAGAGTGAAAAGAATTTGTAAGTTTAGAATAAAAAAATACATAAAAAAAAGAAGTAAAAACTTCTTTTTTAGCATTTAAGAAAATATAAAAATCTTCTACTATGTTATAATAAATTATAATATAAAATAAACAGCAAAAAAGTGTGAAATACTTCCAAAAATAACAAAAATGTGCCATACCAAGTGATGGTATCTAAATAATCTCCACATATAGAAAACTGTTCCAATTGTATAAAAAAGTCCTCCTGAAATCATAAAGAATAAAGAATAGTCGCTTATATTCATTATAAGAGAGTTCCATACAAAAATTCCAAGCCATCCCATAAGAATATATAAACTAGTGGAAAAAAGCACAAATCTTTGGACAAAAAATGATTTGAATATTATTCCAAATATACAAATACACCACTCAATAATTAAAAGTGTAACTCCTACCCTGCCTCCTACAACAGTTAAAAGAAATGGAGTATATGTTCCGGCAATTAATATATAAATTACAGAATGATCTAGTACCTCAAATACTTCTTTAGCTTTATTCCATCTTAAACCATGGAAAATGCTAGAAGTAGTATACATAAGAACTAAAGAGACTCCAAAAATTGTAAATGAAATTATATGAATTAATGAACCAAGATGTACAGCACGAACAATTAGTATTATCATGGCTGCAAGGGCTAAAACACCTCCAGCTGCATGACTTATAAAATTGGCTAACTCTTCACCAAATGGAAATTTGTTTATTATTTTCATGTTGACTCCTTTTGTGTATTTGTGTATAAAATAAATACGATATAATGTGATATAATAAATTGTAGAATAAAACAGTGAAAAAAGCAATATATTTATAAAAGGGGTGTTTATGAAGATAATTATATTTTTTATATTTACAATAATAAGTTTTGGTAGTTCCACTGTTATTGCTCATAGAGGGTCTAGTGGAAAATATCCAGAAAATACAATGGAAGCATTTAATTATGCTAAAAATTATGCTGATTACTTAGAACAAGATTTGCAATTAACGAAAGATAATAAATTAATTGTATTTCATGATAGGGTCTTAGATAATGTAACTGATGTAAAAAAGGTTTTTTCTAAAAGTAGAGCTAGAAAAGATGGGAAATATTACGTTATAGACTTTAATCTAGATGAATTAAAAAAATTAAAAGTTACAAATAGATACTTTATTGTATCAATGATAAAAATAGAAGAATTTAAAAATAGAAAGTATGATATAGAACAGGAAAATAGAATTACTTCATTTGAAGAAGTTCTGGATTTAGTAAAAGAATATAATCAGGAAAATAATAAAAAAATTGGAATTTATCCAGAATTAAAAGATGTATGGTTTTATAAAAAAGAGGGAAAAGATATAACTAAAGAATTATTTAAAATTTTAGAAAAATATAATTATCAAAATAAGCAAAGTGAGATATTTATCCAGTCTTACGACAGTACAGAACTAATTAGAGTAAAGAAAGAATTTCTTCCTAAATATGATGTAGATTATAAATTAGTACAATTAATTCCAAAGAGAAAATCTGGAGATATTAAAATATTTAAAGATGGTAAGGTAGAAAATTATGACTATAAATATTTTTATTCAAAAAATGGACTGAAAAAAATAAAAGAGTATGCTTATGCAGTAGGAGTGGATAAAAGTCTGATATATGGAACAAATGAAAAAAAAGAATACTATGAATATGCTAAAGAAATTGGACTAGAAGTTCATGCCTACACATTTAATTTAGAAAGAGTAACGAAAGGATTTAAAAGTTATAAAGATGAAGTAAAATACTTTAGAGATACTTTAAAAATAGATGGATACTTTAGTGACTATCCTGAAATTAAAATAGAGTAGTAATAATTTAGAGAAAAATAAAGATGAGAACTTCAACATCAAAAAAATAGGGACTTAATGGAGATTAATAAATATTTCCAATTTGTCCCTTTTATTCTTTATTATGAGATAACCTAAAAATCATGATCTTTATCATGAAGTGTAGCTTGGTCATCTTTTATAATATCTTGAGGATTATCATAAGTTACTCCAGTGCTGCTACATGATATTATAAATAACATTGCTGATAAAACTACAAGGATTCTAATCATTTTTTTCATGGCAATTCCTCCTAAATATTTTAAATTTATTCTATTATGTGTACAAGTTATGTTATCTCTAAAGCTTAGTAATGTCAATAAATATTTTAGTATAATTATTTATTGAGAAAATTTAATTCTTTTAGTCTGTCTACATCAAGACTTGTTAGAATTTCAAGGTTTTTAAAGATCATTTCTTCAGTCCAATTCCACCATTTTAGTTCAAGTAATAACTCAATAACTTCATTTTCAAATCTTTTACGTATAAAAACAGCAGGATTTCCTGCAACAATAGAGTAAGGCTCTACATTTTTACTTACTGTGGAATTTGCACCAATAATAGCGCCATCTCCAATATGAATACCAGGTAAAATAGTAACGTTTTCCCCGATCCAAACATCATTTGCTATTATTGTATCACCTTTGAATGGTAATTCTTCTGGAGTTGGAGCAGATTTTCCCCATCCATTACTAAAGATATTAAATGGATATGTGGTAAAACTTTTCATTTTATGGTTTGCACCATTCATAATGAATTTAATTCCCTGCGCTATGGCACAAAACCGACCAATGATGAGCTTATCTCCAATAAAGTCATAATGATGTTCAATACTTTCATAAAATGCCTCAGGGTTATGATTGTCGCTATAATAAGTATATTCTCCAATTTCTACATTTTTTTGTTTGGGAAGGTTGCTAATATAGCAGATAGTTTTTATATTTTCATTAGGATAAAGTTTATTTTTATCAGGGCCATAAAACATAATATAGAATCCTTTCAGAAATTTAATATTTATAATTGTATAATTTAGTGGTATGAATGTCAATTATAAATATCAATGAATTGACTTAATAAAATGTATATGATTTAATTATAAATATGAAAATCATAAATATATTTTAAGTAGGTGAGTCAAGTTGAAAGAACTTATGTTTTTGAACTATATTTTTATATTCTTATGTGGTGGGTATTTAGTTTTTAATATCATTGGAATTTTTAAGAATAAAAACTTAAAAGTTATAAAGAAAAGTTTATTTATTAAGCTAATTATTTCGGCTATTATATTGAGTGTACTAATTGTTATGACTGCTTTAGGGCGTCCATTAATTCATATAGTAAAAGTAGAAACAGAGTATAAGATAAAATAAATAATGGGAATTAGGATTGTTATCTTGGGAGAATAAAATAAATAATTTCTTATTTTATTGTTTCTTTATTGTATAAGAAAAGCCCATCAATTTGTCATCCTGAGAAGCGAAGCGACGTGAGGATCTATAATGTTGCTAAGTTTTTTGAGTATAATTACATTAAGAAGATTATTAGTTTTGTTCTTCTTAAAGCTGTTACCGTGATAGATTGTCACGTCGTTACACTCCTCACAATGACAGAATGCAGGGCTTTATTTTTAAGTGTTTATGAATTCAAATATTTATAGTTAACAGAATTTCTATAAAAGAATAAAAGCCCACCATTTTGTCATCCTGAGAAGCGAAGCGACGTGAGGATCTATAACGTTACTAGACTTTTTAAACCACCTAACAAAGTTAAGAAAAAGGAGCTATATTTTTAAACAGCTCCTTTATTTTATACCTAATTTATATACAAACAAAGAAAACTAAGCCTCAATACTAACAAACTCAAATTTCTCAACATCAAATAAACCCATATCCGTTAATTTTAATTTTGGAATAACAGGAAGAGATAAAAATGCTAATGCAAGAAATGGATTGAAGTCGCCATCATATCCAATTTCAGTAAGTGCATTATGTAATGTTTTTATATTCTCTAATACAATGTTTTTATCCCTAGAAGTCATAAGTCCAGCTATTTCAAGTGGCAAAACAGCTAAAACTTTATTATCTGAAACAACTACCAGTCCTCCATTTATTTTTTTAATTGTTTCTACTGCTAAATTAAAATCTTCATCATTGTATCCTGCAATTAATAAATTGTGTGAATCATGACCTATTGTAGAAGCAATAGCACCTTTTTTTATTCTAAGCCCATGAAGTAGTGCTTTCCCAATGTTATTATTATCTGAATTATGTCTTTCAATAACAAATAACTTTATAATATCTAAGTCTTTATTAGAAATAAAATTCTCATTTTCATCTACTTTTACATCAAATACTTTCTCATTAGTTAAAAGATTATTTGGAACTATTTCAATAGCTCTTGCTTTTTTAGATTTTATTTTTATATCCCAATTAATATTTTCTGGAAGTAATATTTTATTTTTCTCCAAAGTTGGAAGTGGAGCATTATCAACTTTAGAAATAACTTTACCATTTTTATAAACCTTTGATATAGTAAAGTTCTCCAAATCATCTAATATAATTAAGTCAGCTTTCTTACCCGGAGCTATTGCTCCTCTATCATGAAGACCATGAGCCTTAGTAGCATTTATAGTTGCTAATTTTATAGCAAGTAAAGGATCAAGTCCTAGTTTTATTGCCTTTCTAATTGAAAAATCAATACTTCCTTCATGTATTAAATCATAAAGATCTTTATCATCCGTACAAAAACATATTAAGTCATTATTTTTATAATTAATCTCATTAACTAGAGCCTCTAAATTTCTAGCAACTGTTCCTTCACGGATGAAGACATGCATTCCTCTTTGAAGTCTTATCTTCATTTCATTGGCAGTTTCACACTCGTGATCTGTAGAAATTCCAGCTAATAAATATGCATTAAGTTCTTTTAGGCTCACACCAGGAGCATGACCATCCACAACAAGATTTAAACTCTTTGCATCATTTATTTTTTGTAATAATTTTTCGTCAGAATTAATTATACCCGGAAAATTCATCATTTCAGCTAGGCCTAAAACTCGAGGATGTGAATAAAATTCCTTTAAATCCTCTGCTTCCAAAATAGCTCCAGAACTTTCAAATTTAGTTGAGGGAACACAAGAGGGCAGCATCATAAAAATATCCAATTCTGTATTTTCAGTAGAGTCAATCATATATTGAATTCCTTTTTTACCCAAAACATTAGCAATTTCATGAGGATCAGTTACGATAGTAGTAACTCCATGTTCTAATAATATAGAAGAAAATGTATTAGGAGTGACTAAAGAGGATTCTATGTGAACATGGGGATCGATTAAACCAGGAGAAACGAATTTTCCTTCTAAATCAATTGTTTCTTTTCCCTTTTCATAGTTTCCAATTCCAACAATAGTATCACCAGATACAGCAATATCTCCTTCAAATATCTCTAAACAAAAAACATCTATAATCTTTGCATTTTTAAATACAATGTCTGGCAGAGTTTTTTCTAGTGATGAATTAATTAGCTTTGATGTTTCTTTTATCATAGTTTCCTCCTAAATTTTGAATAAGTTTATAAAAAAATATCCCCTATTTTATCTAGAGATATTTTTTTGTTTATAAGGTAAAAAAATTATTTTGCATTTTGATAATTTGGAGCTTCTTTTGTTACAATAACATCATGTGGATGACTTTCTTTTAATCCAGCATTTGTAATTTTTAAAAATTGACCATTTTTTTTCAAGCTTTCTATAGTGGGAGTTCCACAATATCCCATTCCAGAACGCAGTCCACCACATAATTGGAAAAGTGTTTCTTTTAGTCTTCCCTTAAATGGAACCATAGATTCAATTCCTTCTGGTACTAATTTTTCAGTAGAAGATTCTAGTTGGAAATACCTATCCTTACTTCCTCTTTTCATGGCAACTAATGATCCCATTCCCACATAAGTTTTATATTTTCTTCCATTAAATAACACTTCTTCACCAGGTGCTTCTTCTGTTCCAGCTAGTAATCCACCAAGCATAACACAGTCTGCTCCAGCAGCAATAGCTTTTACTAAGTCACCAGAAAGCTTTATTCCACCATCAGCAATAACAGAAATATCGTTCTTTTTACAAACTTCTGCTACATCCATAATAGCAGTTATTTGTGGAACACCAACACCAGAGATAACTCTAGTAGTACAGATGGAACCTGGACCAACACCAACTTTGACAGCATTTACGCCAGCTTTTATAAGATCTAGTGCAGCTTCTTTAGTAACTATATTTCCACCAATAAGGTCTAATTTAGGGAATTTTTTTCTTATTTTCTTTACAGCCTCAACAACCCCTATAGAGTGACCATGCGCAGAATCAACTGTAATAATATCAACTCCAGCCTTTGTCAGAGCATCGATTCTTTCAATAGTATCGCTACCAATACCCACAGCAGCACCTACTCTAAGTCTGCCATGTTCATCTTTAGTTGCATTAGGATAATTTATTATATTATCAATGTCTTTTATAGTAATAAGACCTTTTAGTTTATTATTTTTTACAATTGGCAATTTTTCAATTCTATTTTCTAATAAAATTTGTTTTGCCTGTTCTAATGTAGTTCCTACAGCAGCTGTTATAAGATTCTCTTTCGTCATAATATCTTTTACTTTCATTGATAGATCATCTCTATATTTCAAATCCCTATTAGTAATAATTCCAATTAATGAATTGTCTTTTTCAATTACAGGAAGTCCTGAAATTTTGTAATGACCCATAAGATCAAGAGCATCTTGTAAAGTAGCGTTTTTTGTCAATGTTATAGGATTAGCAATCATACCACTTTCATATCTTTTGACTTTTTCCACTTCTTCAGCCTGTCTATCAATAGTCATGTTTTTATGTATAAAACCAATTCCACCTTCACGTGCAATGGCAATGGCAAGTTCAGACTCTGTAACAGTATCCATTGCAGCACTTAAAATAGGAACATTGATCTCGATATTTTTTGTTAAATTTGTCTTTAATGAAACTTCACTTGGAAGAACAGAAGATGCCTGTGGTACTAACAATACATCATCAAATGTTAATCCTTCTCCAATAATTTTACCCATTTTAGAAATACCTCCTGATTTTTTATTATTTAAATAATATTATTCCCATTCAATAGTTGCAGGTGGCTTAGAAGAAATATCGTAAACTACTCTGTTTATACCATTTACTTTATTTATTATTTTGTTTGATACTAATTCTAAAAATTCATATGGAAGTTTTGACCAAGTAGCAGTCATAAAATCTAGTGTATTTACAGATCTAATAACAGCAGTATACTCATAAGTTCTTTGGTCTCCCATAACTCCTACAGATTTTACAGGAAGAAGACCGACAAATGCCTGACTTACTTTATCATAAAGATTATTACTTATTAATTCTTCTATAAAAATATCATCTGCTTCTTGTAGTATTTTTACTTTTTCCTCTGAAACTTCACCAATAACTCTAATTCCTAAACCAGGTCCAGGAAATGGATGTCTATTTACTACAAAGCTAGGTAAACCAAGAGTGGCACCAACTTTTCTTACCTCATCTTTAAATAACTCTTTTAATGGTTCTAGTAGCTTAAATGACATATCTTCTGGAAGTCCACCAACATTATGATGAGATTTTATAGTATGTGAAGGTCCGTTTATAGATTGTGATTCGATAATATCTGGGTAGATAGTACCTTGAGCTAAAAATTTTGCTCCTTTTAATTTATAAGTTTCTTCATTAAATATCTCTATGAATTCATGTCCAATAATTTTTCTTTTTGCTTCTGGTTCATCTATTCCTTTTAGTTTATCAAAAAATCTATTTTTAGCATCTATAAATACAATATCTAAAGAAAAATGCTCTTTATAATACTCTAATACTTTTTTAGCTTCATCTTTTCTAAGAAGTCCAGTATCAACGAAAATACAAGTAAGCTGTTTTCCAATAGCATTATTTATAAGGACAGCAGCAACAGAAGAGTCTACTCCTCCTGATAAACCTAAGATAACTTTATCATCTTTTACAGTATCTTTTATTTTCTTAGTTTCTTCTTCAATAAAGCTTTTTATTTTCCAGTTTTTTTCACATTTACAAATCTTAAAAATAAAGTTTTCTAAAATTTCTTTTCCAAAAATAGAATGAGATACTTCAGGATGAAATTGCAAAGCGTAGATGTTGCTGTTATTCATAATAGCAGCAATAGAAGTGTTGGTTTGAGCGATGACTTTAAAACCATCAGGTAATTTTGTTATGTGGTCTCCGTGACTCATCCAAATTTGAGAGTGTTGCTTAACATTTTCAAATAATGGATTTTCAATTTCAAGGATTTCTAAAGATGCTTTTCCAAATTCTTTAGACTCAGCTTTTTCTACTGTTCCTCCATTAAGGTGGGCAATTAACTGCATTCCATAGCATATTCCTAATATAGGAATATTTAATGAAAATAATTCTTTTTCTACAGTTGGTGAATTTTCTTCGTAAACTGATTCAGGACCTCCAGAAAGAATGACACCTAAAATATTTTCTTTTTCTTTTGAAATGGCAGTCATTACATGAGAAGAATGTACAATTTCACAGTAAACTTCCATTTCACGGATTCTTCTGGCAATTAACTGACTGTACTGTGAACCAAAATCAATGATTAGTATCTTTTTTTTCATTTGACAACTCCTTTTTCTAGATATAAAAAAACTTACACTTGATAGTATATATAAGAGTGTAAGCTAAAAAAAATTATAATAAAATAACTTTTACTTTCACCCATAGCGACTAATTTTAGGTCAGTCATAGAAACGCTAGTCCATATTACTAGCTTATATGGTAAGTATATTGGAGTTATTATATATAATTTATATGGGTAAGTCAAATAAATTATATATTAAAAAAAATTTTTAAAATTAATTTTTGAAATCTTCTAGAATTATAAAACTTATTTTTAAATATTAAATTATAAATAAAAAAATAATTTCATCAAGTATTTTTCGGGACTTATTTGGAATCAATAATTAATATTACTTATTAATGATGAGTGAAAATATAGATTATGCTTATACTTGAAAAGAAAAATTTTTTTAATAAATCTTATAAAAAATAAAAAAAAGTGAAAAAAATTTATTTTTTTTTATAAAACAGCTAATTCTTAAAAAATATTAAAAACAAAGGGATTGGTATAATAAGAAAATTGAAATATTGCACTTTTATAGAATTTAAAACAGTAAAAATGATAAAAAAGCTTGACAAAATCCGAAAAATAGCTAAAATAGTAGTGATATTATATTTGTTTATAAGGAGGAAAAAAATGTCAAAAAAAGAATTTATTGAAGCTTATGCAAAAACAACTGGTGAAACTAAAAAAAGATCAGAAGAGTTAGTAAATGCATTTTTAGAAACTGTAGAAAAAACTTTAGTTAAAGGGAATCCAGTTCAATTCGTAGGATGGGGAACTTTCGGTGTTCAAAAAAGAGCAGCTAGAAAAGGAAGAAATCCACAAACTGGAAAAGAAATTAAAATAGCAGCTAAAAAAGTAGTTAAGTTTAAAGTAGGAAAAAAATTAGCTGATAAAGTTGCAGTAGCAAAATAGTAGAGATATAACAAAGCTGTGGGGGAAACTCCGCAGCTTTTTTGTATATAGAAGTTTGTCTGATATAAAATTAAAAAAAAATTTAATATCTTAAGTTAGTGTTTTAAAAACAATTATAAAGAGACTCTTTGGTTAGCATCATTTATCTAGTGATACTAGGCAAAAGTTAGAAAATTACAGTTATTATACAGGCTGTATGAAATGTTTTTAAAAGAGTTTTTAGACGATGACTAAAAGACAATGACCTAAATAAATATATATAAATATAAAAAATGGACAAAACCCCTTTAATATATTATAATATTAGATACTTTAAATATAAAATAGGAGAAAAGATGAAAAAATTAATGTTATTTATTTCTGTGGTACTGCTGTTGATTATGGGTACTTTTTATTTTACATCTTCTAATACCAGTACTGATAATACTAGTACTAAAGGTATTAGTAAAAGAGGATATGATGATAGTAAAGTAGAAAAAGATATGAAAATAAATGGAAATAAAAGTGAAAGTGAAGGAAAGAAAAAAGGTTTTAAGAAAAATAAGAATAAAAAAGAGGCTGGAAATATAGATCAGCTAACATCAGAAAAGATAGTATTAGATTATCTTAAAGAAAATAAAGAATTACCAGACTATTATATAACAAAAAAACGAGCTTCTGAATCAGGATGGATTTCTAAAAAAGGAAATCTTTGTGAAGTGCTTCCTAATAGGGCAATAGGTGGAGATATTTTTACAAATAGAGAAAAAAGTCTGCCTGATAAAAAAGGAAGAGTTTGGTATGAAGCGGATTTAAACTATAATTGTGGACGTAGAAATGCTGATAGAGTATTATTTTCAAGTGACGGACTAATATTTGTAACACATGATCATTATAAAAATTTTGAAAAAGTGAATTAAAAAAATAATAGAATTAATGGTGAAAATATGGAAAAAATAATTTTTGATTTTAAAAAAATAAAGAATAAAAAAGACTTTTATAATAAGTTATCAGAAAAAGTTGACTTACCGACATATTTTGGTAATAACTTAGATGCATTATGGGATGTTATAACAAGTGAAGAGATTGATTTACCAGTAGAGATAGTCTTTGTTAATTTCAATAAAAATAAGAATAAGTTTTTTTCCAGCTTGGAAAAATTATTTACAGATGCTGAAAAAGAGATGAATAAAAGGTTGATTTTTAAAATTTGTGATGAGGAGAAATAAATGGTTGAGTTATTTATAGCAGTTAGACATATAAAAGAAAGAAAATTTCAAAGTATCTTTTCAATACTAGGTGTAGCTATTTCTGTTACAGTTTTACTAGTTTCATTAACTGTTTCTAACGGTCTTGAAAAGAATATGCTTAAGTCATTGTTAACTCTAAATCCTCATATAGTATTAAATAAAGGCTTTGGTGTTACTTCAGAAGACTACTTAGATGTTCAAGGGAAAATAGAAAAAATAAATGGAGTAAAAGGTGTTGTTCCTAAATTTACAGGACAGGCAATTATTAAAACAGATGACTATGCCAAAGGTGTAATAGCAAATGGGGTTCAAAATGAAGATCTAAAAAAAACTCTGGATTTAAAAATGGTTTCTGGAAAAAAGGAATTAAGTGAACTGGACTCTATAATAATTGGAGAAGAATTAGCCAATGAATTTGGAGGTCTAAAAGTTGGAGATGATGTAAAGGTCATTACCACAGAAAATAAAGAGATAAGATTTAAAGTAAGCGGGATTTTTAAAACTGGGTATTATGAATTTGATAGAAACTTGATAATAATTCCTCTTCACACAATGCAAATACTTCAAGAAAGAGGAGAAGTAGTTTCTGAAATAGATGTAATGCTAAAAAATCCAAATAATGCTTTTGAAGTAAAGAAAAAGATAGAAGAATTAGGACTTTCATATAATGTAAAAACATGGGGAGAACAAAATCAACAATTATTAAATGCAGTAAGATTTGAGAAATTTGTTCTAGTTTCTCTATTATTATTGATAGTAATAATTGCATGTTTTGCAGTTTCTGTTATATTAAACATGGTAGTAAGAGAAAAAATCAGAGATATTGGAATTCTAAGATCAATAGGCTATACTAGAAAAATGATAAAAAGAATATTTACAATAGAAGGGTTAATAATTGGAGTACTGGGAATAGTTGGGACATTTATTTTAACACCACTAGTTCTCTTTATTTTAGATAAGTTATTCTATAAAGTTGTGGGAAATACATACTATTTAGATAAGCTGCCTCTTTCAATTTCTTTAAAAGAGATACTTTTTATTTATTTAGTTACAATAATAATTGTGTATTTATCTACTCTATATCCTTCATATAGAGCTTCAAAATTAAATCCTGTGGAGGCGCTAAAACATGAGTAAAATTTTAGAGTTAAAAAATATTGGTAAAGTTTATGAAACAAAAGTAGAAAAATTAGAAATACTTAAAAGTGTAAATTTAAGTTTAGATGAGGGTGACTTTATTTCTATCCAAGGAAAATCGGGAAGTGGGAAAACAACTCTCTTAAATATATTAGGTTTATTAGATTCTCCTACAACAGGTGAAATAATATTTGGAGATAAAATTGTAGATTTTAAAAAAGAAAATTTGAAAAATGAATTAAGAAATAAAAAAATAGGATTTGTTTTTCAGTTTCATTACTTACTTCCAGAGTTTACAGCATTGGAAAATGTGATGATTCCAGCTATGATTGATAAAAAAATGGATAAAAATAAAATAATGACAAAGGCCAAAGAATATCTAAACTTAGTAGAATTAGGAGATAGACTGACTCATAAACCTTCTGAATTATCAGGTGGAGAAAAGCAAAGAGTAGCTATAGCTAGAGCTATGATTAATGATCCAGCTGTTATACTTGCAGATGAGCCTACAGGAAATTTAGATATAGATACAAGCCAAACAATACATGATTTGTTCTTTAAAATAAATAAAGAAAAAAATCAATCTATTATCATTGTTACGCATAGTTTGGAGCTTGCAGCTATTACTAATGAAAAATTTGAGATAAAAAAAGGGATTTTAGAAAAGTTATAAGTTGACTTTTTCATTAATAGAGTTATAATATAAGTACAAAACAGGGAGGAAGTGGTTACATGAAAATAATAATCAGTGGGAGACACCTTGAAGTAACAGAAGCAATGAAAAAATATGCTGAAGAGAAGATCGGAAGAGTAAATAAGTATTTTGAGAATATTACAGAAATTGATGTCACTTTATCTGTGGAACATAGTAAAACTGATGGGGATGTTCATAAAGTAGATGTACTTCTTTTTGGAAATGGTACAAAAATAAAAGTTAATATGGAAGATAAAGACTTATATGCAGCAATTGATAAAGCAACAGATATTTTAGAGAGACAAGTAAAAAAACATAAAGAAAAAATGAAAGATCATAATAAAAAAGGAAGTCATTAAAAAGAATATAGATATAAATAAAAGACTGTTAATTCAGTCTTTTTTAATTTTATGAAATTTAATATAGTTTCATAAAAGCTCTAAAAAATAGGATATAAAATTTTTATATATAATAAACTTGACGGTGTTACTAATTAGTGATATATTTATATTAAGAAGAAAATATAATATTTAGAGTAAAAATAACTCAAGATATTTATTTAAAGGAGAAAGATATGTATAGCGAAGAGGAAGAAATAAATTTAAAGCTGATAATAGGCTTAAGCAGAACAATGCAAAGTATAACTAAAAAACAATCAAGATTTATAAATGAAAAATCATTAACACTTCCACAGTTTGGAGTATTAGAAGTGCTGTACCATAAAGGTCCTTTATGTATAAATGATATAATTGAAAAAACATTATCTACTAGTGGAAACATGACAGTAGTAATAGAAAATTTAAGAAAAGACAAATATATTGAAAAAAAGAAAGATGAAATTGATCAAA
>JAGOZX010000136.1 GCA_018058425.1 Sebaldella sp.
ATTTCAAAGTCTTCTTCTTTTGCTCCATAATCTTTTATAGTAGTTGTAATTCCTACTGATTTACTTAATTCTGAAATCATCCATACAAATGTATTTATTACATCTTGATCATTTAAATGTTCCGCATCTGGTCTACCAATATTAACTAGAATTTCTCTAAATCTGTCTGCACAAACTTCACCATTAAATCTCATAACTATAGGAAGAAGCATTGCATTAGCTATTCCATGTGGTGTATCATAAACAGCTCCAAGTTGATGAGCCATTGAATGAACAATTCCAAGTCCTACATTACTAAATCCCATTCCAGCAATATATTGAGCCATTCCCATTTTTTCAATAGCTTCTGGATTTTTTTCATTAACTGCTGCTGGTAAATATTTAAATATCATTTTAATTGCTTTCATATGAAACATGTCTGACATATCATTATGTGCTTTTGTTATATATCCTTCTATAGCATGTGTTAAGGCATCCATACCTGTTGCTGCTGCTAATCCTTTTGGCATAGAAGCCATTAATTCAGAATCAATAATTGCAAGAATAGGAATGTCATTTGGATCTACACAAACCATTTTTACTTCTGCTTCTTCGTCTGTTATTACATAATTAATTGTAACTTCTGCTGCTGTACCTGCTGTTGTTGGAAGTGCTATTACAGGCATTCCTCTATTTACAGTGTTTGATAATCCATTTAAAGATTTTATATCACTTCTTTCTGGATTTGTCATAACTATAGAAATACCTTTTGCAGTATCCATACTTGACCCTCCACCTACTGCAACAATTACGTCTGCTTTTGATTTTTTGCAAGCTTCTACTCCATCTGTTACATTTTTTATTGTTGGATTTGGTTTAATCTCATCATATAAATCATATTTTATATTTGCATTTTTTAAAACTGTTTCTATTTTTGCTGTTACTCCAGCATCTACCAATGATTTATCACTTACTAAAAATACCTTTTTAAATCCTCTCTTATTAATTTCTCCTGCAAGTTCTTCTCTTGCACCCTTTCCAAAATATGATGTTTCATTTAACATAAACCTTACTGACATATTATTTTCCTCCTTCGTTTTTTTACATTTCTTTATATTCAGATGGTATTTCAAACAAATTATTATCTACATCGTCTGAAATATCTACTTTTAATAACTCTTGTTTATTTCCAACAATTGTTTTTATATATTCTAATTTATTACCATCAAAATAAAATTTAGTTTTTATCTCTTGTCCTTCATTTTCTGAATTGTCCATCATAACGAATTTTGTTACTGTATTATATTCTTCATATGTATATGTTTTATTCTCAATTTTTTCTTTTCCCTTTTCATACTCCGTATCTTTTATTTCTTCTAAACTCGATTCTATTTTATTAAGGTCTATTTCATTATTTTTATATGTATAATAAGTTTTTGAATCGTCCATCATTAAATAAGAATTACCATCTTTTATAATAAATTTAGATTCTGAGCCATCATATATAGTTTCTATATATGCTTTATTTTGTTGTTTTGCATAATACATTTTATTGTTATTATCTAATGTTGTTATAAAACTATACGATTCTTTAGATTTTAGTTCTTCATATAATTTTTGAACTCCAAAATAATTTTCATTTTTTGTATCTGTTTGAGTCATATATAGCGCTATTCCTCCGCAACATGCTATTATTAAGATAATTACAATTAAAATTATTAGTATTTTTTTCTTTTGCTTATTTGTAGCTTTTGTTTCTGACACAATTATTCCTCCTTTGTTTTTTATTATAGTTATCCTCTAAATATAAATATTTAATAAAGAAAAAACAATATATGCGATATAATATACTAACTCTACTAATGCAAACTTTTTAATAAATTCAGAATTTTTTTCTTCTCCAAATATTGATTTTAATGTAAAGTACATTAATACAATTGATACCGCACTACATAATCTTGTAAATGGTATTGTTATTGTAGATATTGATGAACCAAATATTGTTAATATACTTACAACTGATGCAATTACAAGTGGTATATTAGCTGTTGTTACTGTTGTAATTATTGTTGTTAATGATTTTTTATTTTTAGAATTCATAACTAAGACAATAATAGACATTACTAATATACTGCATATAGGTGCTATTGTTGCTTTTATAACAGACATTAGACTGCTTCCTAAACTTGATAATCCCCATATTGGCCCTACTGAAAAACATCTGCTAATTAATTCAGCTACTACCCATATAACTAATATAATAATTGCATATTTAAAATATTGGTTATTTTCTTTATCTACTATTTCTTTTATTTTTCCTAATGGGTCTTTGAATAATTCAGCTATAAATCCTTTTGTTTCAATGCTATCTTTTTTGATATCTACATTTTTAATTGTATCTTTTACTTGATTTACTGTAGTTGATGCCTCACTTTTCAATTCTTCTGTGTTTACTTTCTTTTCTTCTTTTTCTTCCATGTTAATCCTCCTAATATTATATTATTATTTATAGTATTTATTATTACTATCAAAATTAATCACCTAAGTTAATACCTATATCTCTAGCTGCTTTTACTAAATCGTCATCCATAGTAACTTTTCTTAGATTACTTTCTGCAGTATTTCCAGACACTGCTCCAATTTTTGTATTGTTTCCAACTACATCTTCTAAAGATGCTGAATCTAATTTTCCATTTTTAATTACTACCAAAGTTCCAAATTTTCCTTCTAATGCAAGTTCCATTGCTTTTGAACCATATTTTGTTGATAGTACTCTATCAAAAGCTGTTGGTGTTCCTCCTCTTTGCATATATCCTAGTGTTGTGTTTCTTGCTTCTAATCCAGTTAATTCTTCTAATTGTTTTGCAACAACTTGTCCAACTCCACCTAATTTTGTATTGTCAACTCCTGCTCCATTATTACGTATATTTTGTACTACCATTTCTCCATCTTTTGGTTTAGCTCCTTCGGCTACAACTACTATACTGAAGTTTTTTCCTCTTTTCTTTCTATTTTCAATTTTAGTTGCTACTTTATTAATATCATATGGTATCTCTGGAATTAGTGCAACATCTGCTCCTCCTGCTATTGCTGATTCTAATGCTATCCATCCAGCATATCTTCCCATAACTTCTAGCACCATAATTCTATGATGTGTTTCTCCTGTTGTATGTAATCTATCTAATGCTTCCATAGCAACAGATACAGCTGTATTGTAACCAAATGTAATTTCTGTACAAGCTACGTCATTGTCAATTGTTTTTGGCACTCCTATAATATTTACTCCTTTTGTTGAAAAATCTCTTGCAGATTTTTGTGTTCCATCTCCTCCTAAAGTAAAGATACAATCAAATCCAAATTCTTTAATATTTTCTATTGCTTGTTCTGATAAATCTTTGTATTCTACACTTCCATCTTCATTTACTATTTTATAATTAAATATGTTTGCATTTGTTGATGAACCTATAATAGAACCACCTTTTGGTAAAATTCCTACTGCTTCTCCATTGGCTGCTGTACTTAATTTTTCAAAGTCTTTTTTTAGTAATCCATTATATCCATCTACTATTCCATAACATTCTACTCCATGATTTTCTGCTGTTTTTACAATTGCTCTAATAACTGCATTAAATCCTGATACATCTCCACCATTGGCTAATATTCCTACTTTTTTTAACATAGTTCCTTCCTCCATTTAATCTTACTTTAATTTCCATTCTCCCTCAGTACTATAATTTGTACTAACATCTATGATATCAGATTTTAGAGTCACAACAGGGCGAACCGCATAGCTACCGCGCGCATAATCGTACAAGCTAGATCCACCACTACCGCACATGCCGTACGTGCCCGCGTACGTGTCAGCGCCATCGCCAATCACAAGGCGCACATTGAAGCACGCATAGCTAGAGTCAGTATCGATACAGCGAGATGCAAGCCAATAATTTCCATTAAATAACATATTTTGTATATCTGTATTTTCTATCTTTGATTTATTGTAACCATAAGAAGTATATTTTAGATTTTTCACTCCTGCTGAGGTTGATGTTCCTGTAGTAGAATCGCCATTTACTGTTGGATAATATACATTTGATGTTGGATTTGTTATACTTCCATAACTACTATTTAATGTTGTATAATCAGCTTCTGTAATTCCTGCTTTTTCATTAATATCTTCTATGGTTATGCTTCTTGCTCCTGTTTCTTCTATTTTCCCTGTAATTTGCTTATCTATTGGTCCACCTGTTGTATAGCTTCCGCCTTTTGTTGTATCGGCTCCATATCCATATCCAAATATTTTACATACTTCATTTAATTCTCGCTCTGCATACAGATATCCTCTGGCTCCTTCTAATATAAAATTAGCCTTCGTATCAGAGGTTTTTATTACATTTTCTGATATTAATTCTACTACTCCGTTTTCTATACTTAATACTCTCCATCTTGTCTTCTCTGTTGCTGTGAAGTTTTGTACACTATTTCCATTTCCATGTTCTGTCGCTGTTCCTATTGGTGATGAATAACTTAATTTACTTGTCTCTACTGATGTTGTTCCATCTTTTGTTGTGATTGTTGGATTATAATCTACAAAGTCTCCTACTTTTACATATTTTGCTATGTCTATCCCTTCTTCTATTTTTCCATGAGCATCTAATGTATAGCTTCTTCCTGTTTCAAAATCTACTTTTATTGTTCCTTCTCCACTTGCTGTTGCTTTGGTTCCGTTTTTAGTAAACTGTGTATTTAAATCCCCTGCTGTTATTACTCCTCCTAATTTTTCTGTTTTAGCTCCATTATATGCTAAACCTATTGCTTCCTTTTCTTCTCCCATTGTTGTCTCTGTTTTTGCTTTATCAGCTTGCTTTAGTATTCCGTTATCTCCAGTCAATGTTGCAATCGTTACTCCTGCAAGGATTAAAAGGACTATGATTGTTATTACTAAAGCTATTAAAGTAATACCATTACTTGTTTTAATTAATTGTTTTATGTTTCTTTCGTTCTCCATAAAAATATTCTCCCTTTCTTTTGTTTAACTTTTTATATGAATTTTTCCCACTTATATTTTAACTAAACATGTCTTTAAATGTCAATACATTTTTTTGAAAATTTATGTAATAATAATTTAAATTTATAGGTTAAGGTGATACTATGATTAAGGAA
>JAGOZX010000076.1 GCA_018058425.1 Sebaldella sp.
CAATTGCAGTTTTCACAAAATCATCTCCTTAATCTACATAATGAGTTTTGCAATATTGAAAAATAGAGTAGATACTACATATGGTAATACAAGTAAAACTCCTATTTGAATTAAAACTAATTTCCATCCAAATTCTTGCTTTAATGCTCCTAATGCCACAGCACATGGAACAACTAAAAGTACAAATAACATAAACGAATAAGCTCTAATCCCACCATATTGATCATCCCATAAGCTTCTTACAGCAGGAATAATATCTCCACCTGCATCTTCCTCTAGTGTTTCTTCATCAGCAGGTTCTAATGTTGTTATATGAAATGTCGCAGCATTTAATAAAGCTTTTACTGAATCAATACCAGCTGCTCCTAATCCTATTATTTGATCTTTTGTATCAGATAAGAAGTTATATTCTACTACTTCTTCTTCATCCACAACTTGTTGTTGAAGTAATACTTGACCAAAAAAGGCTACTACTGTCTCTTTTGCTATTACACTTGGCACAAGTGATGCTACTGGTTCCCATCTATCTGCAAATCCAGTTGGCTTAAATACAGGCTGTACCACTTTTGCTGCTTTTGCCAAGTATGATTCTTGAATATCCCCATTTCCAGGAAAATAACCAAAAAACCATATTACTAAAAGTATTCCTAAAATAATTGTCGCTGCTCTTTTTACATACATCATTGTTTTTGTGTACATGTTATTCCAAACAACTTTGAAACTTGGTACTCTATATGGAGGTAATTCAATTAATAACTCTGTGTTATCTCCCTTAAAATATGCAAATCTTTTTAATATTGATGCCATTAGTAATGCGAATATTACTCCTATAAAATACATTGAAACTATAACGATTGCTGCATTCTTACTAAAAAAGGCAGCTGCAAGTAGTGAATAAACTGGTAATCTTGCTCCACATGACATAAATGTCGCTATAAATCCAGTTAATCTTCTAGTTCTTTCATCTTCTAATGTTCTAGTTGAGTATATAGCTGGAACTGTACATCCAAACCCTATTAACATAGGAATAAATGCTTTTCCTGATAATCCTACTTTTGTCATAGCTTTATTCATAAGAAAAGCTACTCTTGCCATATATCCACTTTCTTCTAATATTGACATGAAGAAATAAATAAAGAACATTAGTGGTACAAAAGTTAAAACTGCTCCTATACTTGCTAAAATCCCATCTAAAACAAAGCTATTTAACCAAGCTGGAACGCCTTCAATTACTTTTCCTACATACTTGATAATATAATCACTAAAGAAACCATCTACCCAGTCTATAAATGGCGCACTTCCATCAAATATCAATACGAACATCACATATATTATTATAAAAAATGATAACATTCCAAAAAATTTATTTAGTAATATTTTATCAATTTTATCAGTCATGGCAAATTTACTTATATCACTCTTTTTTAAATTAGTTGATACTATACCTCTTATAGCTCCATATCTTGCCCTAGCTATAACATCTGCCGGCTCCATATCGTATCGGTCTTTTATATTTTTTACTTCTTTTTCTGAAATAGTTCTCAGATCAATTCCATACTCTGTCTTAACTGTTGCTAAAAAATTAATATCTTCTTCTAAAGTTTTTATAGATACCCAATCTAGCGGATACTTTACTAAAAGTTTATTATATGATTTATCAGCTAATAACTTTTTCTTTATATTCATTATTTCTTCTTCTATAATATTATCAAAAGCCAAAGTATATGGTATATGTGATTGATCTTTATGAAGCTTTGCTAACTTTACAGCTTTTTTCAAAAGTTCATCTATTCCTTCACCAGTTCTTCCACTAGTAAAGACACTCTCCATTCCTACTTGCTTTTCAAAAACTTCTTTTTCTAAACTATAGTTTATTTTTTTAAACTCATCAGAATAATTTAAAGCCATTATCATTGGCTTTCCGATTTCTTTTAATAGTGCTGTTAAATAAAGATTTTTTTCCAATGCTGTTGAATCTACTACATTTATAATCACATCTACATCATTATCTAAAATAAAATTTCTTGAAACCATTTCCTCAGGTGTATTTGCAGTTAAGCTGTAAATACCCGGTAAATCAACCAAATTAATTTCTTCATTATCTACCTTAAAGAAAACTTCTTTCTTCTCAATAGTTACCCCGGCCCAGTTTCCTATCTTTAGACTTGCATTAGATATTTTATTTATTATGGCAGTTTTCCCAACATTTGGATTTCCAACAAATGCTATTTTTATCATTTAACTACCTCTATTTCAATTTTTCGTGCAAGATTATCACTAAGTACTATCTTTGTTTCTATTGTTTTTACTAATACATTTCCATTAGCAGCATTCTCCATTAAGCAAGAATCTCCATGGCAAACTCCTAAACTCAATAATTTTGAATTTAATTTTTTCTCTTTAATATCTGTAATCTTAAATTTGTCCCCTGCTTTAGCTTGTAGTAATGTCATAATCATTCAACTCCTTATAAATTTGATACACTAAATATAAAATGTTTTTACTATCAAAATAATTCTATAACTTTTTAGAATCTTTGTCAAGCCTTATTTTTCAGCACTTTATTGCATATATTACAAATTTATAATAGATATAAACTTATAAACAATTCATCAAAAATCTAGAGCAACAAACCCTTGAAAACACTGAATGATAAAAAATTCATTTAATAAAAAAAATAAACATACATTTTTTTTAAAATAAGCCTTCTTTTCTTACTTAAAATTTTACTTATCTAAAATTTTTTATTAACTTTTTTTTCTAAGAAAATATATAAATGAGTGAATTTTGAAATGAAGATTTATATTAAATCATATAATCCACTTCAACACTTGCTAATATACACATCAATCATCTATTTCTGATTTATCGCTAAGTTTATAACCATAAACATAATCTAAGCTTATATTTTCCATAGATTTAAAAATACTTTTTTTTATGCCTGGGTGCCTTTCTTCTAAACCTTTTAACATATCCTTTACTTCTTTTCTCTTACTTGATGTCTTCCCAGCTTCTATTGTACAACCACAATTCATTGCGAGTATACCATTTTTTTTAGTATAATTAATAATATCCTTTTCTTGTACAAATACTAAGGGTCTAATAACTTTCAGTTTTCCTGATGTAGAATTTACAATTGGTGTCATAGTTTTTATAGACCCAGCATAAAACATATTTATTAATGTAGTCTCTATAACATCATCAAAATGATGTCCCAATGCAAGTTTATTGAAGCCATATTCCTCCACCTTACTATAAAGTATCCCTCTTCTCAATTTTGCACATAAAAAACAAGGATAGTCTTTAGCCTTTTCATTTGCAATTTTCCAAATATTTGTATCAAATATTTCACACTCAATATCTAATTTTTTTAGATTTTGTTTAAAATTATCTAAGTCTTCTCCCTTAAATCCAGGATTCAAATTAACTGCTCTGAATTCAAAATTTCTTCTTTTATCCTTTTTTAATTCTTGAAATAGCTTGTACAATAACAAACTGTCTTTTCCTCCAGAAATTGCAATTGCAATTTTATCTCCATCTTCAATTAATTTATATTCATTAATAGCCGCCACAAACTTTGACCAAATAGATTTTTTATATACTGTTTTTAGACTCTTCTCGATGTCCTCTAAAGGTTTCATCTCACATTCAGGTAAAACAGCTTCACAATGTAAATTAACCATACTCATCTCCTCACAATCTCTTATGATTTATTATCTTTTTATTTTGAAATTTCCGATATAAACTTTATAATAAAATAAAAATGTGGAGATACCCACATTTTTATTTTATACTACTCGCAGTTTTTACATTCTCTTTCTATTTCAGCTATTTTCTCTTTTAACGCTTCATCTCTTGAATCAATTTCAAATGCAGCTTTATATTCATCTAACGCTCTTTTAAATCTTCCCATATTTTCATATTTTCTAGCAAAGTCTATATGAGCAATATAAATATCAAAGTCTAAGAATATCGCAAACTCATAATTTTCTATCGCCTTCACCACTTCACCTTTTCTTGCATAAATATTTCCCAAAAGAAAAAGAATAAATGGCTCCATAGGATCAGAAGCTGCTGCTTTATTTAGATTATCTGCTGCATTATCTAAGTCATTAGCTTCATAATAAAGATAACCTAAAAATGCTCTCATTTCAAAATCGTTTGGCTCAAGTCTAACTAATTGCTCATATATATCAATAGCCTCTTTATCTTTTCTAAGTGCATGATATATTATTGCTAAATTTTGTAATGCTTCTATATCTTTCGAATTATTGATCACTCTGCTTTTACAAAGCTTCAATGTTTCTTCTATATTATCATCGTATCTTATCTCTTTAAATATTAATGTCTTTAACATTTAATACACTCTCCATTATCCTATTATAAACCTAGTATTGCAATTAATTTTTAATAATTTTAACATATTTTGTTTTAATAGTAAATTTTTATTTTTTCAAGTATTTCGTCTAGATTTGAAACTGTAACATTATGAATTAATTCTCCATTTACTTCTACATTAACGCCATAATTACATGCTCCAAAACATTTTTTAGTAGTTAGTAAAACATCACTACTTTCATCATCCACCTTAATTTTAAGTTTCTTAGACAATTCTTCTAATACAAATTTGCTTCCCTTTAAAGAACAGGATACTCCATTACAAACAACTACTTTTATCACAGAAGCTTTATCTTCAAAATAGCTTGATATTTCAATAATTTTTGCTACTTCTAAATATTCTACTCCCATTTTATCAGCAATATATTCTTGTACTTCTTTAGGTATATAACCTAATTTTGATTGTACAAAATGTAAAACCCCGAATACATCTTCTTTATCTTCTTGAATCAAGAGATACTTATTTATTAACTCATATAATTTTTCCATATTAACATCCTATCAGAAATAATTTCTCTATTCAATTATACTATATTTAGACAACATTTGAAACAAAAATTTACTTAAAAATGAGTTTAATAAATAATCTAATTTAGCAATTTTATTTTTTTAACTTCATTTTTTTATATTATTTATTTATAATTAAAGTACTGATTTTTTGCTTCTATATTTACATACATAATATTTCAATATAAATAGTATTCAAATAAGTCTTATTTTTCAAAGTTTTTTATACACATTCATTTCATTATTGAATAAAAAACTTAGAACAACATTATGTTTCTTATGGTTCTAAACTTTAATTCAAATAAAAAATCACTGATTAATTATCAGTGATTAAAATTTATCACTATTCACCACTTTTATCTTTTTTTGTCATTTTTATTTTACCTAAATTAATTAAACCTTTTTTATCATATTCTTTAATTATATCATTTAGTTTATATTTATCTACAACTTTTTTCATTATTTCTAATCTATCATTATTAATTTTTTGTTGGAATAAGAAATTATGAATTTGAGTATAAGCATCAGCTATAGTAAAATTTAAAAAAGATTCCTTATTCATTTCATGGAAGTTTTTAACTTCATCTTCAGTTACAGTTACTTTTCCACTTAAGCTCTTTTCTATATAGTAATTTACTAATACCTTATCTTTGATTTCATCTATTTCTTCTTTGTTAGTTTCAATGAAATTTTCTTTTCCCATCTCTTCTATCATTATTTTATCAAAATACTTTGCAGTAATTCTAACAGAATTATTACTCATATATTTTACTTCATCATTTGTTAAGACAAGATCACCTTGAAAGTTTTGAATAATCTCTTGTATCATTTTAGTTTCATTTGCAACTAATTTCTGTCTATATAAAAAATTATATACTTGAGTTGCTATATTATCAGAATTAGTTTCATTTTGGTTTGAAAATAAACCTCTATTTGCATTATAAAAACTTTGTATTTCTTCATTTGTAACAGCAACAGTTCCTTCTAACTTTTTTTGAACATAAAATCTAACTAAAGCATTTTCTTGTAAAAAAGACATTTCTTTATTTTCCTGTTCTGTGTGTTCAGCTAATTTAGCCTCATACAACAATGCTTTATCCACTAATACTTGAGCTATTTCATTTGGTCTACTTTTATATTTCTCTAATTCTTTCTCTGTAAGAGATATAAATTCTTTAGCTTTTTCCATAAGTATATCCTTTCGATAATCATATTTTTTTCATCAGAATTTCATTTTGAAAATAATAATTTAAAAGATACCCCTTATAGTAAGGAGTATCTAAATATAAAATTAATTATTTACTATAGAACTAAATTCTTCAAATGCATTTACTATTTTTTGGTTTGCGTTGATTGAATTAGTTAAGTCTTTTTTCAAAGAGTTTAATGCTGATAAAACACCATCATATTCTTTTGCATAAAAACTAACTTTTCTCTCTCCAGAAACTGTATCAATACTTTCTTGAACTGACTCTAATAAAGTTGAATAATTAGCAACATTATCAGCAGCTTGGTTTGCTCTTGTTTCTTCTGCTCTATATTGAGCTTGTTGATTAGCTTCTATTTGTTGGATTGTATTATCTAATGCAGCAGCATTTTTTTCGATATCAGTTGTAGTAGCTGGTGCAGCAAATGTTAATGAAGCTAATATAAATAAACTAGTTAAAACTATCTTTTTCATTTTTCCTCCTATTTTAAATCATTTATTATTTTTTTTGATCATAAGATCAAATCTTACATATAAGCTTCTCTTGCAGCTTTTATTTTTTCAAAGTTATTTATTATACCTTGATTTTGCTTGATTGATTGATCCAATTTGCTTAATAAATCTTTATATTGAGCCGCAACTCCTTTATATTGACCAGCATATACCTTTACTTTAGATAAAGCAACAGCTTCATCGTACTTTGTTTGTAGAGTATCTCTAAGCTCTGTTTGTTTGTCTAACTCATCTTGAGCAGCAGTAGCCTTTCTTTCCTCTAATTCGTATCTTTGTTGATCTTTAGCTCTTAAGTTATCTAATTGGTTAGATACTGCATCATATCTGTCCTCAAAAGACATAGTTGCTTTTGGTGTTGTTTCTGTTTTTTTAGTAGTTGCCGCAGTAACCACTAAAGAAGATATCATTAATAAAATTCCTATCTTTTTTTTCATATTTTCCTCCTCAATATTATTTATCTAATAAATTCTACTATAATTACTAACATTTGTCAATAATTTATTTGATTTGAGATTCTACATTTATCTCATAATTTACATTGTTTTCTTTAATTATCTTATTATCAGGATAGAATTTAACTTCAACCCTTCTATTTTTTGCTCTTCCTTCAGGATTATCTTTTCCATTAGGTAATGTATTTGGAGCAACTGGTCTATCTTTTCCATATCCTGCTACATTATATCTAATACCAGAATTTGTTCCAATTACTTGTGTATAAACATCAGCTACAGCTGTTGCTCTTTTCACTGATAATTTTTGGTTATATTCTGCACTACCTTTTGAATCTGTATGCCCTGCAACATCTACTACTCCAGTAACACCTAGATTTTGGTTTGCTGATTTCAACTGTTGAGCAGAATCTCTAATTTCTTGTGTTGCATTTTGCTTTAAAGTTGCTTTATCAAAATCAAAATATGCTCCAGTAACTGTTAGATCATAATCTCTTCCAGCTGGTGTTGCTGGTGTTATTACTGCTGCTGGTACTGTAGCTGGTAATACTGGGTAATCTCTTTTGTCTCCAGCTCCAAGAGTAAATCCAACTTTTAATGAAACTTGACTTTCAGTTCCACTATGCTTTTCATTATAGTTATCTGTTAATTTGTATGTAGAACCTTCGTATAATAACTCAGCGTTAAACCATGGTGCGAATTGTTTACCCACACCTGCTGCGTAATAAAATCCATCTTCTACTTTTTTGATTGTATCTCTATCTTCAAAATTAAATTGATATCCTAATCTTATAGGGATATAAAATGCGTTACCTGTTTCATTATGTCCTATTCCAATTCTTGTTACAGCATAAACTGGCACAGATGAAAATGCTTTATACCCTCTTTTTCCATTTAATTCAGTTTGGTATTCAGATCCTAATCCCCATCTAAATCCATCTTCTGGTTTTCCAGATAGTAATTCTAAACCTATACTTGCACCAGGTTCGAAACTATTTGGCTTTTCACCATTTTCGTCTTTTGTTATAGTTCTATATCCTTCTACTCCTGCTTTTATATCCATTGTTAAAGCACTCGATACTTGAGAAGCTATAGCCACTCCCAAAAGAAGTGAAAGATTTTTCATTCCTTTCTTCATTTGACTTCCTCCTACATAATTTTTAGTTTTGGTATGTTCGTATAAATTATACAAAATTTTTAATTAAAAAGCAAACTTTTTTAAAAAATTACTTATTTCATTTTTGTATAGTAAAATTAATTTCTCCGTTACTAAATTGAAAAGTTAATTTCCTTATCTTATTTACTATTTTTTAATTGTTTTAATTTCAATTTCAAATAGTATTTTTATTCATTTTTTCATATTTAAATTTACGAACTATTACCCTATTTTCTGTACTTAAATATTTTGAATACTTATTTGAAAAAAATCTGCTTTCAAAAAATCTATCTTTGAAAGCAGACACTTTTAATTACTCTAATTAAATTTTATGTTTTTTGAAATATTTTGTATGTAATAATTCATGTGCTTCATGACTTAATGGTGATTTAAAATATTCCTCATATAATTTCTTTATATATGGATTTTCGTGTGATTTTCTTATTGTTTTAGAACTATCTTCACGATTTATAGCCTCTGTTCTCTTTTTTAGTATTGATGTATTTCCATGATGGTAAGGTTGTCCTCCTCCACCTACACATCCACCTTTACATGCCATAATTTCTATAGCGTGATACATAGACTTTCCTTCTCTAACTTCTTCTAATAATTTTCTTGCTTCTCCTAATCCATGTGCAATTCCGATCTTCAGATCTAAGTCGCCAAGTTTAACATCAGCACTTCTTACTCCTTCAAATCCTCTAACAGCTTCATAGTCTACATTTTCTAAACTTTTACCTGTATACCAGTCTGCTGCTGTTCTAAGTGCAGCTTCTATAACTCCACCTGTTCTTCCGAATATTACTCCGGCTCCTGTAGATTCTCCTAATGGATTATCAAAATCTTCATCTTTCAAAGAAAGAAAACTTATATTTGCTTGTTTTATTACTCTAGCTAATTCTCTTGTAGATAATACTATATCAGTATCAAAATTTCCATCTTTTGAAAATTCTTCTCTACTTGCCTCATACTTTTTAGCAAGACATGGCATTACTGAAACCACAACTAAATCTTTTCTATCTATACCAAGTTCATTAGCAAAAATATTTTTTGCTACAGCACTAAACATCTGCATTGGTGACTTTGCTGATGATGGTATATCTAATAGATCACTAAAGTTATGTTCAAAGAATTTTACCCAAGCTGGACAACAAGAAGTTAAAATAGGTAATTTTACTGTTGTATCTCCTGCTAAATGTCTTGTTAATCTATCTAATAGCTCAGATGCTTCTTCCATTATTGTTAAATCTGCTGCGAAATCAGTATCAAAAACTTTATCAAAACCTAATTTTCTCAGGGCAGCTGCCATTTTTCCTGTTACTATTGTTCCAGGAGCTAATCCAAACTCTTCTCCTAATGCAGTTCTTACAGCTGGTGCTGTTTGAACTATTACTGTCTTAGTAGGGTCAGCTAGTGCAGATAAAACATCCCATGCCGCATCTCTTTCTACTAGTGCTCCTGTAGGACACACTGCCACACATTGTCCACAATAAGTACATACTGAGTCACTAAGATTCATCTCCATAGCTGGTGAAACAACAGCATCAAAACCTCTATTTACAGCTGATAATGCTCCTACTGTTTGAACTTCATTACACATTGTTTCACATCTTCTACACATTATACATTTGTCCATATCTCTTATTATTGATTTTGAGATATCTTTTCTGTATGTTGATTCTTTTCCTTCATACATTATTTCCTTAATTCCAAAATCATGTGCTAAATCCTGTAATTCACATTCACCTGATTTTTGACATATTAAACAGTCCTTTGGATGGTCTGATAATAAAAGTTCTAATACTATTTTTCTTGAATTCAAAGCTTTTATTGTATTTGATTTTACTACCATTCCATCTGTAACTGGTGTTGCGCAAGAAGGTGCTAAGTTTCTTCTTCCTTCTACCTCTACAACACAAACTCTACATGAAGCTGATTTATTAACACATCCAAAATCAGCTAAATTTAAGTAGCATAGAGTTGGAATATTTACGCCTGCAGATTTTGCGGCAGCAAGTATCGATGTTCCTTCTGGAACTTCTACTTGTATATCATCTATTTTTACATTAACAAGTTTATGTTTCATTGAACTTTCACTCCTTTATCATATAATTATATTCTATCAATTGCACTAAATTTACATTTATCATAACATGCACCACATTTGATACATTTATCTTGATGAATCAAGTGTTTTTCTTTTACTTTTCCTTCTATACATGTTACTGGACAAACTCTTGCACATGCTGTACAACCTATACATTTGTCATTAATAACATACTTTAACAATGCACTACATTGACCAGATGGACATTTTTTATCTTTTACATGCGCCACATATTCATCCCAAAAATTATTTAATGTAGATAGAATTGGGTTTGGTGCTGTTTGACCTAAACCACATAACGATGTATCTTTTATTATGTTAGAAAGTTCTTTTAATTTTCTTAAATCATCTTCTGTTCCGTTACCTTTTGTTATTTTATCTAATATTTCAAGTAGTCTTTGATTTCCTATTCTACATGGTGTACATTTTCCACACGATTCTTCTACAGTGAACTCTAAGTAAAATTTAGATACAGCAACCATACAGTCGTCTTCATCCATTACTATCATTCCACCAGAACCCATCATAGATCCTTGTTCCATTAAGCTGTCAAAGTCTATAGCAACATCTAAATGTTTTTCTGTTAGACATCCACCAGACGGACCACCAGTTTGTACTGATTTAAATTTTTTCCCGTCTTTAATTCCTCCACCTATTTCATAAATAACTTCTCTTAATGTTGTTCCCATAGGAACTTCTATTAATCCAACATTATTTATTTTACCAGCAAGAGCAAATACTTTTGTTCCAGCAGATTTTTCAGTTCCAAATGATTTATACCAGTCTGGACCTTCATTTATTATAATTGGAATATTAGCTAATGTTTCTACGTTATTAACGTTTGTTGGGTATCCTCTATATCCCTGTTCAGCTGGAAAAGGCGGCTTTGTAGTAGGCTCTCCTCTGTGTCCTTCCATTGAATGAATAAGAGCAGTTTCTTCTCCACAAACAAATGCTCCAGCACCATATTTTATTTCTATTTCAAAACTAAAATCTGTATTATATATATTTTTTCCTAATAAACCATATTCTTTAGCCTCATCTAAAGCTATTTTAAGTCTTTTTATAGCCAATGGATACTCAGCTCTTATGTAAACTAGACCTTTATTAGCTCCTATTGCGTATCCACAAATTGCCATAGCTTCTATAATTGAATGTGGATCTCCCTCTAATATAGATCTATCCATGAATGCTCCCGGATCTCCCTCATCAGCATTACAAACAACATATTTTTGATCTGCTTTATTATTAAGAGCAAACTGCCATTTTAGACCAGTCGAAAAACCTGCTCCTCCTCTTCCACGAAGTCCAGAATTTTTAATAATATCTATAACTTCTTGTTGTGGTAAGCTTATAACTTTATTTAAAGCTGTGTAACCATTATGTAAAAAATAATCTTCTATATTTTCTGGATCCACAAGACCACAATTTCTTAATGCAATTCTTTTTTGTTTTTTATAAAAATCCATGTGATCTGAATCACTAATTCTTTTTTTACTTACTGGGTCCACAAATAATAATTCTTCTACTTTTTCTTCATTTACAAGGTGCTTTTCTACTAATTTTTCTACATCTTTTAACTCTACTTCAGTATAAAATGTATTATCTGGTAACATTTTAACTATTGGTCCTTTTTCACAAAAACCAAAACAACCTGTTTTAATGACTCTTATTTCATTTTCTTTCCCAAGAGCCTTAACTCTTTTTTCCATTTCTTCAGCTATTTCATTACTTCCTGAAGAAATACATCCTGTTCCACCGCATATCAGAACTTGTTTGCTAAAATTTCTTCCATTATTGATACTTTCTTTTAAAGTATTCAATTCTTGAATAGAAGTCACACGTGACATAGGTTCCCTCCTAATTATTTATATTCGTCTATTATTTTTTTTACTTCTTTTACTTCAACCTTTTTATACACTTTCTCTCCAACCAATACTACTGGTGCAATACCACATGCTCCAACGCATCTCAAAGCATCAATAGAAAATTTACCATCTGTACTAGTTTCTCCAGATTTTATCCCTAGTTGATTTTGAAATTCATCTAATACTTTTCCAGCACCTCTTACGTAACATGCTGTACCCATACATACTGATACTGCGTGTTCCCCTTTTGGAACCATAGTAAAAAATGAATAAAAACTAACTACCCCATAAACATTAGCTAGTGATTCATTTAACTTATCAGCTACATATTCTTGGATTTCTCTAGGTAAATAGCCAAAAATTCCCTGAGCTTTGTGCAAAACAGAGATTAAAGATCCCTCTTGAGTTTCTAGTGAGTCTATGAAAACATCAAGTTCTCTAAATCCTGCTTCTTTTAACTTATTAGCACACATTCTAATTTCCTCCTTTAGTTTGTTAATCAAATAATTTTATATTAAATTTTTTTTGATATTAAACATTTTGCAAATCATAGTAAGTTATTTTTTTCACAATGTTGTTATAGGAGTAATTATACACCAAATACTTTTTAAGTCAAGCAAATTCTCTGTTTTTGGGCCAATCATATATATTTTTCTAAAAATAATTTGATTGCATTAATTTTTTTAATGATAGACTTCTCTTTTTTATATTCTTAAGCTAAATAACCATGATATCTAGTGTTCATTTGCATTTTTATTTTTCATTTACTGATTTTTTTTTCATTAGAATGGTTTTACATTTTTACATTTGAAATTTATCATCGAAAAATTCCCATCTTTAGTTAAGCGCTTACTTTCGAAATATATTATTGTGATTAATAATTATGTAAAATTAAAAAATTGTCTTAATTTTTATTTTAAGACAACTCTTCACTTCACTTATTATTATTTTAAAAATATCTTATTTAATATACTTGATATCATAAATATCGAATTCATAATGACTATCTAACTCATTACTTTCTGTGTACCACTTATAGTTCATATGTGTAGGAATCATAAATCCATTTATTTCCTTATAGTCACTTTTTTCGCCAACTTCTCTTAACTTTTGACTATTTCCATGTAACATATATTCTGGAGTTTCTAACTTTGTTATCTGTCCTTTTTCGTTTATAGTCACTAAATAACGACCTTTTAAATTATTATATGTAATATCTAAGTACACATGTTGATCATCAATAGGACTCCACTTTACATATTCATTTGGAAGTAATGCCCATGGAAAATCTAATGCTGTTCCATAATATCTTAACATTAAGTATGCATAAAGTGATTCTTTTTGTTCCGCTGTATAATCAGTCGACATAACTGTTTTAGTTCCAAGTGCCTTAGCTCTCATATTATGGCTGTCTATAGAGAATGAATCTCGGCTTTCTAATACTGGAAATTTAAATGTTGCATTTGAATAAAGACCCTCCCACATATATTTTGGCTCTGTAGTTAAACTTGTTTGAGCACTTTTTATACCAAAGTATTTTTCTGAAATAGGCAGTTTAAATTTCCCTTTTTCTTTCCAAAAAACATTTTTTATTTTTATACTCTTTTTACCATTAAAAGTATATATAAAGTATCTTTTTACTGGTTCAGGTAAGTCTGGATATTTACTTATATCTAAATTTATATCAGTTGTCTGTGCATTTTCTACAAGCTCTTCTCTTAACTTTTTATTTTCAAAATTTGATCTTACAAATCCTGATAAATACACTCCTACTAAGATAACTATTATAATTATAATACCTATTATTACTTTCATTTTTAAACTAATTTTCATCTTCATCAGTCCTTCCTTATTTTTATTTTTCCATTATATTTCATTTAATTAAAATAGTCAAGTTAAACTATTCTAGTTAAAATATTTTATTGACAATTTTTGATAAAATAACTATACTAATGATATAAATAATAGATAATTATATAAGGGAGCTAAAATATGAATTTACCAAAATTTCTTGTACTTGGTACTTTAGACTTTATAAAAGAGGGTAGCGGGTACGATGTCAAAACAGAATTAAATAAAAAACAAGTAGAAAATTGGACAGATATAAAGTCTGGCTCTATATACTTTGCTATAAAAAAATTAGAAGAAGAAGGTATGATTAGGGAAGTTAGAAAAGAAAGAGACAATAATTTTCCAATAAAAAATATTTATTCAATAACTGATGATGGAAGAGAGCTTTTTGACAAACTTCAAGAAGAAGCATTTTTAGGTTTATTTCCACAATTTTATGGATTTAAACTTGCTCTAAAATTTAACTCTAGAAAAACTAATACTGAAATTATTGAATTTTCTAAAAAAGCTATATTAAAAATTGATTCTATTATAAAAAAAATGAATTCTCATAAATATGATGATAATGGTTCTTTTTTTTCTGATGAATTTTTTATTGAACATGACCTTTTAATATATGAACAGGAAAAATTTTGGATTAATAAAGTTATTTCACTATTAGAAAAGGAATCACATTAGTTATAAATTTACTTATTAAATAAAAAAAGGCAGGATTAACCTATGAAAATAGATTAAAACCTGTCTTTTTATATTTATTTTTTATTATGGAGTTACTATGTTAAATGCTGGATTAAACGTGTCTGTCATTCCCATAAGTTCTTGAAGTTTTGCTCTATCTCCTGTTATCTTAGCTCTTCCTTCTGAGATTTCTTTATCCATTGTTGTTTGCTTTAAAAGCATATTATTTAATGATGTTTTTGGTAAACTCATTGTTACATCTGCTTTATTTGTAAAACTGTCCACTTTTCTATACATTAATACTGAATTCTCTAAAGTTATTGTATACTTTTCTTTTGTATCTGGTTGTTCCCAATTCAATACCATTTTTTTTCCTGCTGCTTTTTCTGCATTAAGCTGAATTCCCATAAAGTCTAATAGCATATCTGTTGTCATTGCTGTTATTGTATCTGGACTTGCTGATGATGTAGTATTTGCTACTACTCCATTTCTTAGTTCATAAGCTCCCATTAGGTAGTTATTTCTCCATGTACCATTCTCTGTTTGATAACCTAACTGCTCTAATGCATCCGCTTCTAGGTTTTTCGCTTCTTTATTATTCGGATCTGCAAAAACTACCTTACTCATTACTTCTGCTACCCATCTATATTCACCTTTGGCATATGATTCTTTTGCTTTTTTTATTATTGCTGGTGCTCCACCCATATACTCAACATATTTTTTACCTGCTTCTGTTGGCGGTAATGGATTTAAGTTTGCAGGGTTATTATCATACCAACCTAAGTATTTTTGATATACTGCTTTTGAATCATGACTTACACTTCCATAATATCCTCTTATTGACCATTCTTGATCTAATTCTTTAGGTAATTTTATCGTTTCTGCTATTTCATTCATTGTATAACCTTTATTTGCTAGGTTCAATGTTTGATCATGTATATATTTATATACATCTCTCTGCTTAGCTAAATATCCTTGTATGTTATCTTTTCCCCATTTTGGCCAGTTATGTTGAGCTATTATTATTTCTGCATCTCCATATCTAGTCATCATTGTATCTACTGCTTTCCACCATTTTACTGCATCTCTTACTTGTGCTCCTCTTAGTGTATATAAGTTATGAAGTGTATGTGTTGCATCCTCTGCACTATTTAATAATTTAAATTGTGGAAAATACATTAGCATTTCTGATGGTGCTTCTGTTCCTGG
>JAGOZX010000077.1 GCA_018058425.1 Sebaldella sp.
CTGTTAACGCTGTCTTTTTTTATTGCTTGATTAAATAATAGGATGATTCATAAGCATAGTTTTGTAATAAAATTTTTTAAAAAGCTAATTCGCTAATGTTGACAAATTAATGAAAATAATTTATACTGTAGAAGTGTTTATAGCGTTCAAATACCAAAAATTACAGTAAAATTAGATAGAATACTAGTTTAGTAGCGTTTTAAACTCTTGTATATACAGGTAATTATGACGGACTAATTATTATTTTCTAGTTAATTAATTAATGTATGATATTTAAAAATATGTAATTGTGGAATGTTTTTTGAATTAGCATAAAAAAAGGTTTATTAACACAACCAAAAAGGAGTGAAATAATAAGATGAAAATAAAAAAATTATTAATGTTTTCATTAGCAGTAAATTCAGTAATAGCATCTTATGCTGGGGCTGCAACGCCAACAGCAACTAACTATGATAGATTATATAACAACATGGTTAAGAATATTGATTCAGGAAAAACAAATGATGCAAATTATAAACTAATAGAAAATATCTTAAACAAGAGAAATAAGGAGTTAAAAGACCTTTATGCACAAAGTGACTATATAGTAAAGCCAGAATACTTAGAATGGCAAATATTCTTCACTGGATTTTATGATCATGAAAGAGGTGGAGATAATACTCTAGCAAGTGGACAATATCATTCAGACCCTGATTATAATGATGATGGGGTGAAAGGTAAGCCGCTTCAAGGAACTCAAGCACCTAAAGATGTAGACTTAGGTATAAGAATTCCTTTGAAAAATGTAGATAAGCCCGCATTAAATCTAAATGTTTCACCAACTGTTCCAGTAGGATTTACTGGAACAATTGATGTAGTAAAGTTTGATTTACCATCAGTTAATGTTGTTTTACCAACTATAACTTTGCCTACAATATCTGGATTTACATTTGACCCGACTGGAAACGGTGATGATATGTGGATTAGACCAGGAGGAGGAGTTGCACCAATAGCACAAATTAACTTAAATAATGATGGACTTGGAACTGCTACAGGCAGTACAGGAACAATGAATGTAACTGTTAATGGTGGTACTTATGATTTAAGTCTTAAGGATACAAATGCAGTTGGAGTACAGGGGGCTGCACATACATTAACAACTAATCCTGACGGTTATGTACCAGCAGATGGGGTAGAATGGACTGGATTAACGCAAGTTTCCGCAATGAAACTAGTAGGTGGACATGATGTATATGTAGACAATTTAAATATTAATTTTGGAGGAACAGGAACTGCAGGAAAGCCTAAGATGTTATTTCATATAGATGCTCATAATCCTTATGGTTCTTCAGTATTTCATGTTGGTTCAGGAGTTAATACAAATATAACTGGATCTAACCTTATGTATTTTGGAGTTCAATACCATCCAGGAAATTATGATGCAGGTTTAATAAATGATGGAACAATAACAACATCAGCAACTGGAGTTAATAATGTTATATATGCAACTATAAACCCAGCTGGAGGAACAAATACAAGAAATCTATATTTCACAAATAATGGAACAATAACTCTTAATGGAGATAAAGAGATCCTTTCAATGATTGATTTAGCTGGAGGGAGTGGTTTTGGTGGGCAGTTTACTAATACAGGAACTATTAATATAAATGGTACAAACTCATATGGAGTAATATTAACAAGTACAGTAGCCGGCCTTCCTAAGGTAACTTTAAATACCCCATTAAATATAAATGGTTCTAATAATGTTGGATTAGGAATTCTTAAGGAATTCGACACATCACAGTCATTAATAAAATTAAATGTAAATGGAGCAAATTCATATGGTATTGTGGCGGATTACAATCCAACAGTAGGAACAACATCGACATTTAAAAATTATGAATTAACTACAGGAGCTGCTTCTAATAACAACACATTATTATATTTGAAAGCTGGAAACTTAGTATTTGACAATACAGGAGCTACAACTACAATGGCAGGAACAAATAACTTTGGATTTGTTGCTGGAAGTGGAACAACTTTATCAGTAGATAATAACATTTCAGCAATAGAAGATAAAAATTTACCATTAGTATCAGATTCAGCAACAGTACAATATGCAGGAAATATTACTACTAATGGATCAGAATCACATGGTTTAGTGGTAAAAGGAACAGGAACATTAACTAATATAGTTGGTAAAGCTGTATCATCAGTAGTAAGTGGGGATAGCAGTGTTGCTTTATACAATGAAGGAACTACTATACTAAATGGTGGTGGAGATCTAAAATCTTTAGGAAATAAAGGAACAATAATTTTTGCTAAAGGAGCAACAACTGTAACAGGTGCAAATAATTATGAAGTTGGAACAAATGGAATAGGTTTTTATTCTAATGGTGGAGCAATTACACTAGATGCAGGTACAGGAACTTCTAACATTAAAATAGGTGCAGGTTCAATTTTTTCATATATAGATGGAACGACAACACTACCAGCAATTAATTTTAATAATGGTACATATAATGTAGCACTAGATACTGGAGCAACAGGATTTATATATAAAGGTAATGGAAGTGGTTCAGTAACAGCAACTTCATTACAAACATATATGAACACTAATTATGGTGGATTAACAAATCTAAACTTTAATTTAGGAACAGACTCTAGATTATTTGTCTTAGAAGAATATGGGTCTGTAGACATGAGTGCAGTTAGTGGACTAAGCGCTTCAGGAATGTTTGGAAGTATTACGGGAGATGGAAAAAGTGCTTTCTTATGGAAAGGAAAAATGGTTGTAGATTCTACAGGGAATATAAACTTAGATGATCCTAATGAACCATTTAATAAAGTAGATAGATCAGCAGTAGGAGTTACTATAAATGCTGGAACTACACTAAGTGGAACACAGGCAAATCAAGTAGCATTAGCAGATATATTTTCATTTACTCCTAGTGGAATAGAGTATAGAGAGATGTTAAATGGTGGAATAATTAATTTAACAGGAACTAATGCAGTAGGTATTTATACAGCAAGTGGAAAAATAACAAATAATGGCACAGTATCATCAACAGGGACTAATGGAATAGGATTATTTGGAGAAAATGGAACAGTTATATCAAATGGTACTTCTGGTATTGTAAATGTAGGGAATATGGGAATAGGCCTATATGGTATTTCAAATCAGAATTCGGCAACTCCACAAGGAAATGGGAATGGTTCTGTAAACATTACAAATAGTGGAACAGTTAATGCAAATTCAGGAACAAATGCTGTAGGAATGTATGGTGTTACTGATGCAGGAACAATAGGGAATTTATTAAATGATACTACAGGTATTATAAATATAGGACAATCATCACAGGGAATATACTTTAGAGATAATGGAGCAAATTCAAATAGTATAATAAATAATGGGCAAATATTAAGCAGCTCTTTAGATACTGTAGGAATATTCTTAGATAACTCTACGGGAACAGATGTAACTAATAATGGAACTATATCACTTACAGCAGATAAATCAAGAGGGATTTATGTAACAAATGTAGGAACTACAAATATAGCAAACTCTTCTACAGGAAATATAACAGTAGGAGATTCAAGTGATATAAATGATCCAAGCATAGGAATTTACAGCCAAAATGGTGGAGATACTATATCAAATAGTGGAAATATAACAGCAGGTGTAAATTCATTAGGAATTTATGCTAAAGAAGCTGCAGTGAATCATACAGGTGGAATAATAAAAGTGGGAGATAATGGAACTGGTATTTACGGTGATCATAGTAATATTACAATCTCGTCGCCAGCTTCAATAGAATTAGGATCAAATGGAACTGCAGGAGCATATGGAATAAACGGTTCAGTTATTACGAATGGAAGTGCTTTAAATGTAGGAAATGCTAACTTTGGATTTATAATCCAGTCAGGTTCTTCTTTAATAAACAATGGAGCAATGACATTAGGAGAAAGTTCTGTATTTGCATATTCTAATGGTGGAGCTTCAATAACAAATAATGCCGGTGGAACTATATTAATGAATGGTTCAAATAATATAGGTGTTTATATGGATAATGGGGGAACAATAACAAATAATGGTGCAATAGATGGAACTGCGGGAGTATCAAATATAGGTATAGTAAATGTAGGTGGAAGTATTATAAATACTGCTTCTATAAACGTAGGAGATTCGGCAGTAGTTAGAGATAGTCAGGGAAATCCAATTGTAAACTCAAGTTCATATGCTGTGGGAATATATGGAGATGGAGCTAATGTATCTAACTCAGGAAACATAACAATAGGTAAGGATTCAGTAGGTTTATATGCTAAAAATGCTCCAACAGTTGTCACAAATTCAGGAAGTATAGATTCTAGTGCTTCAGGAGCAATAGGATTATTCGTAGAAAATAGTACAATTAATAATACAGGAAATATCACTTTAAATGGAAATAGTTCTATGGGGATAGCAGCAGTAAATCATGGAAATGTAATAAATACAGGAACTATTACTATGAATGGAGATTATTCTAAAGGTGTATATTTAAGAGTAGGTTCTATATTAGATAATGCTGGAGGAACAATAATAATTAATGGAGCTAATAGTGAAGGTGTAAGTTTAGATGCTAGTTCAACATTAATAAATGCTGGTACAATAACTACAAATAACATAACTTCTGTAGGTCAAGCAGAATCAGGAGACAAATATCCAATACCTTCAATAATAAACTCTGGAATAATTAATGTTAATGAAAACTTTAAAACTGATGGATTAAATATAGAAATAAAAGTAGATCCAACTACAATGAGACCAGCAGTTCCTGGAACTGATGATGAAGGAGCATCATTTGTATCATATTCAGTAAAATTTAATTCACCATACTTTGATGTAGATGCAGATAACCCAATTAAAGTAACAGCTGATTTTACACAAGGAACAAATGAGACAGTTTATAAATTAAAGGATGTATTTAATCCGACAACTCCAGATGGAGGACCAAATGGTGGAATAATTCCAGTAGTAAGTAAATCATTAACATGGGCAGCTACACCACAGATAAACAGCTCGGGGAACATAGATATCTGGATGCAAAAAATACCATATGATAATTTCACAAGTGGTTTATGGTATGCAGGATTTGGTAAAGCTCTAGATGCAAAATATGGTGGAGCAACAGGAGAGGCATTAACAATATTTAATAAAATGGACTATATAGAAAATGAGTCGGACTTCAGAAGAATAACAGCAAGTTTAGCAGGAAATGTATATTCGAATATAAATCAAAGAGAAGACGATATAGCTAAAACATTTGAAAATTCATTAAGTTTACTACAAGATTCAACAAATAATACAAAAGAAAATGTAAAAGTTAACATAATTACTGGAAAAGGAAGTACTAAAGAAGATACAGATGGTGTAGTAGGATATGATTACAGCACAGTAGGTGTGTTAGCATTGAGAGAAGTAGAAAGAACATATAAAAATACATTTGGATACTCATTAGGTTACTTACATACGGGATTTGAATTTAATGATGAAAATAGCAGTGAAGAATGGGTAGATACAATTCAGTTAGGTGTACATAATAAATATGATACAAATGGATGGAGCCTAAGAAATGACCTAACAGGAAGAGTAAGTATGCATAATGTAGATAGAAATATTGATTGGACAGCACCAAATGGAAGATCAGAAATGAACGGAACATTTGAAACATATTCGATAACTTCAGATAATAAGCTAGGTAAGGAATTTGAACTAAGTAAAAATACAAGTTTAATGCCTTATGGAGCATTTAGAGTAATGTATGTAACGAGACCAACATTTGAAGAAAGTGGTTTAGAAAGAGTTCAAGTAGAAGGAAATGATGCATGGAGTGTAAAACCAAGAGCAGGAATAGAATTAAAAGCTTCATTACCATTAGGACCAAAAACAGCATGGAAATTAAAAGGAGCACTTGATTTTGGATATGAGTATGAATTAGCAAATCTAGATGAAAGAGAAAAAGCAAGATTGGTTTCTATTGAAGATGGATATCATGATTTAGCTAAACCAGAAGATGAAAGTGGTAAATTTATTACAAAAGCAATATTTGGAGCAGAGATACAAGATAGATATGGAATCTTTATAAATGGTGAGTACTCAATAGGAAATCACAGCCAAGAAGATTATAGAGCAGGATTAACATTAAAAGCAGTTTTTTAAATTTTAAAATAAAACACTTTTTAGATAAAAATTTTTGAAAATAAGATGAGATATCTTTATACTTAAAATACTAATAATAATTAGAATAGTGGTATGTTCATTATGAATAGATGTTCGATAGTATGAAGATAAATCTGTAATAATTAGGAGAATGAGATGAAAAAATTAATGATGACAGCTCTAATGGTACTAAGTGTAACAGCGTTAGGAGCAAAGAAACCAAAAGCAGAACCAGTTATTCCAGATGTACAAACACAAATGGAAAGAGCAGATAAAATAGAAAGCTATAGATCAAAAAAAGATGTAGCTTGGCACAAGACAGAGTATAATAAAGTATTAAAATATCTAAATAAGAAGAAGTAGGAGGAATTATGAAAAAGATATTATTAGGAATCTTACTAGGGACAGCAGCATTTGCAGCATATGAAGAGAGTGGAGATCCGGTAAAAGTGAGCAAAGCAACAGAAGATAGTATAACAAAAGATTTCGATCAGGATGGGAAATATTCAGGATATGAAAGAGCATTAAGAGGAGCACAAAAATCAATATATGTGAATTTACCAGAAAAAAGAGGATATTGGTATACAATGCTAGATAGAATAAAAGCAGAAGAAGAAGAGTTATTACCAGATGAAACAGCAAGAATGGGAAGAAAAAGATAGAATAGTAAAATTAGAATATAGAGAGTAATAAGAAGTTACTCTCTATATGAAAAAAGCTAATGAATTAAGGAGGAAGAAATTGAAAAAATTAGGAATAGTATTGTTATTAGGAGTAATAACAGGAGCAATGGCAAGTGCAGCTACGACATATGAGTATAGAAGAGAGCTAAGAGAAGGTGCAAGAGGAAAGTGGACAAACCTAAGACAGCATTTAAATAGTGGACAGAGACTAGATAAAGAGTTAGTAAAGGTAGATAAGCAAATAGACAAAAAAGTATCAGAAATACAACAAATAGAAGATTTATTATTAAAAATAGAGCAGTATAAAGTAGAAAATAATATTAGATAATAATATAAATGAGGGCAGTTAATATGCCCTCATTTATATTATAAATAATTTGTTATAAATTTATTTTATCAATATTTTGTAGTATAATTATAGATTGAAATAAAACTAAGTTTCATAGAATGGCAAGAGTTAATATACAGTTTTTATTAGAAAAATTTTATTGATAAATTAATTTATATTTTTAATTACTCAGTTAATAAAAATATAAACCATCGTATAATTATGTGGCAAAAATATGGAATATAAGTTTTCAAAAAACAAGTTCACTAATGTTGACAAATTCGTCAAAATAAATTATAATATAGTACTATATCTATTCATTAAAATATCTGAATTGCAAGTAAAAATCAGCTTATTACCAACTTGAAAATAAACACATCTTGTTATATATCGAGAAAGTTAATTAATTTAATTAAAGAATTCTGTTGGAAATACTTAAGTATAATAGTAAAAATACCAAATATAATTAACACGTTAACTAACTAGAGTTGTTTAATTAACTTAATGTATAATAAAAGGCATTGATTGTAGAGTATTAGTAATTTAAAAGTTTTTGAATTAATAAGAATAGAGTAACATAAACTAAAAGGAGTGAAATAAAAAATGAAAAGTAAAAAAATGTTAATGTTTTTTTTAGCAGTCAACTCACTAACTGCAACATATGCAGCAACTACCGCATCTAGTCCTAAATATGAAAAGATGTATGATAGTGTGGTAAAAAATCTTAAGACAGGAAAATCAAATGAGAAAAATTATCAGTTGATAGAAGAGGTTTTGACTAAAAGAAATAAAGAGTTAAAAGATCTGTATGAACAAAGTGACTATATTGTAAAACCAGAGTATCTAGAATGGCAGATATTCTTTAGTGGTCAGTATGATCATATAAGAGGTGGGGATAATACTCACGCTAACGGAGAGTATCATTCTGATCCAAGCTATAGCGAAAAAGGTGTATTAGGTAAAACTTATCAAGGAAAACAAGTATCTAAAGAAATAGATTTAGGAATTAGAATTCCTATAAAACAAGTAAATAGAGAGCCTTTGGACTTAAATATTTTACCTCCAGCAACATTAAATATTGATCCAGCAGGGGCAGTAACTATTAGTTTACCTGTAATTGATGTGCCGGCAATAAGTGTACCTAGTTTTGAGATAGTGAATGTGAAAGTTTCCGCGCTAGATATGAATAAAGTAACAGTACCTACTTTTACTCTTGTAGGTTCAGGAAACGATAATTATCAGGCAATATTGGCTTTTGGAGATGAACAGGGTGTTGGTACTAGTAGTAATGCTCACTTACCATATCAAAAAGGTGGTGATAGTAATTATTATAATACAATATTAGCACAACAAAATCTTTCAAATGGAGAATTTAATATAACTTTAGATACAAGTAATTATTACCAGGCAAGTATAATAAATACAGCTGTTTCTGGAATAACTGGTACTACCCCAATAGATAATGGAATACTAAATGGGGATTGGGAAAATATTAATAGAACATATGTAATGAAATTAGTAGGTGGTAAAGAATTAGACCTTGATAATATGAAAATTACATATACAGGTTTAAATGATGCAATAAATGCAAGGTTTTTATTTTATACAGACTCACATAATGACACATTAAATTCATGGAATCTTGCCTCAGATACAAGTATAACATTAAAAGGGCAGAATATGATTATGTATGGTGCACAGTATCATGGAGTAAGTAATCCTGTTAATGCTGACTCAATAATGGTTAATAATGGAACTATAATAGCAGATGGTGATACTAGAGGTAATACAATTACTCCAGGGAAAAGGTTGATTTTTACCACTGTGGATGACCCATATGGAAGTTATAATAATGATGGAAGATTTTTATCGTTTATAAATAATAACATCATAGAGATAGACGGAACTAACGATGTAATTGCCAATTTTGCTTCTCCTGGAAATCGTTTGACACCTTCATCAACAGCTGTTGGAGGAACAAAGTTTATCAATAATACAGGTGGAATAATTTTAATAAATGGAGTAGGTTCTATAGGAACAGTTGTAGCTGAAAAAAGTGCAACTAATAATACTATAACAACATTTGGCGAAAGTCAAATATCATATAATACACCAGTAGAGCTTCGGGGGGATCAATCAATAGGTGCATATATACAAAATTCAAATTTTGATTCAAATATGGCTTTGTCAAATATAAATGTCAATATCGGAACAGCTGGAAATAAAAATGGAGCTTATGGTATAGTAGGTAATATGGTTGGCGGAGATGCAGCTTTAGTAGAAGGAGCTGTTGGAATTTATACAGATAAAGCAGTTTTTACAGTAAATGCAGGGAATACTAATGCTACAGCAGTTGGAACTCATAATTTACTTTTTGGTGATTATGCAAGTAAAAGTACATTAGTTAGAGTAGACACAGGAAATGTTACTATAACAGGAACAATGGAAGTAAATAAAGGAGAGTTTAATACAGGACTTTCTGCATCAGGGCTGATAGATGGAACTAATGTTACCTCTGGAAATGTTACACTAGCCTCAGGAGCAAATTTATTAGTAAGTGGTGGTACAAATAATGCAGGTGCATATGTACAGGATTCTGGATCTTTTATGAATAATGGAACAATTACTGTAAGTGCAGCTGGTACAAATGGAGTAATAGCTGGTTTTAATCTTGCAAGAGGTACAATTATAAATAATGGAACAATTATAAAAGAAAAAAATGGAGCAGCAGTAGTTTTAGCAGGCGGAAACTTTTTATCTTCTGGAACTGTAATAACTAAAAATGGTTCTGCTGGTATATATTCGGATAGAGATGTATCATCAGATAATGTTTCATTTCATGGAGTAAATGGAAAAGTAATTGCTGATAATGGTGGTATAGCCTTTTATTCAGGAACAACTTCAACAACTTCGGGCAACATTAAGTTTGGTGGTATGGACATAGCTGAAATTAAAAATGGCGGGCTAATGTTTTATAATAACTATGAATCAAATGGTGCTGGATCAGCAACACCTTATGGTAAATTTATAATTTCTTCACCTACAAGTATAAATGTAGAAGATGGTGGTACAGTATTTGGATTTAAAGCAAGTGCCCCAACATCAGCAGATTTTACAAATTATTTAAGTAATACATTTACTGGAATAAATAATTTAACAATAAATATGCCGACAAGTGGTAGTGGTGCTGGAAACTTATTTGTTTTAAACAATGCAAACTTAAACTTATCAGGAATAGAAACAGCAGTAAATGACATTAAAAATGGAAGTGGTTTAACAGTAATTGGAGATTCTAGATTTGCATTATTAGCTGACAGTACTTTAAATATAGATAATAGTTCAACTATAGGTGGAATAAATACAGCTTATAATTTAGATGATGCAGATAATTTAATAAATCAAGTAACAGCAGTAAATTCATTAATAAATATAACAGCTAATACATATATAACAGGAACACAGGCTAATCAAGTATTAATTAAACAAGTGAATAAGGTAGGGCAATTACCAAGTAAAATAGCAGTTGTAAATAATGGAAATATAAGTATGTCAGGTGCAAATGCTGTATCATTATATTCTGTATTTGGAGATATAAAAAATAATGGGATTATAACTACTTCAAATGGAGCAATGGGAGTATTAGGATTAAATAATACAAAGATAGAAAATACAACTTCTGGAATAATGAATGTAGGCTCAAATGGAATTGGGTTAGTAGGATTAACACATAATGGAATAGACTCTGCTACTTTAAAATACGGAGAAGATAAAGTAAATATAACGAATAATGGAATAATTAGAGATACAACAATAGCAGGATTAACAAGCGGATTACAAACTCAGCCAATTGGAATATACGTTGAAAATAAAAGTTCTTTAATAACAAGAGCAGATGCTATAGCTGTAAATAATGGAACAATTGACTTTACACAATCACTAAATGGAGTAGGAGCTTATATAAAAGGTGGTCAATTTACTAATACAGGTTTAATAAAAGTAGGGGCTAATGGAGTGGGAGTTTATGCTTCTAATGGTGATATTATTTCTTCTACTGGTACTTTAGACCTTTCTGGAGATAAAGCTGTAGGATATTATTTAGATAGCGGAAGTAGTTTTTCAGGAACAGGTACAGTAAATGTAAATGCACAAAATGTAATTGCATTAAATGTAAATGGTGGAAGCTACGCAGTTGATAGTTCATTAACTATAAATCAAGCAGCAGGAACAAATTATGTATTTGCAAATATGAATAATGGGACTTTAACAACATCTGCATCTGCATTAACAATAGGTGATAATTCAGTTCTACTATCTGGATTAAATTCAGAAGTAAGAGTAAGTAATGGAACTACTGTTACTGGTACAGGAGATAAGAGTGTAGTAATATATGCAAATGGAAATTATTCAAATGGAAATGGTGCAGTAAATGATGGGACAATAACACTTGCTAATAATTCAGCTGCATTGTACACAAAATCAGGCGCAAATTCTATAAACTCAGCAACTGGTATAATAACAGTTGGAGAAACATCAGTTGGTCAATATGGAATGGGTTCAGGATTCATAACAAATGATGGAATAATAGAAATAGGAAAATCAAGTCAAGGTATCTATGGACAAAACAGCGGAGATATAACAAATAATAATATGATAAAAAGTACTGTTGAAAATGCAGTGGGAATATATGGCGAAGGTCTGATGAACATTGTAAATAATGGAGTTATTGATTTATCAGGAAATAATTCGATAGGAATATTTTCATTTACATCACCATCAAGTACAGCAAAAATAACAAATAATGGAGCTATAAAAGTAGGAGATTCCACAAATCCATCAAATCCAGGAATTGGAATTTATAGTGAAAATCCAGATGAAATAGTAGAAAATAATAATGGAGCTACTATAGAAGTGGGTGTAGGATCATTAGGAATATATAAATATGGATATACAACACTTCCTGGTTGTATTGAACAATCTGGTAAGATTATAGTAGGAAATGGCGGAACAGGAATATATAGTGATGGAGATATTGTAAATATTAACAGTACTTCTGAAATTGAATTACAAGGTTCAAGTGAAACTGTAGGAGTATACGGTGTAAGAAATGCAAAAATTACAAATAATAGCTCAAACATAGCTATTGGAGCTGGAAACTATGGATTTATTTTAAACAGCGGAGCTTCATTTGAAAATAATGCTAATATGATACTAGCAAATGATGAAGTACTAGTATATTCTGATGGTGGAAGTACAATTAATAATATTGGAGCTATTAATACAACAGGAGCAAATAATATAATAGTTTATTCTGTAAATGGGGAAATAGTAACGAATAGCGGAACAATAAATAATTCTGGTGGAACTGGAAATATAGCAATTTATAACAAGGGTGGAAGTATAAATAATACAGGTACATTAATATTAGGGGATTCTGATATAGTTAGTAAAAATAACACATTCCTTAATACATATGCTGTGGGATTATATGGAGAAAACTCTACAATTACAAATAGTGGTGATATAAATGCTGGTAAAGGTGCAGTAGGAATTTATTCTAAAACAGATTTAAGTCATAGTTCTGTATCTACTAATAGCGGTAATATATATCTTGCAGATGGAGCAGTAGGTTTATATGCAGAAGGTAAAAATACTCAAATTATAAATGACACTGCTGGAAAAATAACTGTTGCTGGTGATGGAAGTATAGGTATGGCAGCTGTAGGCGGGGCATTAATAACAAATAGAGGAACTATAGATGTAACTGGTACAAATGCATATGGAATGTATGGAAATGCAGGATCTAGAGTAGAAAACTATGGTATCATAAATGTTGGTGGAACAAATAATACAGCAATATTGTTAGCCAATAGTTCACAGTTGATAAATAATGCATCTGGAACAATAAATATTTTAAACGGATCAATTAATGGACTTGGTCTTACACAATCAACTACAGCTAAATATGAAGTGCCTAGCATTATAAACTCTGGTGTAATAAATGTAAGTGAAAATTTCAAAGTAAATGGAGTAGAAATTACAATAAAAGTAGATCCAACAACTATAAAAATAGCAACATTATCTGAAGATATTGGAGCAAAATTTGTATCTGATTCAGTGAAATTTAATGCACCAACATTTGAAGTAGATGAAAATAATCCTGTAATAGTAACACCTGATTTTACACAAGGAACAAATGCTAATGCTTATAAGCTAAAAGATGTATTTAATCCAACAACACCAGCTGGAGGACCAAATTCTGGATCAGTACCAGTTGTAAGTAAATCATTAACTTGGGAAGCTATACCACAAATAAATAGTGATGGAAATGTAGATATATGGATGAAAAAAATACCATATGATAAATTTACAAGTGGACTATGGTATGAAGATTTCGGAAAGAACTTAGATAAAAAATATGGAGTAGATGGAATATCATCAGAAGCAATAACAATATTTAATAAAATGGACTATATAGATAATGAAAAAGATTTTAGACAACTAACTGCGAGTTTAGCAGGAAATGTCTATGCCAATATAAATCAAAGAGAAGAAGATGTGGCAAGAGTATTTGAAAACTCATTAGATTTATTACAAAACTCAACAAATAACACAAAAGAAAATGTAAAAGTTAATATAATAGTAGGAGAAGGAAGTAGAAAAGAAGATACAGATGGCGTAGTAGGATATGATTATAAATCTGTAGGAGTACTAGGTTTAAGAGAAGTAGAGAGAACTTATAGACATGCATTTGGATATTCATTAGGATACTTGCATACAGGATTTGAATTTAAAGACGGAAATGATAGTGAGGAATGGGTAGATACAATCCAAATTGGAGGGCATAATAAATATCAAGTAAATGACTGGATATTAAAAAATGACCTAACAGGAAGAGTAAGTTTTCATAATGTAGATAGAAATATTGATTGGACATCACCAAATGGAAGATCAGAAATGAATGGAACATATGAGACATATTCAATAACTTCGGATAATAGATTAGGTAAGGAACTAAAAATTGGGAAAAATTCATCAGTAACACCTTATGGAGGGTTTAGGGTTATGTATGTGACAAGACCAACTTTTGAAGAAGACGGATTAGAAAGTGTACAAGTAGAATCAAATGATGCATGGAGTGTAAAACCAAGAGCAGGAGTAGAATTTAAGGCAGAGGTACCTCTAGGGAAAAAAACTGCATGGAAAGCAAAAGGAACATTAGATTTAGCATATGAATATGAATTAGCAAATCTAAATGAAAGAGAAAAAGCAAGATTAGTCGCAGTAGAAGATGGATATCATAATCTGGCAGAACCAGAAGAACAAAAAGGTCAATTTAAGACTAGAGCTACAATAGGTGTAGAGGTGGAAGATAGATATGGTGTTTTCTTAACTGGTGAATATGTTGCTGGAGAAAATAGCCAAGAAGAATATAGAGCTGGAGTATCTTTAAAAGCAGTTTTTTAAAATTTCTTTGCAAAAATTAAAAAATAGGTTATAATGTATAAGGCAAGTTTATAATAAAAATTATAAGAAGTTTTTTAAACTATTACTTAACTACAAAAACATAAAAAATAAATGATAGGAGAATGAGATGAAAAAATTAATGATGACAGCTTTAATAGTGCTAAGTGTAACAGCGTTAGGAGCAAAGAAACCAAAAGCAGAACCAGTTATTCCAGATGTACAAACACAAATGGAAAGAGCAGATAAAATAGAAAGCTATAGATCAAAAAAAGATGTAGCTTGGCACAAGACAGAGTATAATAAAGTATTAAAATATCTAAATAAGAAGAAGTAGGAGGAATTATGAAAAAGATATTATTAGGAATCTTACTAGGGACAGCAGCATTTGCAGCATATGAAGAGAGTGGAGATCCGGTAAAAGTGAGCAAAGCAACAGAAGATAGTATAACAAAAGATTTCGATCAGGATGGGAAATATTCAGGATATGAAAGAGCATTAAGAGGAGCACAAAAATCAATATATGTGAATTTACCAGAAAAAAGAGGATATTGGTATACAATGCTAGATAGAATAAAAGCAGAAGAAGAAGAGTTATTACCAGATGAAACAGCAAGAATGGGAAGAAAAAGATAGAATAGTAAAATTAGATAATAGAGATTGATAAGTGGTTATTCTTTATTAAAAGATGACATCATTTAGTATAAGGAGGACGAAATTGAAAAAATTAGGAATAGTATTGTTATTAGGAGTAATAACAGGAGCGATGGCAAGTGCAGCTACGACATATGAATATAGAAGAGAGCTAAGAGAAGGTGCAAGAGGAAAGTGGACAAACCTAAGACAACATTTAAATAGTGGACAGAGACTAGATAAAGAGTTAGTAAAGGTAGATAAGCAAATAGACAAAAAAGTATCAGAAATACAACAAATAGAAGATTTATTATTAAAAATAGAGCAGTATAAAGTAGATAATAATATTAGATAATAATATAAATAGACAGTTGAAGAACTGTCTATTTTTGTTAGTAAGGAAAGTAAATTTAAATTTAAAGTTAATGTTTTGAAGATAAATAATATAGATAAAAAAGATGTTATTAATAGTTATAGAAAATGAATAAGGAGCGAAAGCTCCTTATGTATTAAAAAATAAGTACCACAAAAAGATCTA
>JAGOZX010000078.1 GCA_018058425.1 Sebaldella sp.
CCTAAAATTCTTTCATTAACTCAGTTCAATCTCAAATAAGTTCTTTCCATAGTCCACTATCGATTGATCTGCTATAAATATTTCTGTAAGTATTCCACTGGCATTAGCTTTTACATCTGTATCTACTCCTATTGTTTCTATTACTGCAAGCTTTGCCCCTTCTTTTACTTCCATATCTTTTTCAATATTTAAAAATTTTATTTTTCCAACATTTTTTGATTTTATAATTTCTTTTGCTGGTTCAGGTTCTTCTTCTAAAACTATTTTTTCTTGAAAACTCTGAATATTCACACTTGATGTCTTACTATTTTTCAAATATAATTTTTCTGATCCTATATCTACTTTTATTTCTCCTAAGTCTTCTTCTTTAATAAGTTTCATTAACTCCTTTATTTCTTTTAATTCCATTTCTCCTCCTGCAAAAAATCTTTATACAATTTTATCACACAGTTGTTCTTTTTGCAATCTAATCATCACTCAATATATGTATAATTATAAAAAACTTTCCTCTATGTTAAAGATATACTTACTAATCTTATTCCAATTATTTAAATGTATTTTATTCTAAAATACCCATTATCTAATCCTCAATTTTTCACTGCCAATTTCCCTGCACAATTCATAAATTAATTTATGCGTAATAGCAACATTATATTTTGCATTCAATTTTATTATTTCTTTTTTCTTATCTTCATTTACAGCAAAGTAAGCATTATTATTCCCACTATTTTCCATAATAATTTTCTTTAACTGTACCATTTTACCCTTTGTCTCTTCATCGATTAAAATATATAATTTCAACTTGTGATTTTCATCTAAATCTTTTAAAGAACTTATACTTGTCAGTCCTACAGATATTCTTTCTTTATTTTGTGATACATTTCCCTCTATCATTACTATATTTCCATCAAAAATTTCATAACCAAACTTTATATACTCTCTTGGAAAACATACTACTTCTACTTTTGATTTATAATCCTCTAGTATAAACTTAGCCATAGGTTCTCCACTTTTTTTTGTAATCATCTTTTTTATATCTTTTATCATTCCTATTATTCGTACTCTTTTATTTGTACTTAAACTATCTATCTTATTTTTATCAATTATATTTAGATACTCTCTATAGCTATCCAGTGGATGACTTGATAAATAAACGCCTAAAACTTCTTTTTCCTTATCTAAGAGTATATTTTCACTGTACTCATCCTCTTTTTCCATTACAAAATCTCCAATTTTCTGAGCTTTCCCTCCAAATAAGATCATCTGTAAGTCTTCTTCTGAATTAAACTTTTTTTCACTCCACTCCATGACTTTTTCCACAGCTGTGGCCTTTTCTCTTCTGTTCCCTGAAAATTCATCTAAACTTCCTGAAAATATAAATGATTCCAGTTGTTTCTTACTAAGTCCTTCTTTTTTCATTCTATATACAAAATCTGAATATGATTCATATTTTTCTATTTCTCTGGCTTCTAATACTTTTTTCACTATATTTATTCCTACATTTTTTATAGCCAGCATTCCAAATCTTATACCTTTATTTTCAGCAATAAACTCATAATCTGATAAATTCACATCAGGTGTTAAAACCTTAATATCTTTGTCTTTCGCTTCATTAATAAACATTGATAATCTTTCGATATTATACATCTCTGTGGACATAGTGGCTGCAAAAAACTCTTTAAAATAGTTTGTCTTAAAATAGGCTGTCCAATAAACTACTAATGCATATGCTACTGAATGGGATTTTGGAAATCCATAACCCGAAAACTTATCTATTAGATTAAACACTTCCTCTGCCTTTTCTTTTGAAAGTTTATTTCCTACTGCTCTTTTTATAAACATTTCTCTATTTTGTTCCATTATTTCTGGGATTTTTTTACCCATAGCACGTCTCAAGGAATCTGCTTCTCCCAAAGTATAACTTGCTAATTGATTCACTATTTTTAATACCTGTTCTTGGTAAAGAATCACACCATAAGTTTCTTCTAATACATCTTTTAGACTCTCTACAGAATATTTTATTGCTGCACCTTCATTTTTACTCGCTATAAAATCATCTACCATTCCACTTCGTAAAGGTCCCGGTCTATATAAAGCTAATAACGCTATTATATCCTCAAATTTTTCTATTTTCATCTTCTGCATTAGTCTTCTTATTCCATAAGATTCACACTGAAATACTCCTAATGTATCTGCTTCTGTTAATAACTCATAAGTTTTCTTATCTTCTAAAGGTATTTCATTTAGATTTATATTTATTCCATGTATTTTCTTTATATTCTCCACTGTTTTTCTTAAGATAGTTAAGTTTTTTAATCCCAAAAAATCCATTTTCAAAATCCCTAGTTCTTCTAATTCTTTCATTTGATACTGTGTTGATAGAAATGAAGCTCTTCCATCAGAATATGTTGGTATTTCATCATCTAAAGTATCTTTAGATATGACAATCCCCGCTGCATGAACTGATGCATGCCTTACTTTCCCCTCTAATTTAAGTGAATAATCAATAACATTTCTCACTTCATTATCACCATTATACATATTTTTTAATTCCTGAACATTTTTCAATGCATCTTCTAATTCTGAAAAATGTGGTATTAACTTTGCTATTTTATCTACTTTTTTTAAGTCTACATCTAGAACTCTACCCACGTCTCTAATTGCTGCTCTTGCCTTTAGTGTTCCAAAAGTGATAATATGTGCTACTTTTTCATGTCCATATTTATTTACAACATAGTCTATAACTTGTTCTCTTTGTTCTTGGTCAAAATCTATATCTATATCCGGCATAGATATTCTCTCTGGATTCAAAAATCTCTCAAAGATCAAATTATATTTTATAGGGTCTACCTCAGTAATATTTAGTGCATAAGATACAATACTTCCAGCAGATGATCCCCTTCCAGGCCCCACATAGATCCCATTATCTTTAGCATACTTAATAAAATCCCAAACAATTATAAAGTAACCATTATATCCCATCTTATTTATAATATCTAATTCATACTCTGTTCTACTCTTTATTTCTTCTGATAACACCTTATTGTATTTTTTTTCTAGTCCTTCATATACCAATTTTCTTATGAAGTCTTCCTCACTTGTACCTTCTGGAAGATCATATTTTGGAAACTTAAATTTATCAAATTCAAAGACTACATTACATTCTCTGGCTATTTTCACACTATTTTCTATAGCTTTCTCATACCCAATAAAGCTTTCTCTAACTTGATCTATAGATTTTAGGTATAGATCATTATATTTCATTTCAATATTCTCATGGCTCATTTTGTTACCATCTTTTATAGATAACATTATCTTTTGTAAAACACCGTCTCCAATATTTGGATAGTAAATATCATTTGTCGCTACATATTCTACTTCACATTCCTCTGTGAGCTCTATATAAGTTTTTATTTTACTCTTAAAATGCTCTGCTGCGGGAACTTCTACATAAAAATGTTCTCCAAAGTCTTGTTTAAACTTTAATATTACTTGTTTAAATTCACTATATTTCAACCCCAATATAGATTCTGTTAATTCACTGTTTAAACCTCCAGAAAGTATAATTATCCCTTCTGAATGACTTTTTAATTCTTCATACTTTACCTTATTTCTGCTTCTGCTAAATCTGCTAAATGATAAAGACGATAACTTACATAAATTTTTATATCCTGCTTGGTTTTTAGCTAATAATGTAATAGAAAATTCTCCTTCTGAAAATAACCCATCCATGAACAATTCTAGTCCAATAATGGGTTTAATGCCTTTCTTATACGCTTTTTTATAAAACTCTACTACTCCAAACATTGCAGTATCAGTAATAGCAAGCTCTTTCATTCCTAGCTTTTTAGCTCTTTCCAGATACTCATCTATTTTCCCTACACCTTCTAACAATGAGTATTCTGTGTGAAGCTTTAAATGCACAAATTCTTCTCTCATCTTCATCACCAAACTAAACCAATTTTTCTTAAAAATTCCTTATTCTATCTTTATTATTTATCAGAGTTAATTCTAACTTTTGTTATTTTATATTACATTATTTCATTAACTAAATAATCTAATACTTTATTTAAAACAATTATTAAATCTTTAGAATACTTACAATCCTGTCATCCTGAGGAACATAGTGACGTGAGGATCTAAAACGTCAAAAGCCCAAAAACCAATCTATTCAAGTATATCATTCCTATTTTCATTAACCAAATAATCTAGCGCTGTATCCAAAACATTTAAATATATTGAATCCTTTGCAATTGTAATTCCATAGTAGATAATTTTCGAATAAAAATCTATAAAGGTAATTTCTTCTCTTTCTTCATTTAAACTCTTTAATGTTTCCAAAGTTTTATAAGTTCTTACTATATAAGGTGCTGATGCCAGAATTTTCATATCTTTATCCATCTTTGTAATAAATTCTGTATCACCTAAGGCACTCAATAGTTCTTCTAACTTCATATACGTCGAATACGATCTTATTCCATTATATTTATAATAAACCTTTTCAAATTTTTGTCTATTTTCTTTAGTTTTTATTTTTTCTCTAAACTCTTCATATCTTTCATCTATAAGTATCTCTGATATCTTTGCTGCTTTAAACCTTTTCCCAAACCAATTCATTGGAAATACTGACTCTACTTCTTTTATTTCAGAATACTTCGTACTTTTATTTTCAAGTATTAGCATATTCTCATTTTTTAGCAAATAAAAATATTCTTTTTCTATTGAATAATAAATACTCATAACCTTATTATCCGGTATATTACTCTCTATGATTCCATCAATTACATTAATATAAATTTCTATTATGTAATTTAGAATCGAGCCCTTCCAATCAATTAATTCTAAATCATCTATTTTAGAATGATGATAATGCAGTTTTCTAAAGGTATTTATCGAATTAAATACTTTCTTTTCACAGCTTGTAAATATTTTCAAATATCTACTATACTTTTCTGGTAATTTTTTTACCATAATAATAAAATACTTTAATAAATGTATATATTCAAACTCAAACCATTCTTTTGCTGCCTCTTCAAAGCCAGAAATGCTATGTATTCTTTGGTAGTTATCTATTAATTCAAAGATAAACTCATCATACTCAAAATCAATTCCAGTGATTTTTAATAATATATTATTTTCTTGTATTTTTTTTATAGACATTTTTTGATCCATATCTATTTTTTTGAGTTTAAGATAGTTATCTCTCATATTTTCTTTTATTTCACATCTATATGATAATGAGATATCTGCATTTGTTTTTATCATATTTATAAAGTCTACTGTACTGTATAAATAAGTGATATTATCACTTTTCTCTTTACTCAAAAAATATTTATGATCTAAGACAAATGTGAATAAGTCATTTATATTAAAATGATCATAGTATTTTAACATCTCATTTGATTCTAGTATACTTACAATATTTTTAAAAATATCTCTATGCCAATATAATGCTGCATCTTTGAGACTAACATTTAATTGTTTTTTTTCTTTTAAAAATTTCATGTAGCTTTTTATTTCATCACTAAGTTTTTCATATTTATATGGTTCTGTAAACATTATTCCTAGAAGTCCTGTTTCTTTTTCAAAAATAAAATGTTCACGGTATATAAGATCTTCTATACTCTCTCCAGAAGGTAAAAATTCAATTATTTCTGCTTCTACACTTGTGTAATTTAAAAATTTAGCTACAGATATTCTATGATTTCCATCATACACATAATAGTTATCCTTTATTTTATATAAAATTGCTGGTGGCAATGATTCACCTTTTTCATATGCAAGATATATGTTAATCCATCTATTTTTTATTACTTGAGTTTTTGGAACGAAATTTACATCAAAATCTTTATATTTTTCCACACTCCCTATTATTTTCTCTAATGAAACATCTCTTATTCCAATGTCTGCTCCACTATGAGCCTGTTCCTCTTTTTGTGCTTCTTTAAAAGATTTCAATCCTTTTTTCTTTTTGTAAATTCCAAATAATCCTTTTGATGATCTTATAAATTTTTTATATGCAGCCTCTGCATCTCTTCGCAGAGTTTCATCATACACATTCATTTTATTACCTCACAACTTCTAGTACTTTATACCCAAAAACATTTACTATTTTTGTTTCTTCTATTTTTGTTTCCTGCACTTCCAAATAATTATGAAGATGTACATGCCCATGTACCCATAACTTTGGCTTAGCCCACTTTATTACCTTATGAAACACTTTAAAGCCTTGGTGAACTCTTTCCTCTTCATCATGTATTCCCTTTAGAGGAGCATGTGTTACTACTAAATCTATACCACGTAATAAGTGAAAAATATTTTTTAAAACTTTACATGTCATACTAAATTCTGTATATTGATGCTCTTTAAATGAATAAACTTTTGAGCCATCAAGCCCTAATATCCTAAGTCCTTTAAACTTCAAAAATTTTCCATCTATATTTTTTGCAAATGTAATTGGATGATCCTTATGGTAAACATGATTTCCATTCACATAAATCAAATCTTTATCTAGTGTTGAAACTAAAAAATCTATATATTTATTTGATACATCTCCAGCTGATATTATAAAATCTATATCTCTAAACTTATTTTTCATAGATTCAATGTTCATATTAGATAATATATCAATATCACTAACACATAAGATTTTGTACTTTTTCTTCATAAATCATCCTTTAAAGTTTTTAGTCTAACTTAAAATTATTATGTAGCTTTATTTTATAGGTAAATTGAGATACAAGATACAGGTAACTTCTGCCATCTTACTCGTCATAACCCAGTTCTTTTAGTAGATCTTTCTTTTTTCTCCAATTTTTCTTAACTTTAACCCATAAATTTAAGAATACTCTTTTATCTAATAAATTTTCTATTTCTACTCTTGCTTCAGTTCCAACTTTTTTCAAAAGCCTTCCATCTTTTCCAATTATAATTCCTTTTTGTGAATCTCTTTCAACATAGATATTAACATCATATTTTGCTATAGCATCAGTATTTTCTATATTCACTATTTCTATTGCCAAACTATGTGGAATTTCATCTTTAGTATAAAATAAAAGCTTTTCTCTTACTATCTCTCTTATCATCTTATTTACTGAAATATCTGTGTACATATCATCTGGATAGTACCAAACTTCTTCTGTCATATATTCTTTTAACTCATCAAATATCTTATGTATCCCTATTCCGTATTCTGCTGACATAGTAATTATTTTATCAAATTCTCCTAATTTTTCTTTTACCTCAATTAGCTTTTCGCCAATTTCTTCGTCAGTCATTTTATCTATCTTATTTACAATAAGTACTGTTGGTGTATTTACAGCCTTAACATGGTTATTTACAAATTCATCACCTGTACTTATTTCCTGTGTTCCATCTAAAATAAACATTATTACATCTACACCTTTTAGTGTATCAAGGGCCACATTTGTCATGTGCTCTCCTAATAAATGTCTAGGTTTATGTATTCCTGGTGTATCCATAAAAACATACTGAACTTCACCTTTATTTACAATTCCTTTTATTCTATCTCTAGTTGTCCCTGATTTATCAGATACTATTGCTACCTTTTCTTCTATTAATTTATTCATCAAAGTAGATTTTCCAACATTTGGTCTTCCTACTATTGCTATAAATCCTGAATTCATATTTCACCTCTTTTATTTATTAGTATTCCTTTTTTTGATAATTTGATAAATTATTTTTCTATATTGTACCATATTAAAAAGAGCATGTGCAAGAGAATGCGCTTTTTAAAATAAATAATTAATTAAAACAATGACATTTATAATAAATATATTTCTCCACACCCCTCTTGACAAAGTAAAAAATCATGTTAAACTGTATTAGCAACTTTTGAAAAGCTTTACAAAGAAATTTGGTGAATTATAATGACAGGAATAAAAAAAGTAGCCAGTTTAGCTGGCGTTTCCACAGCCACAGTATCAAGAGTTATAAATAAAAATCAAAATGTTTCTGAAGATAAAAAAATCAGAGTACAGAAGGTTTTAAAGGAACTTAATTACGAAGTAAATTATCATGCTAAGTCTTTACGTGAAATGAAGACAGGAATGCTTCTTTTCATAGTAACTGATATATCTAATCCTTTTTATGCAGAAATTGTAAAGGGAGCAGAGGAGTATGCAAAAACAAAAAACTATAATGTTTTAGTATGTAATGGATACTTTGATAGAGATATTGAAAGAAAATATTTTAAATTTATTGAAAATAAGCTAGTAGATGGCGCCTTTATCATGGATCTAGCTATCGAAAAAGAATTCTTAAGAGAATTTTCTACTAAATACCCTATTATTCAATGTAGTGAGTATTATGATGACATTGGAGTTCCCTTTGTCTCTATTGATCATGAAAAAGCCGCTTTCGAAGCTGCAAGCAGCCTTTTAGAAACTGGATTTGATAAATTATTTTTTGTCCAGACAGCCCAAAACTTCATATTTGATAAGCTAAGACTTGAAGGATATAAAAGAGCCTTAGAAAATCATAAGATTTCTTTTAGTGAAGAAATGGTCATAAAAACAGATTTTAGCTATACTGGTGGAATTAATGCTGCCAAAACTATATTAAAAACTAAAAGTAAAAAAGTTGGGATTTTTACAGTTTCCGATGTTATAGCTGTTGGTATAGTTAATTATTTAAATTATAAAAAGATAAACATTCCTGATGACTACTCTATTATTGGATTTGATGATATTGATTTGTGTAAGGCTGTTTTTCCAAAAATAACAACTATTCATCAACCAAGAAATAAAATTGGGAAAGAAGCATGTAAAATGCTAATAAATAAAATTCATAAAACTGAAAATTATAATGATATAGATAATAAATTTTTATCGCATAAACTTATCAAAAGAGGTACAACTCTTTAATATTACATTGTCTTTACTTGACTAATTTTAAAAGTTAAGACTAGGACAATGTAAACTACTTTAAAATTTCTACACTCAAACTCATTGACACACATTTCAAATATACTTAAAAACACCACTCTCTACTAAAATTCAAAAATTTTCACACACTTAATTTTTAATGAAAGGAGTAAAATACAAGTTACTATTATTTTAAAATTTTTGTAAAGCTTTACAAAAAAATATCAATTGCAATAAAGGAGAAACACTATGAAATTAGCTTATTTAACAGCATGTTTTAGCAATTTATCCTTAGAAGAAAAAATAAAATTTGCATCAGAACAAAAATTCGATGCAATCGAGCTATCCTGCTGGCCTGTTACTAATGATCGAGATTATTCCAGCACAGATATTGATGTTTCAAAATTTAATGAAAAAACAAAAGAAGAACTTTTAGAATTAATAAGTAAGAATAATATCCAAATTTCTTCATTAGCCTATTATGATAATAATCTTCATTCTAATGGAGCTATTAGAGAAAAAAATATCAAGCATCTTTATCAAGTAATAGATACTGCCAGCATTTTAAATATAAAACATGTAGGTACTTTTACGGGTAGAGATATGAATTTAGGATTTGAAGAAAACTTTAAAGAGTTTAAAAAAGTTTTTCCTCAGATAGTAAAGTATGCTGCCGATAAAAATGTAAATATTCTCATTGAAAACTGCTCTATGCCTGGTTGGCACAAGGAAGGATGGGGTGCTACGATATCCTATTCTCCTGAATTATGGGATAGAATGTTTGAAATAATCCCTGATAAAAATTTTGGTTTAAACTTTGATCCATCCCACTTAATATGGTTGGGTGTTGATTATTTAAAAGTACTAAAAGATTATAAAGAAAGGATTTTATATTTCCATGCTAAAGATACTGAAATATTTGAAGATAAGAGAAGTTATTACAGTATTTTAGGAAAACAATTAGATAAAGAAAGCGAGTGGGATTATGGATGGTGGAAACATAAAATCCCTGGAAACGGCAGCATTGAATGGCGTAAAGTATTTCAAGTATTAAATGAAATTAAGTATGACGGCTTTGTCAGTATAGAACACGAAGATCTTGATTATTCAGAAAATGATGAACTTATAAAAGAGGGTCTTATTAAAGGAAAGCAGTTTTTAGATTCTATGATCAAAAATAAATAATAGAAACTAATATACTTTGTTAAAAAATAAAATAAATCTATTTGGAGGTAAATTATTATGAAAAAATTTATATATTCATTATTATCTATTATGTTTTTAGTTTTACTAGTATCTTGTGGAAAAGACTCTGCTACTACACCAGATAAAGCTGATACCAAAGCAGGAAAGAAAAAGGTTCTTGGAATAGTTCTACCTAATGCTACTCATGGATTTCTTGGGGAAAGTATAAAACATGCCGAAGCTGAAGCTAAGGCGCTTGCTGAATCACAAGGATTTGAGTATAAATTCTTAACTTCAAGTGAAGCTTCTGAACAAAATAATCAAATTGATACTCTAATTAATGAAAAAGTAGATGCTATTGTTCTTTGGCCACATAATGGAGATGAGCTTAGATCAGCAGCACAAGCTGTTGTAGATGCTAAAATCCCACTTATTGTTTATGATAGATTAATAAATAACTTTACTCCTACAGCTACTGTTATGGGTGATAATATTGGTATTGGAGAAATGACTGGAACTTACCTTAATAAATATTTTGCCATTGATCTTCAAAAAGGAGAAATTCAAGTACTAGAGTTCATGGGTGATAACTCTACTGTTCCACAACAAAGACAAGAAGGTTATTTAAAAACAGCTGATAAAAAGATCAAAATTGTTCAAAGTTTTAATACAAACTGGCAGAGACAAAAAGCACAAGAACAAATGGAAAACTTTTTAAATACTTCAAAACCAGAAGATATAGAAAAAATAAAAGCTGTAATAACACAAGATGATGAAATCGAAATGGGTGTACTAGATGCTATTAATGCTTATAAAGGTCCTGCTAAATTAGATATTAGACTAATTACAGGAGTAAGCGGAAGAAGAGAAAACTTAGATACATTTGAAAAAGAAAAAATTGATCAAGTTACATATGCATTTTCACCTGCTATGGTAAGAGAAGCTGTAAAACTTGGTGCTGATGCCTTAAATGGAAAAACATTAGAAAAATCATATATTATAAAAACTGTAGAAATAGATAAGTCTACTCTAAATGATTTTAGAAACTCTGATATTTATAAGATAAGATACAGTATTCAATAATTATGGCTTTACTATTATGAGTATCATTACTCAAAATAAATATATTATAGTTTATAAATGATTTTTATTAAGACAGGTTGTGACAAGATGTTATTGGAAATGAAAAATATCTCAAAAATTTTTGGTCCGGTAAAAGCTTTATCTGGAGTTAATTTTTCTGTTCAGCCTTCTTCTATACATGGACTTTTAGGAGAAAATGGAGCAGGAAAATCTACTCTTATGAATATTTTAGCTGGAACTATTTCACTTTCAGATGGTGAAATTTATTTCTTAGATGAAAAAGTAGAAGAAATGACAACTAATAAATCAAAGAAACTTGGAATCCGTTTTATACATCAAGAATTAAATCTTATTAATGATTTAAAAGTATATGAAAACCTTTTTTTAAGCGAAGAAATTAAAAATAAATTTGGACTTTTAGATAAAAAAACTATGATTGAAAAATCAAAAGTTATTATTGATAAATTAAAGATAAATATTAATCCTGAAGAGATTGTGGAGTACTTAGATATGCCCCAGAAACAAATGATAGAGATAGCAAAAGCTTTGTTATTTGACTCTAAACTTATTATAATGGACGAACCTACCACTGCTCTCACTAATAAAGAAATCGATTCTCTCTTTGAAATAATGAAATTATTAAAGAGTGAGGGTGTTAGTATTATATATATTTCTCATAAAATGCCAGAACTTTTTAGTATCTGTGACTCTTACACTGTTTTAAGAGATGGTAAATTTATACAAACAGGTTATTTTTCTGATATTAATGAGAAAAAAGCTACAGAGCTTTTAGTAGGTAGAACTTTAGTAGAAGATGAGTTAGAGTCGTCATTTATAGCTGATGAAGTTTCCTTAAGAGTAGAAAATCTTTGTGGAAAAACTTTTGATGATATAACATTTGATGTAAAAAAAGGTGAAATCATATCTATTACAGGACTTTATGGTGATGGGCGTGCAGAACTTGCAGAAGCACTTTTTGGAGCTTATCAGGTAGAGGGTGGAGAAATATTTTTAAATGATAAAAAAGTAAATCTTTCTGCTGTAAAAAAAGTCATCTCTAGTAATATTTCTTTAGTTCCAAGAAATAGAAAAGAGAAAGGTATTATAAAAGACTTAAGTATTATGGATAATTTATCTATTGCTTTTTTTAGAAATAAACAAAAAAAATTATTTATCAACAAGAAAGAGGAAATAAAGAGATATTTTAAAAATAAAAATTTGATAAATATCAAAGCTGATAATCCCCTAGATGTAATAACTTCACTTAGTGGTGGAAATCAACAAAAAATCATTATCTCCAGATGGTTAGAAATGGATTCTGATGTATATATACTAGATAATCCAACTCAAGGTATTGATGTTGGTGCTAAGTTCGAAATATATAAGATAATGCATAATTTAGCATCTTTGGGAAAATCTGTTATTGTATTCTCTTCTGAATTCCCTGAAATATGGAAAACTTCACATAGATGTATTGTTATGTATAAGGGGAAAATTAACAGTATTCTTGATAGAGAAGATATCACAGAAGAAAATATTATGTATTATGCAACTGGCTCAAATTTGGAGGTTAAAAATGATTAATAATGAAAAGCAGCTAGCTTTTTTCAATAAAACAAAGTTACAAAAATTTTATAGCAATTACAGCTACTTAGTTTCTTTTTTTATTTTATTTCTTATTGCTACGATTATAAATCCTAGATTTTTATCTTATACTAATTTAAGTACATTATTAAAGCAAGCAGCTATAATCGGTATAGTGGCACTGGGAATGAATATGGTTATTATAGCTGGAATGATAGACCTTTCTGTTGGTTCACTAGTTGCGCTCACAGCAGGTCTTGGAGTTATTGTTTTAAATTCCACTGGTAGTATTTTTATAACCCTTATATTTTCACTTGCTTTTGGAGCTATACTAGGAGGAATTAACGGACTTCTAATTACAAAGGGAAAAATAGCTCCATTCATAGTAACTTTAGCTACTATGTCTGCCTTTAGATCTATTATAGTTCAATTAGGACAGGGTGGGCCATTTAATGTAAGTGAGAAAGCTTATGGTAAGTTTCGTTTAATTGCCGCTGGAGAAATATTTTCTATACCAAATCTTGCTGTTATTTTTATAATAACTGCCATTATTATTGCTGTTATTATGAATAAGACAAAGTTTGGAAGATATATTTATGCTGTGGGTAGTAATGAAAATGCCACTAAACTAACTGGAATAAATGTAGATTTCATAAAAAACTCTGTATTTTGTCTGACTGGTCTTTTATCAGGTCTTTCAGCCTTCTTACTTTCATCACGTCTAACTTCAATAACTGCACCAAATGCAGGTCTTGGTTTTGAACTTGATGCTATTGCCTCTGTTGCTATTGGAGGAACCGCCATGAATGGAGGTAAAGGTAAAGTTTTAGGAACTTTTTTAGGAGCTATAATGCTACAAATGATCAATAATATACTTGTTATTGCTAATATCCCTCCTTTTTTAGAAGGCTTAGTAAAGGGTATTATTATTATTATAGCTGTATTATTTCAAAGTAAAAATAAGTAAAGAAAGGATTATAAAGATGAAGACTTTTAAAGCTGGAGTTGTTGGAACTGGATTTATCGGAGTTGCCCACGTAGAAGCATTAAGAAGACTTGGAAATGTAGAAGTCTTAGCTATTACAGATTCCCAAAGTCCTGAAATTAAAGCTAAAACTATGAATATTCCAAATAGTTTTACTGATTATAAAAAAATGATTGATACACTAGATTTAGATGCTGTACATATATGTACCCCTAATAATACACATCACGAAATTGCCATGTATGCTATGAAAAAAGGAATAAATGTTATTTGTGAAAAACCTATGACTAAGACATTAGATGAAGCTAAAGACATGTACGAATACTCAAAAAAACATAATATAGTAAATGCTGTTAATTTCCATAATCGCTTTAATCCTATGGTACATCAGTTAAAAAGAATGGTCGCACATGGTGATCTAGGAGAAATTTTTTCTATACATGGTGCTTATATACAAGACTGGCTTTTATTAGATACAGACTTTAACTGGAGGATTAATAGCAAAGAGTCAGGTAAAACACGTGCAGTAGCTGATATTGGTTCACATTGGATTGATACCATTGAATATGTTACAAACTTAAAAGTAACAGAAGTTTTTGCAGAATTTCTAACTTATCATAAAACTAGAAAAAAAATTTTAAATCCTGTAGAGACTTTTTCAACTATAAATCTGGCAGACTCCAAATATGATGAAGTAAAAATAGATACTGAAGACATAGCTATGATTATGCTTCGTTTTGACAATGGTGCAATAGGAAATGCATTTATATCACAGATGTTTTCTGGAAGAAAAAATAAAATTTCCATTTTTATTGGTGGAAGTAAACAATCTGCTGAATGGGATTCTGAAAGGTTAAATGAATTAATTATAGGGGAGCGAGATAGCTATAATAAGCTTTTTGATAAGGATCCTGCTATATTAAACCCTGAAACTCAAAGCATTGTAAATTATCCAGGTGGTCATGTAGAAGGTTTTCCTGATACATTTAAGCAATGTTTTAAACAAGTGTATAACAGTATAGAAACAAATAATAATAATTTAAATGACTTTGCTACTTTTAAAGATGGTTATAGACAGATGCTTCTAGAAGAAAAAATATTTGAAAGTGCTCATAATAAGAAATGGATAAAAATATAATCAAATTAAAAGGTGTCGGAAATCTTCCAACACCTTTTAAATATTTATTAAAACGAAAAGTACACTCCGGTATTTCTCTTTATGCCATCTTCAAAAAAACTTTTTAATTTTTGTAACTCTGGAACATCTCTTAATAAACTGTCTTTACTGATGATTTCATGAGCTTTTTTTAAGTTATGTCCTATGAAATCTGTGTCTTCAAATCTATTTATTTTCAGATCACATTCCCTACTTAACTTCTCTATAATCTCCATTTTCCAGAGATTACGAAACTCATTTTCTGTCAATTCCCATGACAAAAAATTTTCCTTATCATCATATTCCACCATGCTACTTGGAATATAATTTTTAAAAATAGCCACAACTTTTTCTCTCATATGATACCATCACTCCCAACTAATAATATAATTGTAACGATTGCTAGATTTACGTTTCATAATTATAGTTTTCATTCTTTTAATCAGCTAAGAAAATAAGTTATTATTCAAAAAACAAAGTCATCATCAATAATATTGCCATTTGTTTGATTTTCACATGTTGTTATTAAGTACTAATATTGTATCACAATTTCAATGTTTTTTCGAGTTTTTCTTTTTAAAAAAAGATGATATCAAGTATTTTTTAATGTTATAATTCAATAAATTTATTATTTTCATTACCAAAGCACTCACTATATTTGTGTATACATGTAAATAAAAATAAAATATTTTTTAATTTATATTCATTCAAAAATTATTTGATTCATTATTTCCATATCTTGATTTTAAATTTAATTAAATATTTTTTTATTTATCATCTAGAGGATAAGGAGGCATAATCATTTGACCATATTGAAATCCAATAGATTTATCTTTTCCATTTCCACTTCCAAATGCTTTAAAAGTCATAGAATCTGCTC
>JAGOZX010000079.1 GCA_018058425.1 Sebaldella sp.
GAAGTATTATTAGAGTTAAATAATAGACCTAGAAAATGCTTAAATTACAACACACCACTAGAAGTACTACAATTATATTTATAGTTTCTTAATTATTTTAGTGGTGCATTTAATTTGACAATTCAAGGTTATAAAAAAAGTCTTAAATAATCTTATTTTCAAATATAACATTTATCTTATTTTCTTTGTTATTTTTAACTTTTTATCTCCTATTTCAAAGTTCTCATATATGTAATTTTTGTCTCTATATTCCACTGAACATTTTTGTCCTTTTGATCTTAATTTATCTATTTTCTCTCCACATACCAGTGCTTCAAAAGTTTGAGGATCTGCCCCCTCTATTACAAAATCTTTATAATAGACATTATTTTTATCTTTAAAATGAGAACTTCCTATGTACTCAAAAGTTGTTCTGCTCCATTTATTTTTTCTCCTTGTATATTTAAGATTGAACTCATTTTATCAAATATTCTAACAAATCGCAAGACTGAATACTCTAATTATCATTGACTAAACTTTTATTGTTTACTCGAATAACTTTCCTTCCCTTGATTTTTTCATAAATAACTTTAAATAAAATTCAACAAAAAAAGAGCAACAAAATCTGCTGCTCTACGAGAAATAAAAATAAACTTTTATTGTTCAAAGATAAATTATTATATCATAAAAAAAATTATTTAAAATAAAGAAAAAAATATAAAAAATTAACATTTTATAATAAAAATGAGATAGCGAACAAGCTACCTCATTGAGAAAAATGTAAATTTCTAAGAAAAATACTAATAATTTTTTGTGTTCCTATACATAAGTATACATGAATTTCATTAAACTGAAAATTGAAATTAACTAATTTTATAATTAAAATTGTAAAGAGAAAAAGATGAAATAATATATATTAAGTTTTTTGAATTTCGATAATGAGTGTAAAAGAACGCCATTTATACTGGATTCATTGAAAGTCCCTATACTCTTTCTACATTTTAAATCATTATATTGATTTATAGAAAAATAAAAAATGAGATAGCGTGGGGGCTATCTCAGCGTGTTACTAAGTATCAACTATAACACAAAAAGTCTAAATAATCAAATTATATATTAACAAGACTGAACTAAACAGTAACAAATCAATTATATAAATTCAAAATATATAATTAAGTGGGAATAATAAAACCATAAAATTAAAGGGATTAAGCCCTGTATACCACAAAACTCAATCCCAAATACATCTTTCCTATTACTATAGAAAATTTTTATTTTTCACATCATTTTTATATTATTAAATTTCTTCTGCTTTATCCAAAACATAATCTTCTGATTTTTTAGACCATACTCCATTACTTTCCTTTAATATATTACCTAAGATATTATTTTCATCATTTATAATTTCATCTAAAGATTTTAAATCGAATTTTTTTTGTGTATAAACTACTTTTTTACCTCCAGCTATTTCAGGCTGATTTAAAGTTGTCTCCACTACAGAATCCAGTCCCAGTATATGAGTTACCACTTTAGCTACATTTACTTTCTTTTCTTCAATTAATCTTATTGCTGTTCTCATATCTTCTGTATTTCCTCCAGAAGTTCCTACATAATGTGTAAAAGAATAATGAATATCATAAAAATTAATTTCAGCTGAGAAATCTTTGTTTTGAGGTCCTGCAAAAAAATTCAGGCATCCATCATTATTAAGTAACTTTGATCCTTGTGTAACTAATTCTGCCACTGGAGCAAATATAAATATATCATCAAATCCTCCATTTACAAGATTTCTAAGATACTCCTCTGAATTTTCAATGTTTGATGTATCTACATAATGTACCGTTATCCCCTCTTCTGACTTATATAATTCAGAGGCTTTTTTCAGTCTATCCTTATTTACATCTGTTACTACAATAGTTTTTGGTTTTTTATCCCCATGTAGTGCATAATCTATAGCAAGCAGACCCATTGGACCTGTACCACCAAGTATTAATAAATTACCTCCCTCTTTTATACCCATTTTGTGATCATAAGTCCCTTCAATCAAATGATAATTTGCATTAAATGCACCTATTACACAAGATAGTGGTTCTATTAACGACCCTTCAAAATATGTTTCACCCTTATATGGAAGCAGACAATCCTGTTTCATCACATCTTCTGGTAAAATTATATATGTTGCATCTCCTCCACAATTCTGGTACGAATACCCTGGACAAAATGGACTATCTGGTAGTTGTAGATTTGCCTGAACTACATATTTCCCACCTTTCATATATTTCCTATCCCAGTTTTTACCTACTTCTAATATCTCACCACAAAATTCATGACCTATTATAATTGGATTTTCCGAAATTCCTTCTGGAGTTTTTTTATGATCTTCACCTTGCTTTGCTAATTTCCAAGTAGACATGCAAATGCTATCTGTAACTACTGACATTAATATTTCATTTTCTTTAATACTAGGAAGTTCAAATTCTTCAAGTCTTAAATCATTTTTTCCGTATAATCTTACTGCTTTTGTTTTCATTAGTTATCCTCACCTCTCAAATTTTTATGTTAATATTCCCAGCCAGTAACCAATAATTCCCACAGCAAATAATGCAAAAATTAATGTAATTGGGCTTACTTTCTTTTTCAAAAGTTTCATCATAAGTAAAGTTAATCCCAGTGCTAATAATCCTGGAACTAGATCATCCAGAATATTCTGAACTGTTGTTGTTACAAGCTTTCCATCAGCACCCATAGTTTCAGAAACTACAAAAGGTACATTTATAGAAGTCCATTTTGTAACCAACACTCCCATTATGAATAATCCTAAAATAGTTGCTCCCTCAGTTAGTTTTTGTAATACATTCCCTGAAAGATCCTTTACTATATCCATTCCTTTTTGAAGTCCATATTTTAATCCAAACCATTTCATAGCTAGTCTCACTAAATTAAAAGTTATAAAAAATACTAAAGGACCCAAAATCGTTCCTGAAAGTGCTAGCGAAGCACCTATTGCTGCTGTTATAGGTCTGAGCGTTCCCCAAACCAGCGGATCTCCAACTCCTGCAAGTGGACCCATAAGCCCTACTTTTAAGCTATTTATTGTACCGTCATCTATATCTGCTCCATTTGCTCTTGCCTCTTCCATTGCAATTGTTACACCTATTACAGGTCCACATACAGCTGGAGTAGTATTAAAAAATACAAGGTGTCTTTTCAAAGCTTCTATCTGATCCTCTTTTTTTGTGTAAACACGTTTTATCGTAGGAATCATATCTACACAGAATGCAAGTCCATGAATTCTTTCGTAGTTAAAAGATGCCTGTTGAAAATTTGATCTAACAAAAGTACTCATCATATCTTTTTTAGTTAATTTATTTTTTACTTCTGACATTTTATTTCCTCCTAATCTTCTAATTCATCATCATATTCAGATAAACTGCCCTGATTCTGCACAGCTAATATTCCTTGTTTATAGTTTGGATTTAACTGTACATAGATTAAAGCAATTATTAGTCCAATAATTCCAAATGATAAGAGGCTAAAGTCTAGATATCCTCCTACTACAAACCCTAAAAAGAAAAAAGGCATTAAATATTTTACACTCATCATGTTTAAGACCATTGCATAACCAACTACTACTATAAATCCTCCGGCTACTGCTAGTCCCCCTGTTACTACATCAGGTATTAGTGATAACATATTATCTACCAACTCAGCACTAACAAAGATTGCTACAATTGTTGATGGTATAGCTACACGTAACGCTTGTATAAATAATGCACTAAAATGTAGAAATTCAATTTTTTTAAAATCAGCGTTCTCAGCTGCTCTGTCTGCAGCGTGCTGAAATGCTACTGTTATTGTTCTTGCAAACACTGTTAAGACTTGTCCTGCTGCTGCTACAGGCAGTGCTATTGCTATTCCTTTTTGTATATCCTGTTTTCCCACTACTACTAGAATAGTTGCTATTACACTTGCTAAGGCTGAATCTGGTGATTGTGCAGCCCCTATATTCATCCATCCCAAAGCTATGAGTTCTAGCGTACCACCTAGTATAATACCTGTTTTTACATCACCTAATATAAGTCCTACCACTGTACATGCTATTAATGGCCTGTGTGTTTGAAATTCATCTAAAACGCTTCCCATCCCTGCGACACATGAAAAAATAAATATTAATATAATTTGAAGAATACTCAGTTCCATATTCAATACCTCCTATAAATTATTTAAAATGTTCATTTAACTTTTTCTCAAAATCTACTTGAGGATCAGATATCACCACACGTAAATCTAATTCTACACCAACTTTTTTTAATTTACGAAATGCAGTTACATCTTCTTCATTTACAGAAACTGCTTTAGTTAATTGCGTTTTTCCATTCTTAAAAGACATCCCACCTATATTTATTTTTTTCAATGGAACACCATTTTCGACTAATTCCAATACTTCACTAGGATTTGTAAATAGATAAAACACAGTATCATTTTCATATTTTGGATTATTAAAAACTCTCACTGCTTTCTCTACATCGACCACATTTACTTTGATCCCCGGAGGGGCGGCCTGTCTTACCAAGGTTTTTCTTATTTCATCATTATCCACTTCTTTACTCACAATAATGATTCTGTTTGCATTAGCTTCCTTAGACCAGACTGTGGTAACCTGTCCATGAATAAGTCTGTCATCAATTCTTGCTAAATTAATTTTCATATTATAATTCCTCCTCATCATCTATGATCTGATCTCTGAATGATACTACAAAATCTTTGCTTGAATTTTTCAAATATTCTACACTCTCTTTTGCACAAATAGCCTCCATAGTTGCAAGTTCAGCGCATAAAGGAAGAGATAAGCCTGTTAATACTTCCACTTTTTCATTTGTCATGGCCAACATTGCCGCAGCATTATAGGGACTCCCGCCAAATAAATCTGTTAATATTAATATGTCCTCATTTATATTCTCGCCTATTATTTTTCTATATTTATCAAGAATATCCTCAGGACTTTCACCTTTGTGAAATTCTACAGAGTAAAAATTATTACATTCACCTATGACCATTTCTGTAGATTCAAGCATAGAAGTACCTATTTTTCCATGACCCGCTAAAATAATCTTCATTTTATCCTCCCTTAGCCTCTTGTTTTTCCACCAGCCACATTATAAGTAACTCCTGTTATATAGCTAGCTCTTTCTGATAATAAATAACATACAAAATCTGCTACTTCATTTAATTTACCACTTCTATTCAATGGTATTGTTGAAGTCTTACTATATCCTTCTCTCAACTGTTCCACACTTATTCCTCTTGTGTAAGCCAGAGCTGTTTCATACTCTATTGTTCTTAATCCTGTTTCCTCCATAATTCCAGGTGCCACTCCAATTACTCTTATATTATGTTTTCCCAATTCTTTTGACCAAGATCTTGTAAAGCTATTTAAAGCTGCTTTAGTTGCCGCATAAAGGCTTTGTCCTTCTGATCCTTCTATTCCGCTCTCTGATGACATGTTTATAATTACACCATCTTTTTGATCAACTAAAACCCTTCCTACAGCCTGCCCCAATAAAAAGACCCCTTTTTGATTTATGTTAGCTATTTTATCAAAGGTTTCCTCATCTGCTTCATATTTTGATCCTGCCTCTTTTGCATCTACCAATAATTTAGGAATATTTATTCCTGCGTTATTCACTAATCCATCAATCTTACCAAATTTTTGTATAGTTTTTTCTACTAAATTATCTATGTCTCTTTTTTTTGTAACATCAGTTTTCACATATAAAAGATTATTATTTTCTGTTTTCCCAGAATTTATATCAGCGTTCACTACTTTTGCACCTTGTTCTAATAATTCTTTTACTATGCTCTCCCCAATTCCTGATGCACCTCCTGTAACTATAACTACCTTATTCGATAGATTTAACCAATTCTCAGTCATAATTCTCCTCTCTCACTTTTGTGATTTAATTTTAACATATGTGATGATTCGATTATATGAAATTTTGTTTTTAAAGTCAACAATAATTTTTAGAAATAATTTTTAAACTTTATGTAGACTGGAAGAATCTATTGAAATTACACAAAAAACAGAAATAAATAAATTTTCAAAAAAAAAAGACTATAAAAATAGTCTCGAATTCTTTTATAAATTTTATTTTTCTTTATTCATTTCTAATACAGCTTTTGCTGTTTCTTCTGTTGTAACTAAAACGTTTATATATTTCCCTCTTAATGCTCCTAAAATCCCAGCAGTTTTATCCAAAGATTCTGCAACACCTATTGAATAAGAAGCTCTTTTTAAATCAGATAAGTCTGCTCCTATCATTTTTTTAGAAATAATAGTATCTAATACCTTGCCTTTTATATCATAAAATCTAGAAAGTATATCCCCTGAAACATTTTTCTCCTTTAAAGATTCTAATAAATTATCTGCATAAAACCCTTGCCAGTTAGAATGCTTACTAATTAAAGGGCTCCCTATACCGCACATAGCAATGTCAATTTTTTTCCAAAGCTTAGATAGTTCATAGTTATAATCAGTTTTCATCAAAGCTTTTTTTATTTCTTCACTTTCTAAAATCGCAGGTGAATCTATAAGCATAGATTTTCCATGTAATTTTTCTGCAATTTCATATGCTATTGTATTTACATGAAAAGAACTAGATAGTTTTCCAGAAGGTCCGCCTATTAATGGAATACAAACTATATTTTGATGTTCGCTTTTTTCCAAAGCATTGGCTGTTGCAGCTAAAGCCTCACCCCAAGAAAGTCCAATGAGGTTCCCGTCTCTTATTATTTTACTCAAATATTCTGCTGCTGCAGTTCCTATAAGTCCTATTTTTATCTGTTTATCTTGATTTGGTGTGGAAGGAACTATAACCGCATCCTTTAGTCCAAATTCCTTCTTCATTTCCTCTTCTAGAGTAAGAGTCCCGCCAAAATCATAGTTTATGAAAATTTTTACTATTTTTTTCTCTTTTATGGTTTTTAACATTCTACTTATACTTGTTCGATGAATTCCCAGTATTTTTGAAATTTCACTTTGGGTCTTATTTTCCTCATAGTACATTTGTGCTATTTTGACTAAGAGTCTGTCTTCATCCTTTTTCATAATCACTCTCCATTGTTAAAGTTTGTATAGTATAATTGAGAATATAAATTTAAAATTTTATCTTATAATCAATAAATATTTTCCACTCAATATTATTATAATATACTGTTTTTCTTGGTTTAATAATTAATTACACTTAAATCACTTTTAAAATTTCTTTCATCACTTATATTAAAAAAGAATCAGAAAAAGAGAAATACTTTAAAAGATACATTAGAAACAATTGGAGGCATATTAAAGATACTTCTAAGAAATAAGGAATAGCGATTTAAAAATTAGAGATCACTACCCTACAAAAAATCATAATAACATAAAAAATAATATCAGTCAAATTGTACAAATAAATATCGTTGAAAATAGTAATTCTATAAGTAAATAGAGTGAATTCAACTATAAAGATAACCTGTTATCATTTTCAATTTATTTTCCATCCAGTTTTATTAATAATTTATCAATTAAACTTGGAATTGAAAACATAAGGACCGTTGGTAGTAATCCTATAAAAAAATAAAATATATAAAAAATTCTTAAGAATTTATATCGTTTTTTTATCTTAAGTAAATTTGATTCTTTCTTCAAATCAAACAAAGATTTTATTTGTAAAAATACACAAAAATCACCTAATAGAACTATTGGCATAGAGATAATCAAATTTTCTATGTAGTGAGGTTCCGAGACATTTAATAGAGCTTTGACCATTCCATAATTGGTTGGAATGCACATTAACAAGGTCAATATCATGGAAATTTTCATTCTAGATTTTATACTTTTATATTCCATTACATTATACATGTTCTCTCCTAATTTTAAAGTTTTATAAACTTATAACATAAAAAAGATAATTATTCAAGATAGACATTAGTAAAATGAAGGAATTAATAATTAAAAGAAAAACCATTATAAACTACTTCCTTTTATAAATTTCATAATTTAATTTTTTTACAAATATGATATAACATTTGTGAAAATAAATTAAGTTATTTAAATCGCTAAGGAAAGCTGGACTCATGTCTAGTTTTTTTATTTACTATAATAACACATCATACTTTTTCAAAAGTTATATTTTAATTCACCCCTTACAGAATTACCACCAACCTCTATTATCTTCCATCACCTGCACCTAAATCAATCTACTGCATATAACTAAAAGAGCCACTAAACCTAATAGATTTTTATATCTATTTAGTTTAATAGCTCTTGGAAATCCACAACTCTTACTACTGTTTTATTTATTCTTATTTTGTAATATATCCATTAAATTTTAATCATATTATTTTCTTAAGGTTGAAATTTCAATAATGCTAATTTTGAAATATATTTCATCTTTATTTTTTTCGTCTTTCGTCTTCTTTACTCATTAATTCATGTAAAACTCCTCTCTTATCTGATATTTGCATAAAATCTTTACTTTCACTATCAATTATTTTTGTTAATTTCCCATCTTTATAACCTAAACTATCTAAAAACTCACCATACTTCTCTTCTGCTTCCTGTGCTTTATTTAAAGCAAGTTGAAAATCTGGTTCATTTACTCCAAAAGGATGTCTTATCGAGTATGTTCTTAATGTATCTAAATACATAACTCTTACAAAAGCTTCATATCCAGTTTTAACTGATTCTAAAATTTTCCTATCTTTTTCTGCTATTATCACATCTTTTTTAATAACAATCTTTTTAGTTTCAATTAATTTCGCCCTATATTTATATGCTTTAAATGACAACCCTATCCCCAAAACCAAACCAATACCAATTATTGATAAAAATATTTTTTCTCTTTTGTTCATAATTCCTCCTAATTTTTCTTATATTTTACCTTAACTATAGACTTATTTCAACATATTGTTATTTTAATTTTTAAATCGTATATCTCTTTCCATTCTTAATTTAAGATTCTTCTCTAATTATTCTCTCATCTAAGTTTTTTAATATGTCTAAAAGTTCATTATCCATTTTAGCTTTGCACTTGTCATAAATAAGAATACGCATATTACTATTGTTATTCCTAGCATTTATTCCTTCTTTTTTGCAATAAAAAACAAAACTTCTAATTCAGCCTTGTCTAAGTAAACTATTCAATTATTTTTCGTTTAAGAACTACTATTATTGTCCATATTCCAGCAACTACAAGTCTGGGCGATGAAGAAGTTGATGAAGTCACTTCCCAGCCCTCTACCCCTAGTCTATTTAGGTCTCTCTCTATTGTTTTTGAAGTTATTTTGTTAAACTCAACAACACGATACTCAAATTTCTCCATAACTAACATTTCTTTTTCATTCGATTATACAGAAACCAAATAAATTTTACAAGACTAATATTCAATTCCAATAGAAAAACCAAAAACATCAGAAAGCAAATAACAGACCTTCTAAGCGAAGATATAACATCTACGGACTTGGATTAGACTAAGACAGAAAAGATTAAAACTCAAAGGAATTTGAAAGAATCAGAGCTTATTAAGATCAACTTATTGATCCTATTAGAGAAAAAGTAAGTTATAATAGAAGATAACACAGGAAATTTCAAATATTTACTAGAAAATACAGAGAATGAATTTATGGATAAGTTTAAAAAAATTATAAAACAGATAAGAAGAAAATAATTATACTTAATGTTACATATAGAAATTAAATTTTAGCAAAAAAAAATCGCCGTAAATCCAAACAGCGAAGTTATATATAATATTGATACTTTCGTACCAATAATAATTAATATATTGGTACGCCCTAGGGGGATCGAACCCCTGTTACCAGGATGAAAACCTGATGTCCTAACCATTAGACGAAGGGCGCATATGGTGGATCCAACTGGGATCGAACCAGTGACCACTCGGTTATGAGCCGAGTGCTCTAACCATCTGAGCTATGGATCCTAAATTTTAAAATATTATATGGCGTGCCTGAAGAGATTCGAACTCCTGACCCACGGCTTAGAAGGCCGTTGCTCTATCCAACTGAGCTACAGGCACATAAATATTTTATGGTTAAAATTAAATTGGTGAGCCATACTGGAATCGAACCAGTGACACCATGATTAAAAGTCATGTGCTCTACCTACTGAGCTAATGGCTCTTACTTTGGAGCGGGAGACGAGGGTCGAACTCGCGACATTCAGCTTGGAAGGCTGACGCTCTACCAACTGAGCTACTCCCGCATAATTTTGTAAGATATTTAATTTTTTAAATTGGTTGCGGAGGCTGGATTTGAACCAACGACCTTCGGGTTATGAGCCCGACGAGCTACCAGACTGCTCTACCCCGCGTTAACCTAGTCTTTTTTGTGTGGAGATCACCGCTAAAGTTTAATTAGTGGTGCCTCGGGCCGGACTTGAACCGGCACGGTATCAAATACCACGGGATTTTAAGTCCCGTGCGTCTACCTATTTCGCCACCAAGGCACACAGACAAGAAGTATTATATAGTATCTAGCTAGATAAGTCAACAGATTTCGACTTAATTTAGCATTAAATTTATCTCCGTCCTCTGAACACGCTATTTTCATTGGTGTCCAGAGGACGTTTTTTTTGAATCCATTCTACTTTTATATTGATTTTATAGCTTATTTTTTAGATATTTTTAGAACTTTCCATGCACCTGGCAGGATTAAAGTTAATAAAAGTACCTTAATTATGTCTCCTATTATAAATGGATAAAGTCCTAATAAGAATAAATCTTTTTTTACAAAAAATGATAATTGTACTAATCCAAAAAAGTAAATTGCTATTTCTGCTAATAATATGACAAATAATGTTTTAATATATGACTTTGTCCATCCTTTTTCTGCTAAATAACCGCATATCATAACAGCAAAGAAATAACCAATAATATATCCTCCACTTGGCTTAAAGAATACTATACCAGAGCCAGCTCCTGTAAATAATGGAAGGCCTAATGTTCCAGCAGCTATATATGTTCCTACTACACTCATTCCAAGCTTTCTTCCATACACTAAACCTATTAATAATATTCCAAATGTTTGTCCTGTAATTGGTACTGGAGTAAATGGTAAATATATTCTAACTTGTGCTGTTAATGTTAAAAAAACAACTCCTGCTAACACAAGTAAAACTTCTTTTATTATTTTTTCTTTTTTTCCTTTAAAATTAACAATCTGATTAACCAAAATATTTTGATTCATAAATTCATACTCCTTTTTTTCTGAGATAACTATTGTATTTTATCAAACTTTTCACATTAATGTCAAATCTCCTATTATTATATAATAAAACCAGAGTTTTTTTTGACCTTCACATTTAATTTTCTACATAATCTCTTATTACAGTTTCAGCTTTTTTTACAATATCCTCATATGTACCATCTGGAGTAATTTTATCCAAAACTTTTACTTTTATTTTTTTAGGTTTTGGAAACTTTGTATATCTAGAATAAGCTTCAAAACCACCTTTTATACCAACACATTGCACACTTATATTTAATTCTTTTGCTAATATTGCAAATACTTTTTTAAACTCTCCTACTTTTCCATCTTTAGTTCTAGCTCCTTCTGGGAAAATAAGGATATTTTTACCTTGTTTTAGTATATTTGAAACTTCTTCTATTGTATTTTTCACATTTTTATTTATATCAATTACTACTATATTTGAGTTATGAGCTATATACTTCATTATTCCTTTTTTAAAATATAAATCAATCGCTAAAAAATAAGTATTTTTTAAAACTTTTCTTGGAAATACTCCTGCTACTACTAATGCATCTATAAAACTCTGATGATTTGAAACAAATATAACTTGTTCATTTGTTATTTTCTTCTTATCTATTGTTCCTAATCTAAAATATAATTTTAATACAATCAATATTGGCACTCTAAATACTTTTATAATCCATCCTGTTTTCACTGGTTTTATAGGAGCCTCTTCTATCATTTGTTTCCAGTCTACTTCTTTTTCATAAAAAGTAGTTGCTGTTTCCTTTACATATTCCGAAAGCTTTCTTAGAGTTGGTATTTCAGAAAATTTTCCTTCATCTAATTTTAGGCTGAAACTATTTTCTATATACGCTAGTAATTCTACCTTATCTAAAGAATCCAATCCGATTTCTAACTCTAAATTATCATCAGGCATTGGCTCAAACCCTTTTAGTTTTTTTACATAAGCTTTTAAAACCAAATACTCATTAGTACTAGGTTCCTCTACCTTTTCTCTTTTTTCTACTTTATCATTTAGAATATCAGGAAGCATAAATCTTTTTACTTTACCTATTCGTGTTTTCGGAAGTTCATCTTCTACCAGTTTAAAATTCAATACTTTTTTATATGCTGGAGCGTCTAGATTATAATCTTCTATAATCTCTTTTACATATTGCTGAATATTATTCTTACCTTGTTTTCTAAATTCTAGTAAGTTAGGAACAACTATAGCATTTAACTTTTCATTTTTAGCTACTATTCCAATTTCGTCTATTAAATTTTTACTTATATTTAATATTTTATTTTCAATAGTTTCTGGATCAATATTCTTACCATTTGAAAGTACTATCATACTTGACTTACGACCCTTTATTGTCAAGTAACCCTCACTATCCATCTCTGCTAAATCCCCAGTTTTAAACCAGCCGTCTTCAGTTAAAACCTCTCTTGTTTTTTCAAGGTTTTTATAATACCCTAACATTACTTGAGGCCCTTTTACTAAAAGCTCATCTTCTACAATTTTTATTTCAGTCTTTGGTAAAAGTTTTCCTACTGTACCAATTTTTCTTTCCTTTATAGTTGCCACTGCTAATATAGGAGATGTTTCAGTAAGCCCATATCCTTCTGTTACATAAAAACCTAATCGCTCAAAAAAGTCGCCTATTTCTGGATCTAATTTAGCTCCTCCTGATATCATTTGTTTTAAATGACCACCAAATTTAGTATGAACTTTTTTAAAGATCGTCTTTCTTATTTTCATTGATTTTATAACACTTGTCATATCATATATTTTTCTAGTAATAAACTTTGATTGAATCTGATCTTTTATACCATCATAAAAAAGTTTATATACCCTTGGTACGCCAACTAATATTGTTACTCTATTTTTTCCCAATGCTTCTAATATTTCATGACTTGCTATTTTAGGAACAAATACTATAGAAGCACCTGAATAAACCACTACAAGCGTTACCATTAGCGGAAGTACATGATGAAATGGCAATAATGCCAATGTTTGATCAATAGAAGTTATAATTTCTCTTTCTATAATTCCTGTCATATTAGACAATAAATTATTAAAAGAAAGCATTACTCCTTTTGGGTTTCCAGTTGTCCCAGAAGTATAAAGCATAGCAGCTAGTTCATCTCCTAATGGTGTTCTATATTCCTGATTTTTTTCATTTAATTCTTCTAAAACTATATTGTCTATATTAATAATTTTTACATGTCCATCATATGAATCTAGCTTTTCTAAAGCCTTATCCACTCTTTCTTTAGTTCCATTTGTACAAAAAATCATTTCAGGTGAAGAATCATTTAGTACATAAGATATCTCATCTGGAGTACTGTTTGCATCTATTGATACGACAACTCCTTTATTATTCCATATAGAAAAAAAGCTATATAACCATTCCGGCCTATTTTCTGATAAAACTAGTACATTTTTCCCACCTAAATCATCATAAAGACTTGAGTATTTTTTTATATTTGATAAAAATTCTTTATACGAGTGGTCCTTACCGTTAAAATCGACAAATGCTAAGTCATTGCTCTCTTTTATAAACATAATATACCAACCTCTTAATTTATTTTTTATTTAGGTTATTATACTATAAAAATGAAAGAAGAACAAAAGATTATTTTATTGTGCAAATATCAGTTCTATAAGAAAGAATAATCTTACTTTTCTTATCGAATTACCAAGCTATTAAGTTATCGTAATTTCTAATAAACTAAATAAAATATTTCCATAAGCAACTTCCAGAAAATAACTACTAATAAACAACAACAAAACTAAAAACTTCCAATATTCCTTAGCTACAACTATTCTATATCTAAAAAATTCTATAAAGTAAGAAAACCCCACCAATTCTGTCATCCTGAGAAGCGCAGCGACGTGAGTATCTATAACGAAAAAGAATCAAAACTACAAGTATCATAATATTCTTCCCCTAAAATAAACCAACACTAAAAAATTCTAAAAAAATTACACCTCTCCATCACTTATCACCCATAATTTCCCTATACCCCATAAAATCCTCATACATTTTCTCAAACACTTTATATTTCTTACCATGATACAAAAAAGTCTCCTCATTCGGCAATACCTCAAACCCTTTTCCAGACATCTTGTTCATCAATGTAAAAAAGTCATCCTCACTATCACTTAAAGCTCCTAAAATTGCAGCCCCTAATAAAACCGATTCTTTTTCCTTTGGCACTACTATTTTACACTTTGTTATATTAGAATATTGCTCAAGCATAAGTTTATTGTTTACAGCACCTCCAGTTAAATATATTTCATCTATCTCATATCCTTTTTTATTTAATTCATCTATTATATGCTTTGTTCCATAGGCTATACTCTGTATTACTGCCAAATATTTCTTTGCCAAATCACTTATAGAATTATCAAGAGTTAATCCTACTACACTCCCTCTCAAGGTATGATCTGACCTAGGGGATCTATTCCCTAAAAAATATGGAAGATAATGTAGATCACACGCTGCATAATCCACCACTTCTACATTCTCATATAAAAAATCATTTAATATCTCAAAATGATTCTCCCCTCTTTCCAAAGACATCTTTTTTAATTCATTATAATATGAATGATTTTCTACCACATAATCTATTAATGCCCCAGCTGTCGACTGCCCTCCTTCATTTAACCACACATCAGGAAATAGAGCTGAATAATAAGGCCCCCATACTCCTTTTACAAATCTTTTTTCCTGTGAAACTGCCATATGACAATTTGAAGTTCCTGCAATTAACGCTATTCTTTTATTCAATTGCTCTTTCTCTTCCAAATCTATCCCTAATACTCCCACAGCTCCTGCATGAGCATCTATCATAGAAACCGCTACACTTACACCTGCTTCTAATCCTAATTCTTTTGCTGCTTTTTCTGAAAGTGTCCCTGCTTTTTCTCCAACTTTTCTAATATCACTTCCTATTTTTTGAAAATCATTATCTAATAAATCATCTAAATTTATTTTCTTAAAAAACCCTTCATCCCATTTACCCTCATATGACAAGTATGTCCATTTACAACTAAGTGAACACATAGAGCGAACAAATTCTCCTGTGGCTTTATACACTAAAAAGTCAGGAAGATCAAAATAATAACTTATTTTTTTATATTGTTCATATAGATTATTTTTCACCCATAATATTTTAGGAATTTCCATTTCTATTGATATACTTCCACCTACATAGTCTAATATCTTATCATGAGTTTTATTTATAAATTCAGTTTCTTTTTCTGCACGATGATCCATCCATAAAATTACATTCCTACTATTATCTAAACTCTTACTAAGACTCACAGGATCACCATTTTCATCTAAAGCAACTAATGAACATGTGGCATCAAAACCTATTCCTTTTATATCTTTTTTATCCACCTTAGAC
>JAGOZX010000022.1 GCA_018058425.1 Sebaldella sp.
ATGTTTATAGTACTTCTAACTATTAAAAAAACTTCCACTTTCTCTCTTCTCTATATTTCTTTCTTTAGCAATAACTCCCTTTTTCTCCATTACTCATTTATGAAACTTATTTATTAAATTTGGGGATCCGCAATATTAAATGTACTACTCACATATTTAAATAATAATTTTTATTTAGTATTATTCATTTATCTTAAAGTTTACTAAAATTTTTGCATTATTAATATTATTTCTCTCCTCTACTATATTGATACATTTTTCTTATTATGATATTATATAGGGTAAAGAAAACGAAAAGGATTTTAAATAAAGTGGTGTTTTTATGAAAAGATGTATTTTGCACTATGACATGGATGCTTTTTACGCTTCAATTGAGCAAAGAGACAATCCAAGTTTGAGAGGTAAGACTATTGCAGTGGGAAAAGGTGTTGTTACCACTGCCAGTTATGAAGCTAGAAAATACGGCGTGCATTCAGCTATGCCTACTATTACGGCTAAAAGACTATGTCCTGGTTTGATTCTAGTTCCTGGACGCGTTGACTATTATAGAGAAATAGGACATAAAATTCAAATATTGATTTTATCTCTAACTCATAAGTGTGAGTTTGTTTCTTGTGATGAAGGCTATGTAGATATCACAAGTTATTTGGAAAAGTATACTCCTGAGGAATTTATAAAAAGATTCAAAAGTTCCATATTCAAACAAATGGATCTAACTTGTTCTGTGGGAATTGGATATAATAAGCTTTCTGCTAAACTAGCAAGTGATGCAAATAAGCCAAATGGTCACTATATAATAAAAAATGAAGAAGATTTCCATAATTATGTTAAAGATAAATCTATAGGAATTATTCCCGGTATAGGTAAAAGAAGCTTAGAACCACTTAATAATTTAGGAATTAAAACTATAAATGATATTTTTAGACTTACACGAAAAGAACTTATTGATTTTTTTGGATTGAATAAAGGAATCCGAATATTTGAACTTGTGAGAGGAATAGATCATTCTGAAATTGACTTTATATCTGAAAGACAGTCCTATGGCCAAGAAGAGACCTTTAACAGAAACATTGATGATTTAGATGATATTCGTGATACATTATTATATCAATCTAATAAGTTGTCATCTATTTTAAAAAATGATAATACTAGTATAAGGACAGTAACTTTAAAAGCAAGATATAGTGATTTTACCACAATTACCAGATCAAAATCACTTGCAGAATATACAAGAACACCTGAAGTTATATATAATACTGCTCTTGGACTTTTAAATGATCTAAAAAGAAAAGATTCTTTCAGATTAATTGGAATTCATATAAGTAATATCTCTAAGAAAGATAAAAATTATGTACAATTGCATTTTAAGAATTTATTTAAATAAAAAGGAGGGTGTTATATGGAGTTTTATAAAAAACTTGTAATAAAGATACTTGAAAGAAGCAGCTTAGGCCATGACAATATACTGTTAAAAAAATTACAATCTGGTCATGATTTAAATCAAAGAGAAAAACTTGAGCTTGAAGAACTATTTGATCAAATAATTTAAATACATTTATGTTAAAAATACTAAATTATAAGAGATTGGAGTAAATATATGAAAAATATAACAAAAGATTTAATGCCACAAAAGGTATTTTATTTCTTTGAAAAAATTAGTGGAATTCCAAGAGGATCAAGAAAAGAAAAAGCTATTAGTGAATGGTTGGTTGAATTTGCCAATGAACGTAACCTTGAAGTATATAAAGATGAGCATTTAAATGTGGTAATAAAAAAACAAGGATCCACTGGTCATGAAAATTTTTCTCCACTTATACTACAAGGACACACAGATATGGTTTGGGAAAAAAATGGAGATAATGCATTTGATTTTGAAACTGAAGGGATAGACCTACTTATAGATAATGGATTTTTAAAAGCTAATGGAACAACACTAGGAGCTGACAATGGTATTGCTGTTGCTATTGCACTGGCTGTTCTCGATTCTGATGATATTATACATCCTCCATTAGAGGTAGTGTTCACAGCAGATGAAGAAGCTGGAATGTCTGGTGTGGAAAATATAGATGTTTCCATTTTAAAAGGAAAAACAATGTTAAACATAGATACTGAAGAAGAAGGAGAAATCTATGTAAGTAGTGCTGGAGGTGCCAGAGTTCAGTTTGATCTTAAATTCATAAAAGATGATAAACTTGAAAATTCATCAAATCTATCTTTAAAAATCAAAGGATTAAATGGTGGTCATTCTGGTGCTGATATTGATAAGAATCTAGGTAATTCAATAAAAATTCTATCATTTATTTTATCTGGATTATCTAAAAAATTCTCATTTAAACTCTATAATATAAATGGTGGAGATAAAACAAATGCTATCCCTCGTGAGGCTGCTACACTATTAAATGTTAAAAACTCTGATAAAGATAGCTTTATAAAAGAAGCCAATATTTTATTTAAAGAGATCAGAGCCGACTATGTAAAAACTGAAAATAGTCTAGCTCTTGAAATTATCGAATTTGATCAAGAGAATTTATCTCCAATATCATCAGATGATAGTAAAAAAATCATTGACCTTTTATACGAAATACCAAATGGAGTTATAGTTAATAGTACTAAAATAGAAGGTTTAGTAGAAACTTCACTTAGTTTAGGAGTTTTAAGAACAAAAGAAAATAATATCACTATTGAAATGTTACTAAGAAGCTCAGTTAACGCTGATCTAAAATCTTTAACAGGGAAACTTGAAGATCTTGCTAAAATTTATAATGCTGACTTTACAGTTGATTCTTCTTATCCTTCATGGGAATACAATGAAAACTCTAAATTAAGAAAATTATTTATAGATGCCCATAAAGAGGTTTATAATGTAGACCCTAAAATAAAAGCAATTCATGCAGGACTGGAATGTGGAATTTTTGCAAATAAAATAAAAGATCTTGATGTAATATCTATGGGACCTAATATTTTTGGAGCTCATACACCAGAAGAAAGAATGGAAATAAAATCTGTGGAATATACATGGAAGTGGATTTTAAAAGCATTAGAACTATATAATATCTAAAAAAACAGTGTCTCAAAATAGAAATAACTTAATTTTTCATTCTATTTTGAGACATTTTAATTCTACCCTACTCTATAAAATATCATCTTTTCATAAAGTATATAAAGATAAATAAGACTTTAAATTATTAATTATTTGTTCTATACATGTACTTATGTATTATGATAACAGGCTTTTTGATACCCCTTCCACTTATTTACTTCCCAAATTCTCCTCTATAATTCCAATAATCTCTAACATATCTAAAGATATTTTCACTACATAATACTTTGAATTTAAATTTGAATAATATGATATTACTTTGATATTATCATTAGTGTAACTTGCTTCTCCACTGCACCTATCAGAACAAATTTCTTTTATTTTTTTATTTATTTTTTCATTTGAAAAAACCATTCTTTCTTCATTACTTCTAATACTTATTCCATATAAGCCATCATCCTTTATAATGTATTTATCTTGTTTTTCATTCACATAAAAAGGTTGTAAAAAAATTACATTTTTACTTATTAGTTTATTTAATTCATTTTTATTTTCAATCATCACTTTATGGTCAACATTTTTAATTGTGCCATCATCTTCTATTTTTTCTTTTATATGTTCTTTTTTTATTACTTTCTTACTTATTATTCCATTATTACCATACTCCATTAAATATAAATTTTGGTCATACTCTGTATAACTTCCCGGATTGTCATTTTCAATTATTAATGTATAATAACTGTCTTTCATTATACCTAAAAATATTTCATTTATACGAAGGCTTTCTCCAGGAGTTGCCAAAACCATACAAAATAGTGTAAAATATATAAAGAACTTTTTCATAATAATCCTCCATTTTTTTACAATAATATAACATAGAAAGGAAAAGAATGAAACCTAAAATAAAAGAAATCATAATTGTAGAAGGAAAAGATGATATAGCAGCAGTTAAACAAGCTGTGGATGCTCATGTAATTGCAGTGCATGGTTACTCATCTTTTAAAAAGGAAACAATAGAAAAACTAAAAAACATTTCCCTTAATAATGACATCATAGTTTTAACAGATCCTGATTTTGCTGGAAAAAAAATTAGAGATTTAATAAGTCAAAATATCCCTGATGCTAAACATGCATTTATTAGCCGAACCGAAGGAACAAAAAAAGGAAATATTGGTGTAGAGAATGCTAATAAAGAAGCTATTATTGAAGCATTAAAAAATTCAAATATAAAATTTCTAAATAAAGAAATTGAAAAACAATATTCTCACAGCGATTTAGTGGATAACAAACTTTGCTATGGAGAAAATTCAAAGCTAAGAAGAGAACAAATTGGAAGTATTTTAAGAATTGGATATTATAACAGCAAGCAGCTTCTGAATGCACTAAATAACTTTAATATTTCTAGAGAAATTTTTGATAAAGCAATCAAAGAACTTAATTATATAGCAGAAAGCAGGTATAAATTATGAAAAAAATTTTTGTTTTAATATGTCTTTTATTAGTTTTTTCTTGTTCTGAAAAATCAGAACATATTTCTAAAGATGACTATAAAACTTATAAATCATTTGTGGAGAATAGTGACTGGTATAAGTCTATATTAAAAAAATCAGGAAAAAATAAAATTGATTTCAAAAAAACAAACTCCAAAGAATTGAGTGATCCCATTGATATTATAGATGGATCGAATTATAAAGAAAGTATGGAAAAATATTATATATATTCTCCTAATAAAGAATATATACTTGATCCAAATACATATGGCTTGGAAATAGACCCTAGAACTAATGAAGAAATGCGTGATGCAGACAGAGCGGTCTTTTTGTATGATTTAAAGAATAATAAAAGTGCTCGTATTTTATTTATTGGCCCATCTGGGACAATTGATTTAGTTTCATGGATTAATGAGAGTTCTTTCTTTATTATTACAACTGATCATGAGAATGGAGAGAAAAACAATATTAATATCAAAGTTTATAGTATTGAAGATAATAAAATTTATGAAATTAATGAGTTTTATTCAGAAATAGTTATTAAATAATTTAATCATAATAAAAGGGATTGTCATAAGACAATCCCTTTCGAGAGTACACGGTGTACTCTCATAGCCGTGAAATACTGACTACTACCTGCAAAAGAATTATAACATAGTTCTATATAAAATAGAAAGCTTTTTTTATCACTCTTTTACACTTATTTCCAAACTTCCGTTTCTATTCCTATTTCCTTTGATATAAATCTTCTTCCTTTATTGACATTATAATGATCCAATGCCTTAAAGACAATATTTGATCCAATTAAAATAACTGGTACATTGGCAAATACAATCATTATATTTATTAAGTCTGATATATACCATAAATTACCTAATTCCAAGCCTGATAAAACTGTTAGTTCCCCAAATGGTACAAATATAACTGCTCCTAACAATCTTATAAATAATATAAACTTTTTATTTGTAGTTATAAAACTTCCTGATATTTCTGTAAATAATATTAGACCAATTAGTGTCGTAAACGCAAAAAGTCCATAACATAATGAAACAATACACTTAACAATAGCATCTAAGCTTTCTCCTGGTATCAAGTATTGGATCGAATTTAGATAAACTGTGAGCTTAGATCCTCTAATAACTTCCCACTCTACTCCGCTTGATCCATTATTCCATAAATGTGCCATTACTACCACAAAACCAGTTAGTGTACAAATAACAATAGTATCTAAAAATACTCCAATAGCTTGTACAAAACCTTGTTCACATGGATGCTCATTATCAGCAACAGCTGCTGCCATTGTTATAGTTCCTTGACCAGCTTCATTAGACATAAGTCCTCTTTTTATCCCTTGAGCAAGTGCTATTCCAAAAGCTCCTCCAAATACCGCTTTAGGACTAAATGCTCCCATTATTACTTCTTTAAAAAAATAAGGAACAAGTCTAAAATTAACTGCTATTATAAATAATACAATAAGCATATATATTACTGCCATAATTGGTACTAAAACATCAGTTACTTTTGTCACTCTTTTTATTCCCCCAAGTACCGTGAATAAAACTGATATAAATATTCCTACTGCTATAATATAATATACATTTGACTGTCTTCCATATTCCTGACCTCCTATTACTTCTGCCACTGAACCAAGTGCTGTAAATAAATGGAAAGTTTGACCAGGTAATGTAAATAAAGCATAAAAGATAAAACAAACTGATAGTATTATTCCTGCAACTCTCTTATCTCCTAAAATTTTTCTTCCATAGAAAGGTAATCCTCCAATGTAGTCATTTCCATCTTCTTCTTTAAAAATCTGTGCTAAAACAGATTCTGAAAAAGCTGTAGCCATACCGAAAAATGCAGATACCCACATCCAGAAAACTGCTCCAGGGCCTCCTATTGATATAGCTCCTGTAACTCCCATAATATTTCCCGGCCCTACTCTTGTTGCTGAACTTAGTAAAAATGAAGCCAGCGGACTAACTCCCATTTTTGAACTTTTCTTTTTTATTAAAATTCTAAGTCCCTCTCTAAACCTTGTTATTTGAACAAATTTTGTTCTAATAGTAAAGTAAATTCCTGATCCTATTAACAAAATAATTGCAAAAGAAAATTTCCCAAGTATTGGTATACTGCTATAAAAACTAAAATTAGTTGGAAAATCCCATAAAAAATCTGATATTGGTACTATAAACTTAAAAAAATCATTTATTACCGTAAAGATATGTTCCATATTTTCTTCATTTCTCCTTTTATTTATATTTTTTTATTGCTTTTGATAACCTATTTAGTGCTTCTTCTAGCATATATCTTGGACATGCCACATTAATTCTTTGAAACCCTTCACAGTTTCCACTAAAAGAAAGACCTGTATTAAGAACTAATTTTGCTTCGTCCTTTATCAATCTATGCAGTTCACTTCCAGTGAGACCTAACTTTCTAAAATCAAGCCATAGTAAATATGTAGCTTCTGGTCTTTCAAAGCTTATTTCTGGCATATTTTCCTTTATATATTTTTCTGTAAAATCTATATTATCACTTAAATACTCTAATAATTCTCTATACCATTTTTCACCCTTCGTAAAGCAAGCTTCCATAGCTGCTAAACTAAAAGGAGTATTTCTTTTTATATCTAAAATCCCTAGTTCTTCGTTAAATTTTTTCTGTTCTTCTTTTCTTGGAAAATGTACAAATGCAGCTTGTAATCCTGCTAAGTTAAAAGTTTTTGCTGCTGAAAAACAAGTTATTGTTATATCTTCTATTTCCTTTGATAATAATGTTATAGGTATATATTTATGATTTTTATAAACTATATCTCTCCATATATCATCTGAAATTATTCGTACATCATACTTTAGGCAAATATCTCCTAGTTTTTGTAACTCTTCCTTTGTCCATACTCTTCCTACTGGATTATGCGGATTACAAAAAATAAAAAACTTTGTTTTTTCATCTTTCGCTTTCTCTTCAAAATCCTCAAAATCAATACTGTATTTTCCATCTTCTTCTATTAAATTATTTACTAACAATTGTCTTTTATTTTTTTCTACAACACTAAAAAATGGTGGATATACAGGTGCTTGTATTATAAACTTATCTTCTGGATTTGACAGTAATCTGATTAAAATAGATATTGCTGGTATTACTCCTATACAATGTTCTAGTTCATCTGCTTTTATATCATAATTATGTATTTCCTTTGTCCACTGAACAACACTTTTATAATATTTATCTGATCTAGAAGTATAGCCAAAGATCTTTTGATCGAGTTTCATTTGTAAAGCTTCTAAAATTTCAGGTGCAGTTTCAAAATCCATATCAGCAATCCACATAGGTAATAAATCCTCATCTGGTTCATTTCTTTTTATTTCATCCCATTTTGCCGAATTATTATCTTTTCTATTTGTTTTTTTATCAAAGTTATAAGTCATTTTTTACTCCTTTCAGAAAGTATTCCTTTTAAGTATACTTTATATTTCCCTTACATGTCAAGGTTTTAAGAGTTTCAATTTTATAATTTTTATAACTAGTTTATAATTAAACATCTTTTATTTAGTATGCATACTATAATTAAAGAAATAAAAAAACTCCTTAAGCCAAACCACTGATATTCAGTAATTTTACTTAAAGAGTTTATAAATCTAAAAGTTATTTTATAAGTTCATCAAATTTTTCCATTAATTTTTTAAATGCTCTTCCTCTGTGACTTACAGATTTTTTTTCATCAGAAGTTGACACTCCAAAGCTTTTTCCTAAATCATCTGATAAAAATACTGGATCATATCCAAATCCATTAGTCCCCATTCTACCTGATAATATTTCTCCTTCTGCTTCTCCTCTAAATGAATAGACTTCTCCATTTGGTTTTGCTATTGAAACTACTGATACAAACTTTGCTTTTCTATTATCTGCATTTTTCATATCAAATAAAAGCTTATCAATATTTTTTTCATCTGTAGCATCTTCTCCTGAATATCTTGCAGAATATAATCCAGGAGCACCATCTAGATAATCTACACATAATCCTGAATCATCTGAAATAGTCACCATATTTAAATACTTTGAAATTTCTACAGCTTTTTTCTGTGAATTTTCTTCAAATGTCTCTCCATCTTCTACTACCTCTGGTATATCCTCACTATCTAAGATTGATAAAACTTCCATATTTTTTCCTTCTACTAATTTTATAAATTCATTTATTTTACCTTTATTTTTTGTTGCTAAAAATATTTTCATATTATCTCCTCTTTTCTAAACTCTCATTTAAATTTTTAATAATAATATCTCTGACTTTATTATCAAGTTCCTTTATATCTGATTTATTTAAAGAAGCTATTTCTATTGGCTCTCCAATTATCATTTTTACATTTTTATTAGCTTTTACCTTTAAGCTGCCCTTACTTTGTATTTTATATGTTCCATCTATAGTAACAGGTACTATTTTTGCTCCTGTTTCTGTAGCTAATCTAAAACTTCCTTTTTTAAATTCTTTTACAGTTCCATCTGGAGTTCTTCCACCTTCAGGAAATATTACATACGAATATCCTTTTTGTATTTTCTCCATAGCATTTTTCATATCTTTCATTCCCTGTCTTGCATTCTTTCTATCTAAAAAAATACAACCCATTGCTTTCATCCAACCACCTATTAAAGGCCATTTTTCCATTTCTTTTTTTGCTATAAATCCAACACGTTTAGGAAAATACCCCAATATAACCTGAATATCCATATTACTCTGATGGTTCGAAATCAGCACTATAGCTTCATTGTTTTTTATTATCTCATCTATTGAAGCTTTATTCTTATAAACTAACTCTACCTTGCTCCCAGCAGCCCACATACAGTTTCTCGCCCATCTTACTGCTATCTTTTCCACATATCTCTTTTTTTGTTCCTCATTCATAAAAAATGTAAACGGATATCTAAATATCATTCCATAGATAAATGTGCCCCCTATTGTAAGGCAGTATAATATAGTTCTCATTCTTCCTCCCTATTATTCTTTAATTCCAATAAGATATCCTCTAGTTCAAAGCCCTGTCTTATTAGGTACTGAATTATCTTTTTTTCCTCTTTATGAATCACTTTTTTCATAGATTTTTTTAACTTATCATCAGAATCCTCATTTATATTTAAAAATATTTCTTTTATCTGAGATTTTGAAATACCTCTTTTTAATAACTCGAATTCTATCCTTTTTTCCCCGTATTTGGAATTTTTAGCATATAAAAGAGCATATTCGTAGTCATCAATATATCCTAACTCTTTAATTCTTAATATGACTTTTTCATTTGCTTTTTTATTTTTTACTTTTTCATTTAATTTCACTCTCAGTTCTTCTTCTGTCCTGTCTCTTAATGACAGTAAATAAAGAGCTTTTGCAAGAGAAGCCTCATATGAAATTTCATCATAGAGGCTTTCTATACACATGTCTTCTTTTAAACCATATTTATTTTTTATATCAAAGTTAACGTCTAAAACTTCACCATCTGATAAAAAAACTTTATTTCTTATGATTTTATTTATCTTTTTCATCTTTTTTATCTTCTTTTTTTAATTTAGCTTTAGAAACAGGTTTTTCTTTTTCTACAACTACTGCTTCTTCTTTCACTTCTTTTTCCACCTCTACTATAGGTTCTGGAGTTATTATCTTCATTACTTCAGCCTCTATTCTATCATGAAGCTCTTTGTTTTCTGAAAGTGAATTTTCTACATTTACTCTTCCTTGCCCTAATCTTTCGTCACCATAGCTAAACCATGCTCCACTTTTAGAAACAATTCCGTTATCTATAGCTATATCTAAGATTTCTCCAATTTTAGATATTCCTTTTCCATACATAATATTAAATCTAGCTTCTTTAAATGGAGGAGAGACTTTATTTTTAGTAACTTTTACCATTGTCTCATTTCCAATTAATTCATCACCTTGTTTTATAGATCCTATTCTCTTTACTTCCATTCTCACTGTAGAGAAGAATTTAAGAGCTCTTCCTCCAGAAGTAGTAGTCTGTACTCCTGGTACAAAAGAAAATCCACCTATTTTTTCTCTAATTTGATTTATAAATATCATAACAGTATTAGATTTTGAAATAGTACCTGTAAGTTTTCTCAATGCTTTTGACATTAATCTTGCCTGCAGTCCCATTTGTTGGTCTCCCATTTCTCCTTCGATCTCTGCCTTTGGCACAAGTGCTGCTACAGAATCCACTACTATAACATCTAATGCTCCACTTCTTATAAGCATATCTGCTATTTCTAAAGCTTGCTCACCAGTATCAGGCTGTGAGATCAGAAGTTCATCTATATTAACGCCTAAAGCCTTTGCATATACTGGATCTAACGCATGTTCTGCATCTATAAATCCAGCAACACCACCTAGTTTTTGTGCTTCTGCAATTATATGTATTGCCAAAGTTGTTTTCCCAGAAGATTCAGCTCCATATATTTCTATTATTCTACCTCTTGGTACTCCGCCCACTCCTAGTGCTATATCAAGATTTAAACTTCCTGTAGAAATAGTACTTATACTCATTTTTTTATTTTCACCAAGCTTCATTATAGATCCTTCACCATACTCTTTTTGGATCTGCTTCATAGCTAAATCTATTATCTTGTCTTTATCATTTCTATCCTTGTCACTTAACTGAACCACATCTTCTTTTTTTCTTGCCATTTTTTTATATACCTCCATATATATTTTAGAACGTCTTATTTTTTTGTCTCCCCCAACCCTCCTTTTGAACTTTATTATAACATAAATATACCTTTATATGAATATATTTTATAGCTTGATTTATAATAATTATTTACACAATATTGTGATATTTGAAAGGCTTTAATTACCTTGAAACATTTCCACTTTTTAAAAAAACTGCCAGCATTTCGCTGACAGTTTCTATTTTTTATTAGTTATTTTTTTGATTTTTTTGTAGGTGTTGTTTTTGTAGGAGTTGCTGGTGCTGGTGATGCAGTATTTAATTCATCTAAAGCTTTTTTAGCATCTTCTACACCTTTATTAGAAGCTGATTGAAACATTTTTCTAGCATCTTCTATTTTATTTTGGTTATAGTATACGATTCCTAAAACATAGTCAGCATATGCATCTTTTTCTATTTGTTGTGATTTTTTCAAATATTTTTCTGCTAATTCTGGGTTTCCATTTTGTGTGAAGTATATTCCCATGTCTAAATATCTAAATTTAGGTTCTATTTTTTTGATTTCTTGGAAATATTTATTTGCACTTGTAGTATTTCCTTTTAATTCATAAAATTCTACTAAAATTAATCTAACTGGAATATCTTTAGGATCTACTTCTGCTGCTTTTAAAAATTTAGTTTCTGCTAAACTTTCTTTACCAGTTCTAAAGTAAAATGTTCCCAATACTTCCAACGCACGAGGATTTTTATCTCCAGTTGCTGTGTTTACCCACTCGAAGTAGTCTGCTGCTTTATCATTTTGCTTTTGTGCATAATATATATTTCCTAATTGGAAAGCTGCAGCAATAACGTCATTATCTACTTTTGATCTATCTCCAACTACTAATTTATAATATGATTCTGCTTTTACTAAGTCATTTTGAGAAGCCCAGTAATCTCCTAATACGAAATTAGCCTTAGCCGAGTACTCTTTATCTTTTCCTTTTGACAATTTTTCTAATGACTTCACAGCAGTTGGGATATTATTATCCTTTATCATTTGTATAGCTCCGTCAAAGTCAGATTTCGCATCAGCAAAAACTAACATTCCTCCTAATATTGTTAATACTACAATTAATTTTTTCATTTCATCATTCCTTTCGAATTTTTTATCCTCTATATTTTATTTTATAACTAACTCTTTTATTATTATCTTATTTTTCCGTAAAATTTCTAATTTTACTTTTTTACCCTTATTCGCTTCTATTATTTTAGCATAGTCATTTTTGTCTTTAATAATATCACCATTTATTTTTGTAATTATATCACCTAAGGCTATTTCATCATAAGCTTCTGAATCTTTTCTTATTGCCTTTACTTCTGCTCCATAATTAGTTTCTAATTCTTTTCTTTTTTCTATACTTATATCTTGGACTAATATACCTAATCCAGTTAAGTTTGCTTTCACCCAAAATGTTGCTAAATAATCATATTTGCTTCTCTGTACATATTGCCAGCTTGAGCCTCCGCAATCCATAGAATAGTAATATCTTCTTGAACAAAAATCATCAAAAAATACTGGTTCTAATTCTGAATCTTGTGATGTAAATTGTTTTGAGTATATTACCATAGTTGCTTGTACATTTAAAGCCTGACTCTTTACATATTTCTCTGATACATCTGTTGTATTAAATGAAGAATATCCTATCATTTCATAACCATCCTCATATGCTTTTATCAAGTCATCTTTAACATCTTTAGAATTTATAAGTTTTATATCATCATCCGTTAAAGGATTGGTATCATTAATTGAAATATTAGGTCTAGTAGTACTAACATACGTATCTGAATATGGATTAGTAACACTACATCCTATAAATACAAAAATTATAAATACTGTCAAAAATATTTTTTTCATAGTGATTACCTCTTTTATTTTCTTAACTCTTCCACTAGCTCAGTTTTTGAAGCTGTTTTTTCATCTACATTTTTAATTATTTTAGCAGGCATTCCAGCTACTACTACACCTTCTGGAACATTTTCAGTTACAACAGCTCCTGCTGCTACTACTGAACCTTTTCCTACTCTTACACCTTCTAAAACAACTGCATTTGCCCCAATGACAACATTATCTTCAATTACCACAGGATCTGCTGATGGTGGTTCTATTACCCCTGCTATTACTGTTCCTGCCCCTATATGACAGTTTTTCCCTATCTTAGCTCTTCCGCCTAGGACTACGTTCATATCTATCATTGTTCCTTCGCCGACCTCAGCTCCTATGTTTATTACTGATCCCATCATAATGACTGCTTTATCACCAATAGTTACTTGGTCTCTTATTATCGATCCCGGCTCTATTCTTGCATTTATATTTTTAATGTCAAGCATTGGAATTGCAGAATTTCTTCTATCATTTTCTAAATGATAATCTGATAGACTATTTTCTTCTATTATTTTTTTTACTTCTTCCCAATCACCTATTACTATCTTAAAGCTTCCACTATCAAATACCTTACATGAATAGTTATTTTTTATTTCACCATTCATATATAGTTTTACTGGAGTAGATCTTTTAGAGTCTGCAATATATTTGATGATAGCTTTTGATTTTTCTAATTCAGTCATATGTCCTCCTAAATAAATAATTTTAAAAATACCAATAGATTATACCATAAACTTATATATTAAGTAAATCTTTCATTGAATATAATCCATTTTTTTTATTAATTAATTTATTCGCGGCATCTGCTGCTCCATCTGCAAAAATTCTTCTTGACAATGCTTCATGTTTTATTTCTATTACTTCATCTCCTTTTGAAAATATTACTGAGTGCTCTCCAACTATATTTCCTGCTCTTATTACATGAACACCTATTTCATTTTCTTCTCTTTTTTTATGGCCTTCTCTTCCATAAACTAATTCCATTTCTTTATCTAAACTCTCTCTTATGACTTCAAGCATAGTATTAGCAGTTCCACTTGGAGCATCTATTTTTCTATTATGATGCTTTTCTATTAATTCTATGTCAAATCCTCTTAACAGCTTAGTGGCATAAGATAAAATTTCATTTACTATACTTACACCTAAAGAAGTATTTGTTGTTTTCAAAATTGGTATTTCAGAAGATGCTTTTAATATTTTGTCCGTCTGCTCTTTTGTGTGACCTGTTGTGGCTATAATAACAGGTGTTTTATTATCTACAGCATATTCAAGTATATCCTCTAATGAAGTAAAATGAGAAAAGTCTATAATTACATCACATTTTTTATCAAAAGTCTTTAAATTCTCATAGTCCCCATTCCCTAAAGGATCAATCATTGCCAACACACTGTTCCCAGATTTTTCAACTGCCTCTTTAGTTAATTGTGCCATAACTCCAGCACCATAAATAACTGTTTCCATCTTCATAACTCCTCACTTTTTTCTTATATCTTAACATTATGTCAAAAAAAATTCAAATTAGTTAAAGATCAAATAACAAATTACTTAGAAACTAATTTTATTACTCTTTTCTTTATTTTGACTTTTTCATTTCTTAGAAATTACTTATATTAGCATACAAATATCATTTTACTATTATAAACCCAGTAAAATTGGGGCTTTAAAAACTATCAATTTCTTTTGTATTTATTTAACTTTTTATACTTTATTGCTATTTTATATACATATAATTCATTTAACATAAATTTTTATATCATCATTTTTATAGTTTTTTTCTTATATAAAACAAAAAAATCCTCTATGTAAATATAAAGGACTTTAGTGCTAAATTTTTATTTTATTCTTTTACAAGAGTTCCATCTTCATTATAAACTGCAATGAATCCATCTAACATAAATTCTGGTTCAAAGTCATTTATATACTTTTCTAAAGTAACGAAAATAAATCCAGGTTGTTTATTTGAAATATAATAATCTGCTACTATATAAATCTTAGACCCTGTAAATTCACCTTCTTTAACAGTTTCTCCTGTATCAAAAACTTTTCTTTCATAAAATGCACCAGTTTTTGTTTTCATAACTTTTCCACTAGCATCAAAATACACTGTTGTTTTACCTTTTGAATATACTAAACTATCAAATTCTTGTATTCCTGATTTTTCCACAGCTGCAAAAATTGATACTGTAAACATTAGCAAAACAAATAAAATTATTTTTTTCATATTTCCTCCTATTTTTTTGTAATTTACTCGATTATATATCTTTTTTAAAAATTTAGCTAGTTATTTTTATATATTTCTAAACAATTTTTCCCTTTAAAATTATACTATTAAAATCATTTGTTTATTTAGCTACTAGCCACTTAAGTTTTATTTTATTCTCTAAATAGAAAACAGCTACCCTAAAAGTATATTAGGACAGCTGCTATTTATATATAATTAGGTTGGTACTGTTGTTAAAGTTACTTACAAGTATCTTGCCAATTTGCTGGGTAAATGGCATATAAAAACCTAGCAAATTTTGGTGCACTAAACTTGATTTTTGATCCTTTTGGAATAAGAATTATATCTCCTTTATTCCCTACTACTTTTCTACCATCTATTAAAATTTCTAATGTCCCGTCAATAATGTAATCCACTTCGTCATAATTAAGTGTCCAATCAAATGTAGATTCTTCCATTTCCATGATTCCACAGCTTAATTTATCACTTTCATCTATAGTAAATACATCTGTTAAGTATACCTTATCATTTGGGTTTCCTGTATCAAACTTTTCTGGTTTTACAGTTTGGGCTTTTACTACACCTACACCACTCTTATCCATATACTTTTCAAATCCACTACTTTTTTTCCCTAATTCCTGCTCAACTACTTTTCTTATTATGCTTTCTAAAGTACTTTTATCGAAATCTTGTAAACTCATTAATTTTCCTCCTTGTACTGTTTATTTACTTAGGTCTTTGTTCTTTCTTACAAATAAAAGCTTAGCTACTACTATTGCTGTAAGTCCAGCTACTAATTTTCCTACTATCATTGGGAAAATCATCTCTTTGTTAACTCCACCTGTAAATCCTAAATGATCTCCAAATACAAATGCAGCACTTACTGCAAAGGCTACGTTTATTATTTTTCCATTTTCGTTCATATCTTTCATCATTCCAAACATAGGAATACTATTAGCTAAAGAAGCTACTAATCCTGCCGCTCCAGTTTCATTCATTCCTAAATGAGTACCTATTTTAGTTAGAGGTTTTTTAAATACTTTTGTAATAAAGTGAACTAATGGAAATGCTCCAGCTAATACTAAAGCTATAGATCCTATAATTTCAATTCCTTCTCCTATTGGAGCCATTCCAGGAATTACAACTATTCCAGTTAATGCTTCCACTGTAGCAGCAACTAAACCTATTGTTATTACTATTACCACACCTTGTCCAAAAATAGTAAATCCTTTTATCATTTTATTAGGAATTTTCCATAATCCAATACAGATTAATGCTGCAAATATTATTATAGGTACTAAGTTTCTTAAAATCATAACAACATCAAATCCAGCTACTAATCCACCTGCTAAACATCCTAATGGTATAGTTATTATACCAGCTAAAATACCTTTTGCTAAAAATGGTCTATCTTCTTTTTCTATGATTCCAAGAGCTACTGGAATAGTAAATACTATTGTAGGCCCCATCATAGCTCCAAGTATTAAACCTGCAAATAATCCTGCATTAGGATCTTTTGCTAACTCCATTGCTAGAGGATATCCACCCATGTCATTTGCTAATAATGTAGTTGCAAACATGGCAGAATCTGCTCCTAAAGCTGTATATACTGGTTCTACTATTGGTCTTAATACCTTTGCAAGAACCGGAGCTAAAGAAATAACCCCAACCATTGCTAAAGCTAATGATCCCATTGCCATAAATCCTTCTTCGAATTTTTCACCATATCCAAATTTATTACCTAAACACTTATCTATTCCTCCAATGATCATAAATAAGACCATTATATATATAATTATTTCATTGATACCCATTATTCCTCCTTCATTTTATGTAGCTTGTAAGAATTCTTCTAATATCCTAATGGATTATTAGCAACTGCTTTTACAGCTTCAGCAAATGCATCACATGCTGCTTTACATGCTGACTGACTTCCTGTTAATAGTGCTCCACCAAAGTTTGTTTCAGATGGCGGACCATAAAAAGCTGCTAATTCTACATTAGCTGATTTTAATGCTACATCTAGTGCATACATTGCTTCTAATGGAGGTGCTATTAAATAAGCTATTGATTCTCCTTCTGCTACTCCAGCTGTTTCTGATAAATATGATCCAGTTCTTGATACACAATGAGCATAATAAGCAATACTATCATCATCATTTGCACTTATAAAAGCTGCTTCATTTTCTATAAAATCTACTATTGCTCCTAACCCACTTTTTACTTCCGCTGGGTTTGCTCCTGATATTATACCTATTACTTCTCCTGCAAGTTTTGTATTTGCATTTGCTGCACCACCATAAAATGATTTTGCATATACTACTTTTATATCTACTTTTTTAGTTGCATCATCAAGTGCTGTGTATGTAACATCATCACAATCAGATGTTATTATTCCTATACTTCTGTGTCCCTCAGGCAAATTAAGCTCTTTAGCCATTGCAGCATCCACATTTGGAATTAGTCTTGCGGCTAAAACACTTGCCTTTAATCTATCGTCTCTCATGAATTTCCTCCTAAATTTATAATTTTAAATCTTGTCCACTTGCTTTAGCTTCTAATACTTTTTTGATTAATTCTGCCACGTGTGCCCCTGCTTCAGCTGCTGGTGTACCATCTCTATGTATATTTGAAACAACTGTTCTTTTAGATTCCGGTATTCCTACATAAGCCTTATAAGTTATATAAGCACTCATACTTTCAGCTGTAGTAAGTCCCGGTCTTTCTCCTATTAGAACACATGTTACATCTGGTTTTAAAATATCTGATATATGATCTGCTGCTCCTACTCTTCCATATTTTACAAAGAATGGAGTTCCTGTTTCTATACCATATCCTTTTAATCCATTTAATACTGCTGGTAAAATATTTTTAGTATTAGCTTCCACAGCTGTAGAACTTAGACCATCTGAAACATATACCTGTACAGTTGGAGATTTTTTACATTTCTCTTCTAATATTTTTACTCCTTCAGGAGATATTTTTCTTCCTAAATCTGGTCTAGTGATATATTCATCTCTGCTTGTACATTCTGTAACTACTGTGAATAATCCTGCTTCTTCTATAAATTCTTCAGGAACATCATTAAATACAGCATCTTGTGCCGCAGCATGATCTGCTCTAAGTCTAAGAAGGATATCTGTTTTAAGTCTAAGCCCAGCTCTTCCTATTCCTAATCTAGCTGATGTTCTTTGCTTTAACTTCATATATTCTTCTCTATTAGCTGGATTTTCCACAAGCAGCTGATCTTTTATATTAATTTTTCCAAAATCAACTATTTGATCATCAGAAACATTAGCATTTTCATTTTGACTTGAAGATACAGCTGATCCACTTCCAAAATTATTTGCCATTGCTATAGATGGTACATCTGATTTTTTTGAATTTCCCATTTCATTTATTACTTTACCTATGATCTCTCTTAATTCTTTTTCTGATAACATCCTTTATCCTCCTTATTTTAAGAAAATTGAAGCATCTCCAGCTAATTCTGTGAGCTTACCATCTTTCATTATATTCATTTTTTCTAACCATTTTTCAAATTCTCTTCCAGGTTTTACATTACATAAATTTCTTAAAGTTGCAGTGTCATGATATGATGTTGTTTGATAATTTAACATGATGTCATCTCCACCAGGTATTCCCATAAAGAAGTTACATCCAGCCATAGTTAATAGAACTTCTAAATTTTCTATATCATTTTGATCCACTTTCATATGGTTTGTATAACATGCGTCTACACCCATTGAGATTCCAGTTAATTTACCCATAAAGTGATCTTCTAATCCTGCTCTTATTACTTGCTTACTATTATATAAGTATTCAGGTCCAATAAATCCAACTACTGTATTTACTAAGAATGGATTATATCTTTTAGCAAAACCATAACATCTTGCTTCCATAGTAACCTGATCTGCACCATGATGTGCATCAGATGATAATTCTGATCCTTGCCCTGTTTCAAAATACATTACATTTGGCCCAGCTGCTGTTCCTGATTTTAATGCTAATTGTCTAGCTTCTTCTATCATTGCTGCATCTATACCAAACGCTTCATTTCCTTTTTGTGAACCAGCTATACTTTGGAATATTAAATCAGTAGGTGCTCCTCTTCTTACAGCTTCCATTTGAGTAGTTACATGAGCTAATACACATATTTGTGTTGGTATTTGCCACTTAGTTTTTATCTCATGAAATCTTTCTAATACTCTCATAACACTATCTACACTGTCATCAACTGGGTTTAAACCTATTAAAGCGTCACCTATTCCATAACTTAATCCTTCATATGTAGAAAGCATTATACCATCTGGATCATCTGTAGTATGATTTGGTTGTAATCTTGCACATAATATACCTTTTTCTCCAATTGTAGTATTACAATGTGCTGTAACTCTTATCTTACTTGCTCCATAAACAAGGTCCATGTTCCCCATTAACTTTGCCACACCTGCTACTATTTCACTAGTAAGTCCTCTGCTTATTCTTTTTATATCTTCACCTGTTGTTTTCAGGTCTAATATCCATTCTCTAAGCTCGCTTACACTCCAGTTTTTTATTTCATCATAAATTCTTTCATTAACATCATCTTGTATTATTCTAGTTACTTCATCTTCTTCATATGAAACAACTGGATTATTTCTCAAATCTGATAATTTTAAATTTGCTAATACTTCTTTTGCAGCAACTCTTTCTTCTGCTGACTCAGCTGCTAATCCTGCTAATGTATCTCCAGATCTTTCTTCGTTCGCCTTTGCAAGTACTTCTTTAACACTTTTAAATTCATATACATGACCAAACAATTTTGTTTTTAACAACATTAATTTCACCTCTCTTAAAAATTTTCTATTTCAATCTTTTTATCTTAATAGCTAAACACCAATGTTTTTATGACTACTGGTAATACATTTCCATTACCTAATGGTGCGCCTATATCAATATAATCCCCATTTTTAACCTTTATGCTATCTACACAAATTAAGTTTCTACTTCCAAGCTCTAGTTTCATACACTGACCTAGCACTTTTGCCATATCATTTTCTACAACTATTATAATTGGATAATTCTCTGGAATATTTTTTTTCATAACATTAGAGAGAACTTTACTTAGCTCCATTATATTTTGATAGTCCATATTATGCGTACCAGTAATAGCTAATGCTATATTTTCCTGTTCACTTTCTGAACCAAACCAGCTTAATTTATGCTCTATAATTTCTTCCAATTCCTTAAAACTGCTCTCTTCATCCTTACTTGTCAGTTTTAAAATGGGAATATTTTTTATAGGGAATATTCCTTCAGAATAAGTTATTGTACTTCCACTTATCTCTGTAGTGTGACTTCCTGCCCCTACTACTGTTGCTCCTATTGTTTCACCCAATTTTATAATGTTTATATTAAGTTCGCTGACTAGTTTTCTCATTTCTTGCCCTAAAATAATTCCTATATCATTATATTTAAAAAGCTCTATATCTCTTTCTTCATATATAAAATCAGCGACTCCTCCTGTAAAAGAGTAAAATTCAGGTTTAAAATTTTTCTTAAAGTCATGGTATGTTACAATGTTTTTATAAAGTTCTGTTTTTTCAAAAAAACCAACACTTTCAAAAACCAACTTTCCCATTCTTCTGGAAATTTTTCTAATTATATCTTCACTTACTTTATCTCCTATGGCCATACTTACTCCCACATCTTGAGCTATATCATATATTTTTTTAAATATATATGTTATCTTCCCAGATTCATCGAGCTTTATAAGTCTTCCACCTATATCAAGACAAGTTGTGTCTTCTATTTCACCTCTGTTAAATATAGCTATATTTGTGGTTCCTCCACCTATATCAAAGTTTACAATAGATGTATTCCTATCCTCAGAATAACCATATGCACCTGATCCTTTTCCAGCAATTATACTTTCCAAGTCAGGGCCTGCTGTTGCTACAACAAAGTCTCCTGCCATACCGCTTAGAGCTGATAAAACTTCCTTAGCATTCTCTTTTCTGGCTGTTTCTCCTGTTATTATTACTGCTCCTGTGGATACATCACCATAGTTAACATTAGCTTTTTTATATTCACTTTTGATTATTTCTCTTACTTTTTCAGCATCAATCTTAGTTTCTGTTTCTAATGGTGTTATATAAATATCACTTCTATAAATTACTTCTTTTCCAATAATCTTTATCTGTGGAACACTAAAATCTGATGCTCTATTTTCAATGTAGATTTTGGAAAATATAAGTTGTGTTGTGGAAGTTCCGATATCTATACCTACACTTAGTATCTCTTCTTTCATGTAAACACTCCTCACAAGATAACTATTCTTTAATTTTTATAAAAACAAATTATCCTAAAAATGAAAAGACTCAAAAAACTCTACGTTTCTTGAGCTTCATTGCTCTTATTAATTTTCAAAATCAAAGCTTATAATAGTACCATTTTGAGTAGACTTTATATCCAAATTTCCAAAAAGTTTTTCTTTTACTAAACTTTTCACAATCTGAAGTCCTAAGCTTTCATTTTTTATATCCTTTGTTTTGAAACCAACACCATTGTCAGTTATTATGACTTTTGATTTAATTTTGCCTTGTGTTACTACAATATCTATATTTCCACTTGGCCTTCCTTTAAAACCATGAGTTATTGAATTCTGAACAAGTTCATTAGCTATCAATGCTATTGATGTAGCCTTATCAGAATTTATTTTAAAATCATCACCAGAAATACTTGTTTTTAAATCTAAATTTTCACCTATACTTGCTCTTATTGAATTTTTTACAATTTTTGAAAACATTTCTTTTATTTTAAGATCATCTAGTCCATTTTGTGCTAATATTTCATGCGTAACAGCAATGCTGAGTATTCTATTTATACTTTCATGTAATGCCAATTTTACCGCTTCATCATCAGTTTTTCTAGCCTGTATTCGTAATAGACTAGCTATTGTTTGAAGATTATTCTTAACTCTATGATGTATTTCTTTTATTGCTACTGATTTTAAAATAAGTTCTTTTTCTTTTTCTTTTATTTCAGTCAAATCCTTTATAAAGAGAACCACATTTTTTACATTCTTAGATTCTTTTATTAAATAATAATCTATATTCAAACTCATTTTTGCTATGTTAATATCTGTGCTGTTAGGTGCATTATCTGCTAAAACATCACTAAACACTACATTATTCAGAACAATATTATTAAAGTTTGCCCCTAAAATATCATCTTTATAACCCACTCTTTTATAGATATTTTTGGCCTTTGAATTTGCATATATAAGAATACCTTTTTGATTAAAAATAATTATTCCATCATTTATATAATCTATGATTTTACGTTCTTTTGTCATTTCTAATGAACTCCGAAGAAGCTCATTTGTTGCATCGTGTAAAAAGTTCAATTCTCTATTTAGGCCGGTATCATTACTGCCTTCCTCTACAATAAGCACCCCTATAACTGAATCTTTTTCATTTTTTATAGGAACTACATTTTGTCTAACCAAGGTATTCTCTTGAGTCAGTGCTTTATAATCTCTTGATGGAAGACCAGTTTCTAAAGTTCTGAGAACAGCTGGTTCATTTTGTCTATAAGCATACTGCCCTACTACACTTTGTGTATAACTTGATCCTGCCTCTGGATTTGATTCTGCTACTACTATTGCAGTATCTCTATTTTCAGTCAGACAGTCAATAAAAACATCTGCTTTTAAAAGCTTACTTAGAACTGTCAAGCCCTCTGCTATTTTCTCTAGTTTTCTTATGCTTTTCTCAGATAAAGTTGTATGCTGTTTGCATATAGATCTAAGCATTGTCATCTCCTGATAAAATAATAATATCTGCTATTTTCCCCATATCACATCTTTTATTCATACTTAGGTTTCTTATATAACTGTAGGCTTCTTTCTCAGTCATATTATCTCTCTCCATAAGAATACTTTTAGCGATATCAAGTTTTTTTCTATCTTCTAATTTTTGATTAGTTTTTATATACTTTTGTTCTAGTTCTTCAAATTCTTCTTGTTTACTAAGTATTATTTGTAAATTTGGCAAAAATGATTTCTCATCTATCGGCTTTACAATATACCCTAAAACTCCAATGTTTTTGGCATCTTCAATAAATTCTTTACTAGAATATGCTGTTAATAACACTACACCTCTGGCTAATTTTTCATTTATTATTATTTTTGAAGCTTTTAAACCATCTAATATAGGCATTTTCACATCCATCATTACAAAGTCTGGATTATGTTTTTTACACTGCTCTATGGCATCAAATCCGTCAGCTGCTTCTCCAACGATATCATAACCGCCTTCTTTTAGTATCTCGCAAATATCCATTCTAGTTATTGGTTCATCGTCTACTACTATTACTCTTCTCATTTTTCACCTTTTTGTTTATAAAATATTTTAATTATATATTATAACTTCTAGTTATTAAAATCAATATAAATTTTCTAATAATTCTTTTAACTGTACTCTATTAAATTTTCTTGGGTTATATTCAGTACAAATATCTTTTTCTACAAGATCCATTATATCTTCCAGATCTTTTGAATACTGACTTTTATCAATCCCTAAGTCTCTTAAACTAGATGGAAGACCCATTTTAGTTTTTCTTATTTCAATAGCTCTAGATAATAATGATGCACCTTCACCTTTTTGTTTGATATTAAAATCCAAAGATCTTGCTATCTCATCATAATTATCACTTGCGTTTTGTACCATGCTGTTAAATAATATAATTTTAGGCATGATTACTGCATTGGCTCTACCATGGGCAACATGGTATTTTGCTCCAATTGCATGAGCTATACTATGATTTATTCCTAAAGATGAGTTACTAAAAGCTATTCCTGCCATACATGAAGCTAACTGCATATTTACTCTTTCAGTTTCTAATTCTGGATCTTCAAAATTTTTCACTAAGTCATTAAATACTGTTTTTATCGCTCCCATTGCAAGAGAATCTGTAAATAAATTTGACTTAAGTGATACATAAGCCTCTATTGCATGTGTTAATACATCCATTCCTGTGTCCGCAATTATTTGTGGAGGAAGAGTTCTTATAAATTCAGGATCTAAGATTGCTATGTTAGGAAGCATTTCCTCATCACTTAATGCTATCTTTTCTCCATTTGCAGTAATTACTGAATAAGTAGTTACCTCTGAACCAGTTCCACTTGTAGTTGGTATAACCACAAATATCTGTTTTTCTATTTTTTCGTCTGTTGCTCTTTTTATTTTATTAGTAAAATAGATCATAGCCTTACATGCATCAATTGGAGAACCTCCTCCAAGTGCTATAATACAATCTGGATTAAACTTATTCATCTCAACCATACCGTTAACTATTTCTACATCTGTAGGATCTGGTTTTACTCCAGAAAAGATTTTTATCTCTAAATTCATGCTCTCTAAAATATTTGTTACATGATTAATAACTTTTAGTCTTACCATGTTTTCATCTGTAACTATAAAAACTTTTTTTATATCTAATTTCTTAAGGCTACTTAATGAATCTTTTCCATAATAAACATTTGGTTTTACTTGAAATAATTCCATTTAACTATCCTCCTCTCATGTAGTTTGACAGTTAATTATTTTTGCTAATTAACTCATTGATTTGATTTTCTCTATTACTCTTTCTACCATAGAGTTATCTGTGATATTAAAGTCTTTTACTAAAATCTCTTTTATTTTTAATTCTAAACCTTGATCTTCATAAACTACTTCTACTCCAGCTTCTCTAATTTTGTCCCTTGCTCCTGAAGTGATAATCATATCTTTTGATGCAATAAATTTTTTACCGCATATAAACTCAGAAAAATTACCTATAGTTACCAATTTCTTTTTCATACATTCACCAGTCCTATTCTAAACTATCTATAATTCCAACAATAGTAGCGTCTACAGGTGTATCTGCTTCAAAGACGTGCCTTGCTGAACTTCCGCTAACTACTATTACACTGTCACCTATTCCTGCACCTATATAATCTGCTGCAACTATACTTTTAGCTCCATTACTATCATGAATCTCTACCACCATTAGCTTTAATCCAGAAAGTTTTGGATCTTTCCTAGTAGCCCATACATTTCCAATGACTTTTCCAATTAACATAATTTAACCTCTTTCATATAGTATCTCTATATTATTTTCCTTTATATACTCTTTAGCTAGCGGCGTTATTAAACTACTTTTTTCTAAAATGAGCTTAGTATTTTTTATGTTACTTCCTTGTAATTTCGAACTAGTAATTACACCCTTCATTTCTACCTTTTCAGCGCTTTTAAGCCTAGTCAAAAGTTCTAATCTACTTATTACCTGTATGCCGTACTTTGTAATAGTATTCACATACCCATCATACGTAGCTATTAAAGATTTAGGTACTGAATATTTTTTATATTCTAATCCTTCTTCTACAATATAAACAGTCTTTTTTTCCAATATATATTCAATAGCAGGAAGTTTTTTCCCAATTGCTATATCTATCATGTCATTAATACATAATGATGATATGACTAAGATATCCCCATTTTCAGATAATGAAACTTTCTTACTAAGCTCATCCTTTAACAGATTATCTTCACCACAAAATTTTACAGTAATTAGGTCTTTCTCATTTTTTCTCTGTTCTAATATTCTGATTACTTCCCTTGTTATTAATTCTGTGAGTTTATCTGTATCCATATGGTTCCTCCTACTTTTTACAGATACTTCCAGTTGTTCCTTTTTCATAAGCACATGCATTAGCTTCATCATAATCTATATGCATACTAAGCTTGAAAGTATCCTTTACTCTAATAAGAACATCGTCAAAAATCAACGGTCTTTTCCCATTTATTCTTACCTTGACTATTTCTTCATCTTTTACACCAAAATTTCTGGCATCTTCTGGAGTCATGTGTACATGTCTTTTAGCTACGATTACTCCCTTATCAAGCTTTATATATTTATCTCCTACTCCAATTAATATTCCTGGAGTATTATCAATTTTTCCACTTTCTCTTATTACAGGTTTTACACCTATTGTTGTACAGTCTGTCATCGAAAGCTCTATTTGTGTAGTATCTCTACATGGTCCAAGTATAACAACATTTGAAAACTCACCTTTTGCTCCGATTACTCTTACTCTTTCTTTACATGCAAACTGTCCAGGTTGTGATAAATCCTTAACTGGTGTTAACTCATAATCAGCTCCAAATAATTCTTTCATATGTTGTACTGATAAATGAATATGTCTTCCAGAAGCTTCTACCATAAACTCTTTTTTATTATCATTATCTAATAATTCCATAACTCTATCTCTAATTACTTTTTCTAATTCACTTTTGTCCATTTCCACCTCCTAGACTACTTGTAATCTCCATTATTTGCTTTCAGCATCATTAAATAAAAAATGCTGCTTAGTCTATTTAATGCTTTTAAAATATCAACTTTTTCTGCTTTACCATCTTTATAAAAGGCGTCTACTGCTGCTACTTCACATTCTCTCGATAATGCTCGTAGACAGTTTATATCTATTACATCCTCATTATATTCGGCATTTATTTCAAAGAGATGTCCGGTTTTATAATACTTCATAGTGTTGTGTGTAATATCTTTTAGACTATCCACATCATGACCTAAAACATCCCTATCTATAAATTCAGCATCAGTCATTTCACTTATAAATAAGTCTCTTACATATCTATAAGCTTGTGAAAAATCGCTTTCCAGCTTTTTATTTTTTTGATATTTTTTCCAGTATTTTACAGTTTCAGCTTGAAGACTATCAAATTTTCCTCTTAAAATTATTCTTTTATGATTTTTCACTACTAAATAATTACCAAAAATTTGTGTCATGTATTCAGGCTTCTTTTCAAACGAAGCTTCTGTGAGATAGCACTTATACTTATATACAGGTACTTTTTCTACAGTTGTTTCTATCTTTATTTCTTCCTGAATATTTTTTTCTTCTTCAAATTTTATCTTTTTAGCACTTAAAAATTCTCTTGCTGATGGCGTAAGAATATCCTTTTCAGAAATTTTAAGAGTATTCAGTTTTCCTTCTTTTTCTATTTTCCTTAAAAATTCCTCTGTAATAACAGGCATATTTACCACGACCTACTCTTAAGATAAAAGTTCATTTAAAACTTTTTTCACGATTTCTTCTATATTCGCACCTTCATTTGCAATAGAACATGTACTGTTATTATCACAATCTCCTGAACCACTTAGATCAGATAATTCTTTTGTTCCATAAGCTGCTCTTCTGATATTCATTAAGTTTAGAGGTGATATATTATCTGATGTAGCACTTCCTCCCACTGCTCCACAACCTAGTGTAAATGCTGGTGGTAAATTAGTAGTTGCTCCAACTCCTCCAAGAGCTGCTGGTGTGTTTATTAATAATCTTGAAACAGGTTTTTTAAGTGCAAACTCTCTAATTACAGCTTCATTATTAGAATGAATTGCCATAGTATGTCCTATTCCTTCATTAGTAAGAACTTCTATACATCTCTCACAAGCTTTTTCCCAGTTATCTTCTGAATAAAAACCTAAAACTGGACATAATTTTTCTCTTGAATAAGGGTTAGCATGTGAAACTTCTGTTTCTTCTGAAATAAGAACACTAGTATCACTAGGAACTGAAATTCCAGCCATTTCTGCTATATATACTGCTGTTTTTCCAACTATTTTAGGATTCATGCTCCCATTAGCTCTCATTAGTATATTTCCTACTCTATCTCTTTCTTCTTTGTTTAAAAAATATGCTTTTTGTTTTTTTAATTCAGATATTACATCACTTTTAATAACATTTTCTGTTACTATAGATTGCTCAGAAGCACAGATAACTCCATTATCAAAAGTTTTACTATCTAAAATTCTTTTTACAGCTAATGCAATATTAGCACTTTTTTCTATAAAAGCTGGTCCATTTCCTGGTCCTACTCCTAATGCTGGTGTTCCTGAACTATATGCTGCCTTTACCATTGCTTCTCCACCTGTTGCTAAAATTAATGATGTATCTTTATGTTTCATTAATTCATTAGTAGCTTGCAATGTTGGAGTTTTTATAACACCTATTAGTCCTTTAGGAGCGCCTTTTCTCTCTGCTGCATTTATTAATATTTCAGCAGTTCTAATTATGCACTCTTTAGCATTTGGATGTGGACTTATTACAATTCCATTTCCTGCTTTTAAAGCTATCATTACTTTATATATAACAGTTGAAGTAGGATTTGTTGATGGTATTAGAGCTGCTATAATTCCCATAGGAACCCCTATTTCTATAATACCTGATCCATCATCCTCTTTTATTACACCTGTTGTTTTCATATCTTTGATATATTCATAAACCCCTTGAGCTGCTAGACGGTTTTTTAACACCTTGTCTTCCCATTTCCCAAAACCTGTTTCTTGACTTGCCATTTTAGCAAGCTCAACATCGTATTTGCATGCCTCTATACTTAATTCTTTAACTATTTCGTCTATTTGTCCCTGTGTAAAAGTCGAATATATGTTTTGTGCCTTTTTAGCACAAGAGAGCAAATCTCGAACTTCTTGTATTGATTGTAAATCTCTATCCATCTCTCTCCTTTCTATACAAAAAAACTATTTATTTTTATTAATCTTCTGTTACTATAACTTTTGTTTTAGGTAAAATAGCTTCCATTTCACCATGTGGTCTAGGTATTACGTGTACTGATACTAATTCTCCTACTCTTTCTGCTGCTGCTGCTCCTGCATCTGTAGCTGCTTTTACTGCACCAACATCTCCTCTTACCATTACTGTTACTAATCCACCACCTATGTGTTCTTTACCTACTAAAGTTACATTTGCTGCTTTCACCATTGCGTCTGCTGCTTCTATTGCTGCTACTAAACCTTTAGTTTCTATCATTCCTAATGCATTCATTGTTGCCATTATAATTACCTCCTAGTTTTTCTTTTTCAATATTTCGATCAATTTTTTCTTATTCATTCCTTTTATTTGGTTCCAGTTATGGCTAGTTTTTAAGTTTTTAACTAAAATTCTTAGCTCAGTAACTTTCATATCCTGATAATCTTTATTCTCTTCTTCTACAATCTCTTTTGTACTTATAAGTACTCTTTCTTGTGAAGCATGTGATTCACCATCTGAATCTGTTCTTTTGACTACTTCTGTTATTATTTTTACTTCATCATCATTTTCTAATTCTGAAAACTCTGAACTCTTAATAACTTCATCATAAATAGGTATGTCTCCTTCAGCTGTTGGAGTTTCTCCACTTAGAATCCCTTCTAGTTCATCTAATTCACTTAAATTTTCTAATTCTGACATTTCCTCTAATAATAGCTCTGCTTCAGTGGCTTCAACCGAATTACTGCTATTATTATTTGAAGTAAAAGTATCACCAGTTAAGATCTTTTTTGTTTCATTATCCATTCTTGCTATTACATTTTTACTCAAAAAGTTCCCTAATCTTTTGGCGCTTTCACTTCCAGCATCTACTGCTGCTGTTACAGCTGCAACATCACCAGATATTTCAATAGTCACTATACCGCCTTTTACTACATAGCAGTTCATTAGCTTCACATTTGCTGCTTTTAAAGCTGCATCTGCTGCTTCTATTGCTGTTAACAGGCCCATAGTTTCTATATACCCATATGAATCCATTTGACTATCACCCTCTGTCTTTATTCCTAATAGATTCAAAAAATTTATTTTCATTTATCAAGAACATTTTATTTTTATTTGTGACTACTTAAGCTTTATCTGCTAAGTATTCATAAAGTGCTTCTATTCCTTCATTATCATACGAACTAATTAAAAATATCTTTTCTGCTCCTGCTTCTTTTAGTATTTCCTCTGATCTAGATATATCTCCTTCCAAATCAGACTTTGATACTATTCCTATTACAGGCTTTGTAAATGCAGTAGAAAAACTTGGCGGAAAGATGCTTCTTTCATCATCCACAGCCTGAATCATAGCTATTACATCACAATCATAAGAACTCACTATAAGTGCCTTATAAAGCCCTCTATTTTCCATGTATTCCCCAGGAGTGTCAAGTATATTATCATAGTAACTCAACATTTGAGTCTTTTCATATTTTAACGCTTTTCCATTTATTCTCTGAACAAGTGTTGTTTTTCCACACCCAGTTTTACCAATCAGCAATAATTTTTTCAAATTATCACGACCTTGTTATTTCAGTAACAGTAAATTTCAGTGAATTTTGAAAATAAGCAACCACTTCATTAATTGCTGATTCTACACTTGAAACGTCACCATTTATAACTACTGATCCTGTAAATCTATCTACAAAACCAATATCCACACTAGCATTTTTTGTTGCTATATCTGCTGCTATAATAGAAGCTTCACCTGGAGTAATAGTTAATATCCCAATTGCGCTAACTTTACTACTATCCAGTCCTATTTTCTTAGACAACTCTTTTTGTGGATTTGCAATTATGTGTGCTAAAGTTAACTGCTTTCCTGGAACATACTCTTGTATCATTCTCTGTTTTTTCTCATCCATATTATAACCTCATATCGACTTTCTAAAAAAATCTTTTACTATAATTACTACTTAGGTAATATAGCTTCTATTTCACCATGTGGTCTAGGAATTACATGTACTGATACTAATTCTCCCACTCTTTCAGCTGCTGCGGCTCCTGCATCTGTAGCTGCTTTTACTGCTCCTACATCTCCTCTTACCATAACAGTTACTAGTCCTCCACCAATATGTTCTTTACCCATTAAAGTTACATTTGCTGCTTTTACCATAGCATCTGCTGCTTCTATTGCTGCTACTAATCCCTTTGTTTCAATCATTCCTAATGCATTCATTGTTGACATAATTTTTCCTCCTAATTTTTTTTATTTTTTTGTGAGTCGTTAATTATTTTTTTCAAAATAAAAAATGAACTCAAAAAACACGTAGTTTCATGAGCCCCTTTGCTCTATTTCAAAATTTATATTTTAAAACCAATAGGTTATCTAAAATAAATAGAAAACAATTACAAGTCCTTATTTTTAGGACTTTAAAATTAATTTTTCACATTATTTTTTATCTAACTCCATTGTCAGAATTTTCTAACCTTACAAGATAATTTTAACTCATTTTTGGTAAATGTCAATGTTTTTATTCTTTATTTAAAATTAAAACTTGTAATTAGCAAGAAAATTAGGGGCTTAAACTAATCAAAAAACTTTATTTTTATTTTTATTATTAAAATTTTTCTATTCTTTTTTTTAACTATAAATTTCTATATAAAATCCATTTAAATGACACCCTTTATTTTGGTAGTATCATTTCTATTTCACCATGTGGTCTAGGTATTACATGTACTGACACTACTTCTCCTACTCTTTCTGCTGCCACTGCTCCTGCATCTGTAGCTGCTTTTACTGCTCCTACGTCTCCTCTCACCATTACTGTAACTAATCCTCCACCAATATGTTCCTTACCTACCAATGTCACATTCGCTGCCTTTACCATAGCATCTGCTGCCTCTATTGCTGCCACTAATCCTTTAGTTTCTATCATTCCTAGTGCATTTGTTGTTGCCATATTTATACCTCCAAAATTTTTGTATATGCTTATTTTTATTGCTTATTTACATTACTAACTTAAATCAACTACTTTATCTAATAGAAAATCCTCCACTTAAAACACATCTTCTTTTTCTGGTAAAACTTCTTGCACTTGTTAATCCTTCTCCAGTTGGTCCAGCTATAGTAAAAGTAGAATAACCTTCACCACCAAAACCAAGCGCTGCATAAGATGGTGCATTTTTTACAAATATAGTAGTCTGCATATCTCTAGCTGCTATACTAAGCCTTGTAACATTTTGAGAATGCATAATTGCAGTATGTTTTAATCCATGCTCCACATTTATTGCATTTTTCAGGGCTTCTTCAAAACTTTTCTGCCTAACTATAGGTAATATTGGCATCATCAACTCTTTCTGCACAAAAATATGTGAAAGTTCTGTCTCTGCTATTATTAATTTAGGCGGGCTTTCATATTTTATTCCTACTTGGTCTAATATGTATCCTGCATCTTTTCCAACTAATTCTTTATTTAAATGACCATCCTTATAGACAATACTTTCTAGTTTTTCCAAATCTTCTCTATTCGATATCTTATATGCGCCTTCCTTTTGCATATTAAAAATCAAATAATCAGCTACTATCTCTAATACTAAAACCTCTTTTTCAGCTGTACATGGTAGATTATTATCAAAACTAGCTCCATTTACAATATCTCTCGCAGCTTTTTGAATATCTGCTGTTTCATCGACTATAACTGGTGGATTTCCTGCACCTGCACCAATTACTTTTTTTCCACTCTTTAAAGCCAACTTTACAATTTCGGTCCCACCAGTTACTACAAGCATATTTATTTTTTCATGACTAAATAAAATATCTGCATTTTCTTTTTTAGCTTCTGATGAACTAGTTACTAAATTTTTAGGGCCTCCAGCTTCACTAATTATCTTATTTATAAACTGAATTACCCAAATACTTATATTCTTAGCTGAAGGGTGTGGGCAAAAAACTATACTGTTTCCACCTGCTATTGCTGATATAGTATTATTAATAATAGTTTCAGTGGGATTTGTTACAGGTGTTATAGATCCTAATACCCCAAATGCTGATAACTCAACTAGCGTTAATCCATCATCTCCTGTAAATGCTTCTGTTACTAAGTCTTCTACACCTGGAGTTTTTTCAATAGCCAGCTTATTTTTCAATATTTTGTCTGCTTTTCTTCCCATTTTAGTCTCAATAACTGTTTTTTCTGACATTTCATCAACACAGTCAATTAATCTTGTTCTTAATAAACTAATTATTTCTCTTCTTTGCTCCAGACTATATTTGTTATAAACTTTTTGTGCAGCATGAGCTTCTTCTATAGCAGTATTAAGGCTTTCGAATACTCCAAAACCAGAACTCTTTATTTCTTTACTATCTTTACTTACATTTAAAGAGCCACCATTTGTCATTTCACTCATTACTTTTTTTACAATATCATCTATTAGTACTCCGTCCAATATTAATGCCTCCTTTTCTAGCCTAACACAGCATTAATTGCATATTGTGCTATTTCTATATCTTGTTCCACAGTTCCTCCGCTTATCCCAATACCTCCAATAAGCTTTTCGTTATTTTTTATTGGAATTCCACCTCCAAAGCTGACTATTTTTCCTTCCATCGAACTTACTATTCCCACTAATCCACTCTTTGATACTTCGGATGTACACATATTTAAAACTACTGAAGTATAGGCTTTTTTCTGTGCAAGTTCAATACTGGCAATTAATGAATCTCCCATTCTATTTAACAAAGTAAGATTTCCATTTTTATCAGCTAAGGCAACTACTATTTTTATTCCTAATTCATTTGCTTTTCTTATACTGGCTTTAGAAAACTTTATTGATAATTCCAAATCTAGAGAAGTAATATTAGATTTTTTAGTCTTTTCTAAAACCTGTTGTACTTTTTCCTGTACTATTTTTACTAAATCTTCATATTCCTTTCCAGAATTCATTTTCTCACATCCTAAACTTTTATATTCATTTCTCTACTTCTTTAAATGGAATTCCTTTTATTAATCTTGCAGCGTTACTTCCATAAGCTCTTAATTCTTTCTTATCCAAACTTTTCATATTTACTAAAAATAAAGGACTATTCTCTTTTAATTTTGAATAATGGAAAACTGCTTTTTCATCATTTACTGCTATTCCTAAAGATAATCTTGAGTTCATTGATTCCTCATATGCTTTCTTTACTATATCAGAAATATCTTCTTCTTTTATCTCATAAGGAATACCCTCTTCCTCAATTCCATAGGTTATTTCTTTTACAAATTCTAAATTATTTCTGGTAAAAGAGATTTTAATAGAAGGAACATCAATACTCATTCTTTTCACCTCTATTTTTCAAAACATCTAATACTAATCCTGTAGCTACTGCATTTTTAGGTCCTTCTATTTCTCTAATATTACCTTTTCCTGCTACTATAGAGTATTTACTTAGTTTATCAGTAACTAATTCAGGTATCTCAAAGTCAAGAGCTGAACCACCTACTAATATAACAAAAGGAATATCTCTTAAATTTCCAGTAGGACTAACAAAATTTAAGGCTCTTATTGCATTCTCTACAAAAACTCTTTCCTTAGCACTTCTTCTAATAACTTTTATCTTTTCTAATGATTGCTCTCCTGGTATTGGAAGCATTCCCTCATCTTTTAAAACTACAACTCTTGCAAAAACATTTGGATTTAAGGCTTCCTTAAAAAACTGTACTGTTCCATCTTCATGCCTTATATGAAAAAGGCTTTCTACCTTTGCCAAAGGATAAATTTTTATATCTTCTGCTAGAGTAGAATCTTCTATTCCTAATTCAGAATTTATAAGCATAGTTACCATATTTCCAGCTCCTGCTAGATGTACAGAAAAGATTTCTCCATGCTTATTTATTATTGATGCATCTGTAGAACCTGCTCCCATATCTACTATTGCTAATGGTACATCTGTTCCAGGAGTAGTGAGTGCTCCCATTATAGCCATATTTGCTTCTACTCCGCCTATTTCTACTTTGACTCCCAGTTCTTTTTCTAATTCTTCTGCTATTATTTGCATTTGCAGTCTGTCTGATTTTACCATTGAGGCTATCCCTACTGCATTTTCCATGGAAAACTCATTTGCTAAACCACCTTTTATATCCACTGGTACAAAGGTGTCTACTGCAAGAAGGTCCTGAATAAAGATATCTGCTGGTAATTTTTGTGTTAATATAGCCATAGTCTGTCTTACCTTTTCAAACATACCACCTACATTTGTCCCAGGATCTCCTTTTATATCAGTAACACATCTTACATTTTTTACAGCTTCCATTATTTTTTCTGCACCATCTTCGATATCTACTTTTATTTTTTTATCTTCTCCAATGATTTCTATGCCTCCCGCAGGAATAATTCTGGCTTTTACATCTCCTTGTGGTGTTTTTATAACTACTGCTGATCTATTTCCCATCAATGCCCTAGATACAGGCACTATTTTTTTTGTTTCTTCTGGGCTTAGACCAAATACAGTCGCTATTCCATAAGGATTTGACAGTGTATCTATAACTTTTCCCTGTGCAGCTACTTCTACAGCACATTTCATACCAATTGGTATCTTCTCTATCATCATGACTTCATCAATAATTGGTATATTAAAGCTCAACCTATTTTGTACCAATACAGCATCATCTTTTTGCATTATTGCACCATTAACATGAATTCCTTTTTCTACTGCATTATTGAATCCTCTGGCAGCTTCCTCAAAATCTATCTCTTTAGGGACTATTACAATTAAATCTTTATCTGTACCTTGAGTTAATAAGTCTTCGAATCTAACTGTAATTCCAGATCTTAGTCCTATTCCACTTGGTGTTTTAGGATTATGACCAATCATTGTAGATTCTGTAATTATTGTTTCAGTGATCGTTTCCATGGCTACATCTCCTATTACAGGTGCAGCCTCATTTATTCTTATTAAACTTAGATCTTTATATTTTAAATCTGATTTTTCCAAAGCCTTTTGCAATGCTCCAAATATTCCATGTTTATTTTGAGAAGTACCTTTTATTCCTGTTGTTGGCACAAAAGCACTAGATAAGAATTTGACTTCATTACTAGCAGAAATACTTGCTAAGGCTACTTCTGTTGTTGAATTCCCTACATCTATTCCCGCTATGTATTTCATACTTCCTCCTATTTTTCTGTTTATTCTTTACTTATCTGCTATATTTTACTCGTCTCTTAATTTTTTTCTATTTTCATATACTTCAGCTGCTTCTCTTACTAGTGCAGCATTTATAGTTGCATTATATTTATTTTCTAATTCATCTGCTATTTGCATTAGTTCTACTTTAGATGATCTAAATGGTCTTAATGCATTATATATTTGTAATATTCTTTCATCTGGAATAGTTGTTAATTCTGCTGCTCTTCTAAAATTTCTAGCAATAGAGTCTCTTCCAGCTGCTTCTGCAACCTGTGCTTGTAATTCTAATGTGTTTGCTGTTATTTTCAAATCATTTATCGTTATACTTCCATTCATAACATTTTCTAGTGTTATCTCATCTAAAGTTTTATTAGTAGGTGTTTTCACTAAATCTGGTCTTTTACTCCCCAATGGATATGAAGAAACTCCAATTTTTCCATTACTACCTCCAAGAGGTTGAGTTTCATCATTTTTATCTCTCAAATTATTTATTATCTCTTTTACCATTTTTTCTATAACTACTTCATCCATGACTACCCTCCTAAGAAAATATAGCTTCTAATTCTACTGGTTTAGAATGAGGAACTACGTGTTCAGTTTCTTTTATGTGTAATATTGCTGCTAAAGCTTGATATTTTGGTCTTACCATCTGATCATTTTTTACAGGTACAGGATTTGGAGTTTCACCTTTTGCATATTTTGCAGCATTTTTACCAATAGACCTGTAAGTTTCTAAATCTAATAACGGGCATTGTGGAAATAACTCTAAGTTACTTAAGGGCATTAAATCTGCTTGATGTATCACAGCTGTCCCTTTTGACTGAATTCCAATCCCTATTTTAGAACCACTTAGCTTTGCAGCATCATGAGCTATAAAACATACATCTGAAGTTCTATTAACTCTGATTATTCTTGCTTTTAGTCCTTCTTCTTCTATTCCAGCAATTATTTCTTTTAACACTTTATATAATGGAATATGGAGAATAGTTTCTGTTTGATAAGTTCCAAATGCTGGTGCAATTCCTATTACCACCTCATCAGATCTTGTCCCCTTTGTTGCAGTCCCTAACTCTTTTAATTTTAACTTACCAGCATCATTATTTAATCCACAAGAAGAAGTTTTATTTTCTTTGGAATCATAACTGCATTTATCAGTTTCATGCTGAATTTCATTTATAACATTGGCAATTATTTCTCTTAACTGTCTTTCATCAATATTCATACATTTCCTCCTTATTATGGATTAAAACGAATCAGGTTTAGTTGCATTTGGAATATCTTTTATTTCATCCCATCTTTCTTCACTCATTCTATAACCTGTTCCTGGGCCTGCGTAATCATTTAAATCATTTACTGCACTTATTACTTCAAAATCTTTATTAATTATAGCTGATGTATGTAAATAATCACCAGATACTCTTTGTTTTAACATATTTAATACACTCTGTGCCACATCTTGATATCCGCTTTTATAAAGAGCTTTCACTACATCTACTCCTGTTATTCCACGACTTATCATCTCTCCTGCTGACTTTAGATCTTCTACTACATTTCTATCTGGCATATCCTTACTTCCATGCGCATAAGTTGCTGCTGTTACTTCTTCATCCTTTATTTCTGTTAACCCTAATTCTTTAAATACTGCTTGTAAAACTCTTGCAGCTTTATTTCTCACAACTACTATCTCATCTTCAATTACTGGTCTTAATCCCCCGTCAACTTTTAAATCTCTCTGAAGAATATTATAATCATCAAAATCTTCTGCATCAAAGTTTGAACCAGCAAACATATTATCGTAATTTGGTGTAGAACTATAACCTGAGAATATAAAATCTGTTCCCGGTATCATCTGCATAAGCATTCTTGCTGTTCTTCTTATATCTGAATGCGAAAAAGTCTGATCATTTCCAGATGCTACTTCTAAATCTAACATTGTAGTTATTAGATTTTCAGCTAATACAGCTCTAATTCCAGAAGGTACAGCACCAGGTATCCCAATACAACTAATCGAACCATTTTGAAGCCCTTGAACCCCTGCTCCTCTTGTGATATATATACATCTTGCTTCTAAATAAAGCATTGATTTTCCTTCTGCATAACCCATCTGTACTTCTGAACCAGTTCCAGAAGTAAATCTCATTTTTAATCCTCTTGAAGCATAAGCTGATGCTAGAAATGATTTAGACCATGGTGTATCATCACCATCAGTAAATACATCTTCTGTACCATATACAGATATTGTTTCTGCATACGATGTTAGTCCTCTCATACCTAAAAGTAGCTCTGTTGCTTCTTCTAGGGCACATTGTGTTAGAATTCCACCTCTACCTACCTGAGCTCCCACTAATAAAGCTAGAGCATTAAATGGAGCGTATCTTTCCACACCTACTGTAGTTTCTTGTTCAGCAAATCCTCTTACAGCTGCTTCAGCTGCATCTGCTGCTATCTGTACTGGATTATCCTTTACATTTGTAACATGGCATTGATTTGCCGGAGTTTTTCTTGCTCTCATTTTTTGAAGAGACATCATCATTTCTAGCACATTCATAAATCCTAAAACTTCCACTATTTTAGCAGGTGTCATTGCAGTAGTTATTTTTATTAGTTCTGCTCTAGGAACATTTGGATCACATAGCATATTAGCTAATTTTTGCGAATCCATTTTCATTACTTCTTCTGATTTTTCTAAATTTATAGAATATCTTGCTATAAAAGTATCTATTGAGTCAAATTCCTCTTTTTTCTTTCCATCTAGTTCTACTACCTCATTATTAACTATTTTTATACTTGGTTTTGGGTCATTTGGCCCATTCATTGCTACAAAACCAACTTCTGGCCATTCAGCAATAAAACCATCCTGATTTACAGGTCTGTTTCTTAGGACTTCAAATCTTTTTGATTTCATAATTCTTAACTCCTCCTAGTATTTAAATATATGGCTTAGTGTCAGTTACAGGAACTGAACCCAATTGACCTAAAAGCTTTATTCCTATTTCTCTTGCTGATATTACTGCTTGCTTTACAGCTCCGGAATCCCCGCTTATACACAATATTACTTCATTACTATAGCTTGTTCCGTGTGATGGTGATGAATATCCAATTACATCCACCGTAGCTGCTTTTACAGCTGTATCGGCTAAGACAACACCTATTGCAGCCGGACTTGCCACTGTGATGCCAAAAGCTTTCCCCACAGGAGCTCCAAAAGCTTTTTCCAAAGCATAACTTGCTCTAGCTGTATATTGAAATTCTAAATGTCCAGCTTCATTAGCATAAACATCCCCAAAGGTTCTATCTAATTCACCAAGACAAACCTCTACAGCTCTTCTAACATCAGATACATCATCAGCTCCAAAAATAATTAAACTTCCATGTCCACCTCCACCTTTAGTATCTCTAGGAAGTTCAATACTTATTACTTCTGCATTTGTAGCTTTTACAGCCTCATCTGCAGCAAAAATTTGAGGACCAGCTCCTGTACGCGCTCCTACTATTCCCAATGACCTATACCTTGTGTCTACATTCATGGCCTTTTTTACTTCATCATCTACATTTGCTATGACTAGTCCTATAGTATCCCCTCTTGCTACACCTACAAATTCAGTTATTCCTATTCCTAACATTAGTTTCCACCTCTCTATAACTATTATTTTATAAATTAAGATAAATAACGATAGTTCAAATGCATGACTTTAATGTACAGCTTAGTTTTTCTTTTAGTTTATTGATTGCTTATTGATTTTAAAAAAATTGATATGTTTTTAAGTTACTATGAATAAAAGTTGAAGTGTGATTAATTAAATATACTTAATTTCCCATAATCTTAGTTTACCTCATTTCAAGGAAATGTCAATTTATCTTTTTATTAAGATTTATAATTTAATTTTTTTAATTGGGTATTCTGAATCTTTAAAAGCTTATTTTTAATTTTTTGCGTAAATTTGCTCATTTATTTTCTGTTCCTTGCATTAATTTATAACCCAGTTTTTTCTATTTGTCAAATTCTAATTTCTGGAATTTTTATCATTTCCAATTTCAATATCTTTATCATCTGACATTATTGGCAAGGTATCTTCATGAGTTAGTATATAGTCTGGAGGAATTAAAAAATAACTAAAATAATCTTCATTTTTTTCATTTAATTTTGGATATTTAGAAACCTGTACACATCTGGCTCCTTTTTTACCACCTTGATTTCCACCTAAACAATAATAATATTTTCCATTATCAGTTTCGCCAATAACAAATGTTACATGACCATCGCTTCCATATTTTGAATTTTCTGGGTCAATTTCTGTTCCTTTTACATTTTCTCTGACAGCTACTGCCCCCATAATAGGAGTTTTTATCTTCTTCCAAGGAGAAGCTAGTTTTGATCCTTCCCAGCTCCAAAGCACTGCTCTACATGAATTTTCTGGTATCCTTTTCTCTTTGGAGGTTTCTGAATTTTTATTATATGAATATTCATAATCATATCCCGCTTGTGCAAAACACCAACTTATAAAGGCTCCGCACCAGTTTATATTATCGTCTAATCCTTTTCCATTTGTGGTTGCATTAAAATATTCATCTATTCTCGGATTACTCTTTTTTCCAGAAATAGCACATATTTTTCTTCTTATTTCTTCAAAAGCATATTTCATCCAAGGAATTCTTTCTATTTCACTGATTGTTTTGATGCTCTTTATTTTATAATAAATATTTTTTCTTATGACTTTTTTCTCCATTTTTATTCCCTCTTTTCTCATTA